>JAQGHA010000009.1 GCA_028289065.1 Candidatus Saccharimonadota bacterium
TATTCTAACTCTCGCCCACCACGGTTTTACGACTACTGTTCGTTCGTCTGCTATGACTCTTGCCATGTCCGTGTATCTCCCTATTCTCGTTGATCGTTCTTGGTTCGTTACTGTACCATAAAGCACCCACTATCGCAATTATGACCCCTGCTATTACATCGAACGGTGTATGCACCAATGCCAGCACACGGCCGATACAAACTACCACCACTAACGCCGCTAAAACGATGGATAGTTTTTTCATACGAGTTTCAAACCAGACGGCGGCAGCAATGGCGGTGACGAATAAAGCGTGGTCCGACGGGAAGCCGGGGTTATTAAGATATGAAGCACCTGGGTCAACGCCAAGAAGTTCGAAGGGACGAAGGTCGGAGGGCTGGTAAACGCTAGCTAGGAACTTTGCCAGCATGTAAGCGGTTAAGCCAGCCATCAGAATGCGTGAATAGGCTTTAAAGCGCTGGCCTTTAGGTACTTTAAATAAAATAGCCCAAGCACCTATTAAGACTACCGCAATAACGGAGTAATCGGCTATCAAACGAATGAGGAAATCGGCTGACATATGTATATAGTATAAACCTCGCTTTAGGTAATACGCTAGGGCTTATGAAAAACCCGGGGGAAATATCAAAAAATATTGAAAAAAAGTTTATTTAGCGTAAAGTTAAAAATATAAACATATACGGTTACGCACGAAAAAAAAGTATTTGCGCGAAATTTCAGTATAAGACTTCTTACTTGGTGTATCAATAAGACAATTGTCAGATCTAAGGCTTTAGTCGGAGCACTTAGGGATTAACTTCAAAAGAAAGGATTGACATGAATTTTACTATTCTTGAAACTGTCACAAACGAAGCCGTTCGTGACAAGAAGCAACTTAAAAACTTCGCTATAGAACAAGCATCTGCCGGCACACCATGGCTTGAATAATTTTCAAGTCTTTTTAGGCAAGAGTTTTCTAGAAACTCTTGCCTAAATGATTTTTATATATTTATTCTAAATTATTACTGGAGATTCCTATGTCTTCCCTTATGAGACAAGTAATTAATATGACAGAGATACTTGAGGCAAACAAAACAGTAACTCAGAATCAATTAACAAACCTAGTTGAATCACTTATCGAATCAGAATCTCAACCTGGTGGACCATATTTAAACAAAAATCAGGCTGATTTAGTTCTCAATGCACGTATATTGAAATTATTTCACTTACTCAATAAGGATCTTCCAGAAGTAGAAAATTATATATATGATCAATTATCGAATAATACACTTCTTTCAGTTAATGAAAAAACAAACGTTAAAAAGATAATAAATTTTAGCATAAGCAAAGAACCAGCTTTGCATACAAAACGTGAATATAACTATTCATTTTTTAATTCATTCGTTGAATCATTAACATCAGAAGTCGGTACAGAGATTGATATATTTGGTAAAAAAATAATTTCAGTTGATAAGTTCGGAGAAATAACTAGATTCTCTTCTTCATTTTATGAGTCTCTCAATTTATCAAACATTATTTTAAGCATCGACTTGAAAAAACTTGGTGAAGCCAATTTCATGATTTGGCTAGCTTATTCTATTTACGACTCCGTCATAGACGGCGACATTAATCCCGGTGCCATATCCAGCGGAAATGTCGCATTGCGTAGAGCGCTAGAGTTATACAGATCGTCTAACATTGACTATTCCACTGTGTTGGAATATATAGACAAAGTCGATATTGCTAATTCTTGGGAGGTGGCACATTGCAGGTTTAAAATAAACTCTAGAGAATTTGAAATCTCATCAGTCCCAAATCGCACGGAACTTGAATTTTTACTAGAAAATAGAGCTATTGCGCATATTATAGGACCTTTGTGTATAGCTCAAGAAGTAAATATGACTTCGAATAATATCAAGAAATTGGAACAAGCTTTAAAATATTACTGCATAGCGCGTCAGTTGAATGACGACATTCATGACTGGATTGAAGATTTCAATAACGGAAGAATAACATTTGTTTTAGCCGAGTTATTGCGAAAAACAAATTTCGCTTCAGGTAAACATCGCAATCTAAATGCTATAAATATTATGAAGAAATTATTTTATGATACAGAACTTGAAAAATTAAGTAAGCTAATTGAAACATATATAATTAAATCGATATCACTATTAGATCAAATCGATTCAAGGCTAAGCGATTGTATATTCACAACTTCATACATACTGCCTATTGGGGATTCGGCTCAAAAAGCGTCAAAACAACACAAACTCAATAAAGACACTGTTCTAAAAATTCATCTATAGGCTTGTGTGCATTTATTTACGGCTGTTAAGATACATTTGTTTTAATATAGTCATAAAATTCTTTGAATGAAGGACATTTATTATATACAAGAGAGATATCAATAGATCCTGCAATTCTTGGATTTATAGATGTTTGGTAAAAAATTTCTTTACCGGAACATTGAAATATAGCTTCTCTAAGTTTTTCTTTAGGAGATGTAATTGTCTCTGGATTACCTGAAAATCTCGGTATTCTCTTAAGGCCTAAACTGGTTTTTATTCCAATAGGATCTGCTATCAACCATGCTTCTATTTCTTCTACCGGTATGCATACTAAATTGTTTCGAATAGCAGATAATGAAAGTTTCGAAGTTAACTCTGCTTTAAGTTTCTTATGATCATTTCGGTCTAAATCATGAACTACAATCAGTATGTCACATTTTCTATTCTTTAAATCTTGCGCCCAGGCTACACATTTACTTCTTATCTTCGCGCAACCATTACCTACTTTTGACTTAAAACCTATACCATCAGTATCGACAATTTTAGAGATAAGGATTCGAATAGTCTCGAAGTCGGTTGAATCTTCGGAAATAATGCCAATATGGCCTATGCCTTTATTTGAAGGAGAAGCCATCTTCTTTCCAGTACTCACCTAGATTACCAGAGTCGTTCAAGTATAGTTTAAGAGCACGGTAATCATCTTTTGACATAGCACTCTGTAGTGGCTCGACTATTGTTCCCTGGTTACTTTTTCGTACCAGTGAAACATTCTCAGGACTTATCTTATCCAATACATAATCTGAGTGTGTACTAACTACAATTTGCTTATATTTTGATTGATCTTTAATTAATTCCATTACATTACTTAGTAAGCCATGGTGGACACAAACCTCAGGCTCTTCAATTAACATTAATTTACTATTATCATTTAAGATATAAAAAATCAGTGCGAGTGTTTTAAATGTCCCTTCAGAAAGTTGATTAGGAGAAAGCTGTAAGGTTCCTATACTGAAGATCGGTACTACTAATACACGATTGCTTGTTATTTTTTCGGTCATTCCTCCAGCTTTAATTTTTACTGAACTATTAGGAACTTTGATTTGAGAGAAATCTATATCGTCTACAAGATTAACACCCAAGTGATTAACAGCATTTATATAACGCTGATACGCTTTTTTATTATTATATTTCAATATATATAGATCGTATAAAAATTGTTGATGACCACTACGTTTGTTCGGTCTGCGTGCCGATCTATCTTCTTCAAGCTCGAAAGAAATGGGACTTTTTGATGGATCAGAGAATACAGTTGCACCATAATATTTAATACTTCGAAGAAATGGAGTAAGTTTGAATAGAAAATCTCTCAATATTTCATCATCAGGTAAGTACATACGTTCGTGAGTATGTAGTCTGTTCGCCCTAATCAGATAATCGATAAAGTCAAATGCTTCAGGATCAATTTTTGTCCATTTAGTCATTTTAGAAACTCTTTTTAAATACAATTCAAAGTATTTTACTTCATCATATACTTCTATATTATCTAAATATAATTCTGCTTTGAGCCTATACGTATCGTTTTTGTAAGTAAAACTTGCGATTATCTCTGTCATGGGATAGATATTTTCTTCAACGCCGTATCGACGATGTCGTGCATTTCCAGACGCTAATTGCCTTAGAAGCTTAACCGCACCTAAGGTACTCGTCTTACCAGATCCATTGAGTCCTATTAAAGCCGTTAACTCAGCATGAAGCTTGATATCTGTGTCAACCAGAGATTTATAATTAGCTACATGTATCTCATTTAAGACTAAATTGTCATCCATATAGTAATATAGTAACACTACATTGCCGTTTAAAAGATATCTGTTTGTTAAAAATCGATACAAGGCATACTCATTATATAGACTAACAAATCTCATGCTCACAAGCCGTTTACAGACAAGACCGGTCCCTCGTGATTAAGCTTCATTACATTAATGTGTATAAGAATTGGTTTCGAAATATAATTAGATGTTTCGTATATGAGGTATAGTAATTTTATTTAACTTGTGCTATAATAGTAACATTGCATCCGAATGGATACCTCACTATTGCCTCAAGCCGCTCAGTCGCGGGCCCAACTGGTAAATAAATAGATATGGTTTACTGCTGTTCGTCTGCAGCGACAACATACCAATTTCTAACCCTGAAAGGGATTACTATTTATGGCATATCGCCCTAGCAACAACTCATCAACTCAACCACGTGGAGCTCGTCCTGGCCACCGTTCATTCGGCGGACAGTCTTCAAACAACCGACGTCCATCAGGTGGCAACGGCGGCGGAAACCGTCGCGGTGCTTACATTCACCCAAGCAAGTTTATTAACAAAGCTGTAGCTGCAGTCGACGAAGTCGTCTACGAGCACAAAAACAACTTTGCAGACTTTCCTTTTACAGCTGCTTTGCACGCTAACGTTGCAAAACGTGGCTACACTGCACCAAGCCCAATCCAAGACCAAGCGATTCCCCTTATTCTAGAAGGCCGCGACGTTATTGGTTTAGCTAACACTGGTACTGGTAAAACAGCTGCCTTCCTATTGCCTATCATTAACTCACTTACAACTCACAGCCCACGTGCTTCAGTGCTTATCATGGCACCAACCCGTGAACTTGCTGTGCAAATTGAAGAAGAGTTCCGTGCCTTTTCACAAGGTATGCAACTATACGACGCAATTTGTGTTGGTGGTACTAACATTGACCGTCAAATCCGCGACCTTCGTCGTGGTGCGCACGTAATCATTGGTACACCTGGCCGTCTTAAGGACCTTATGAACCGCCGCGAACTTAACCTAAGCAACGTTACGACACTTGTTCTTGACGAAGCTGACCGTATGCTCGACATGGGGTTCATCAACGACATCCGTACAATTGTTAGCCAAACTCCTGCTGAACGCCAAACATTGTTCTTCAGCGCGACTATTACGCCTACTATTAAAGATTTAGTTAATACTTTCCTTAATGACCCAGCTGAAGTACAGGTACGTACTGCTGATACCAGCGAACGTGTTGACCAAAACATCATCGAAGCTGATACCAAAGAAGCTCGCCTTGATATCCTTACTAACATGTTAAACGAAGCTGAATTCGAAAAAGTTCTAGTATTCGGTGAAACAAAGTTTGGTGTTCAACGACTTTCTGACCACCTTGAACGAAGTGGCCACTCATCTGTTGCCATTCACGGTAACAAGTCACAATCTCAACGCCAACGTGCTTTGAAGACTTTCAAAGATGGTAAAGCTCGTATTTTGGTTGCAACCGACGTTGCTGCTCGTGGTTTAGACATTCCAAATGTTAGCCACGTTATCAACTACGACCAACCTGCTACCTACGAAGACTACGTTCACCGTATCGGCCGTACTGGTCGTGGTGGCGCTAGCGGTAAGGCACTTACTTTTGTGCCAACCCAAACTCGTCGTTAGTCAGCTCGGCAAACTCGTCGTTAGTTTACGAGACTGCTAATTTCTTTAGCAACAAATTTAGTGTACCGGCCTATGATTTCATGGCCGGTCACTATTTTTTTTGCGGTAATGTTTGGCATGGCTTTTGCTAAGTTTCGAATGCGCGCACCAATAACGACCGGGTCTAACGTGCCGTATAAAATTGTGATTGGTAATTTCAACTGAGCCGCATCTTCTAAGGCGGTTTGGTTAACGATACTTGCTTCCAAGGCTGCCACATAGGTGGCGATGTTCCCGGCATTAATATCTAATGCTTTGGTGGCTAGTTTTAACTTCACAATAAGTGGCGACAGCGATTCTAATGTTTGCGGGTATTTCTTTGCTCGTCGGTATAAATCTTTTAATAGTTCATCGCGTTGTAATAGTTGGCGCTTTTCTTCAGTTTGCTTATAAAACGGTGGGCTACATAAAATGAGCTGCTTAGCGATAAATGGGTAGCGCTTGGCAACTTCAACCGCCACTAAGCTACCCAGTGAGTGGCCAACAATAATAGGTTGCTTCAACAAACGAAGTTTAAATAATGTTGCCCCTACTGATCTCGCCTGCGTTTTAGCATCGTAAATTGCCCAGCTTGGCTTTGGCGATTCCCCAAAACCAAGTAAATCAATGCCTAGCACCCGAACATCTTTCGGTAGCAACGGTATCAGTTCTTCCCAAGCCTTGGCGGAGTTGCCAATGCCGTGTATCAAGATAATGGTTTCCTTTGGTTTTTTAGGTGACAAAAACTCCGTCACATGTAGTGGGTACGGAATTTTTAACCAACGGTGAACAAACACATCCATCTACCTATCATACCAAACCTCTGATATAGTTAATGGTAATGTCACGCGAAAATTACGTATTTCAAGAACACGTCAAAGGGAAAAAGAAGCTTACTGCTTTTGATATTATTGTCATCGTTGCTTCGTTTCTCTACCCTTTAAGTAGCATTTATCAGGTTATTGCCATTTTCCATGGCTCAACCGAAGGTGTCTCGCTGTATTCTTGGGTAAGTTTCGCCGTCTTCTCGGTCATTTTTCTTATCTACGGCATCAAACACCGCATCACTCCAATGATAATAACTAATAGTATTTGGTTAGTTATGGATAGCTTAGTTGTTATTGGCGTGTTACTAAACAGTTAGTCTTCAATAAGGGCAAGTACGTTACCGGCTGGGTCTTTAAACCAAGCAATATTTGGGCCTTGGTTGGCATCCTTACCACGTAGCACTCCCCGCTCGTCTTGCGGCGCTGGCATATTATCGTAGCGTTCAAACTGGATACCATGGTGGCCAGCCAAGTGGTTGATAGTGTCATTAATATCGGCAACCACAAAATTCAAAACTGTAAACTCGGCCGGTACGTGGTTGGGTTTTTCATATATAAACAGCTGGCCACCGCCAGGTAATTCAAGAAGTAAGCCCATACTATCGTCTTTTAAGAGAAGTTGAAGCGTATCAACGTAAAACCTGCGGGCTTCTTGAATGCTTGATACTGAAATTCCGCTAAATGAAGATAAAGCTGTAATCATGTACTTATTATACTCTCCTTCTAATCCTGACTATATATCCAAGCTCGTAAATACGTCCGAGAATTGCCATCATCAATAAATTCGTCAGTCTGCCTATCCAGAGCCTGAATTGCAGCAGCTTTATCACTTAAAGCTAAGTACATCAGCAAGTAATCACCCAGCGCTACGTTGTAGTTATTCGGCTTGTCTTGTTTGGCAAGTTTTTCTTTTATGCCACCGTTATCGGCTTTGAATGTTTCCATCACTGGGCTCATTGGAATAAGTTGAATACCCAATTTCGTATTTGATTCATCACTGAAGAATGTCGAGTATGTCCGTTTACCACCAAAGTTTAACGAAGCAACCGGGCTGGTGTAATTCTTTAAATAACTTGCCGATGTATCAACACTTCGCCAAGCGGTGTTAGCTGTCGCGGTTTCATTCGACAACATCCATTGGCCATTCTGCTTCAATGTTTTGTTACCAATTACCTCCGCCCAAAGCGCTACACCGTTATATGCATTCAAAGCTTCCGAACTCGATTCTTGGTTGTTTCCATCTTGGAAGGGCGACAAACCGGCTGCCCACGAGTGCGCCGAGTATGGGTCATAGGTTCGCTCTACTGGAAATTCAGGGTACGTTTCGTAGGAAGCAATATCGGCTACCAGTAAATTTACTTCGTCTTTATATTCATCAACAAATGATTTATCGTATTTACCCAAAATACTGGCTGCGTATATAAAGTAGCCATAGTGGAAATGGTGGTCGTTAAAATCTTCCGAACCAAAAGCTGCCGTTAAGGCCGCAACACCCTTTAGGTCAGTATCGTAATAAAAATAGTTCTTACCAAGCCGAGCCGAAAATTCTCGCTTCAAAACTGATTCCAATTGAGTGGCTACATCCGCTTGATCAAGTTGCTTAGCTATACCGTACAACATTGCTGCCCTCGCTAATTGTTTACCGGCAAAGTAACTATCTTGAGCTTCAATGGTAATATCCTGGCTATCGGCTTGTAGGTCGCTAATAACCAAGCGCTTCTCTTCGTCGCTCAGCTTACCTAACGACAACTGGTTCGAAGCTGAAATAAGTGGCACCGTGGTTGTAAATTCATTGCCCCGTCGTGATTGCATATCGCCATAGATACTTTGGTAAGCAAGATCTACCTTTTCACCACCATTTGCAGTTTGATAAGCCATAGTACTTACGACGGTTGGTTTTTGGTTGGCTGTTTCGTATTTAAATTTTGTTAACGACTGTCCGTCTTTTTCCTCATGCGTTATTTTAACGCCCGTCACTTCATTACCGGAATTCTCAGCTAACATGTCGGTCGAACCTTCTGGAAGTGCATAGAAGGTCGCTAAACCACCCTTAGGTACGGTTACTGTCACCTGTCCCCCATCGGCCGATAGCTTCGCATTACTATGCGTAGCAATCGAGTAAGTACGAATGCCTTTTTTAAATGTATATTCGCCATTAACTACCTTGCCACCTTCAGTATTAACAACCCGAAGTACCGAGTCACTTCCTGCGCGATAAAACACATACGGCGAACCCTGTGCAATTGTTAGTTTGCCTAAGGCCTGTTCGCCTTTTGAATAAGTTAAAGATGCAGATGTCTTATCGAAACGACTAAGTTGAAATTGAGTTGCTCCCTCAACTAATACTTCTATTCCCGCTACATGGCCGCCAGTAATTGTTTTGGCGTCACTCACTATAGTTGGTAGTCCAATTTGAAACCCAGTGTCCAAAGCTTGAATACTAAGCGGCATAGGAAAAACTGCTAGTGGTTTTTCTTGCAAGGCTAAGCCACTAATCCAAGAATTTGTTGGCGGCTGCACCCCCTCGGCAATTCGATTAAGGGATGCCATTGAAGCTGCTTTAGTTGGCAGTTCCTTTAAAGCATTTTTGTTTAAAATAGACGTATCACTTGAAAATAGTCCAAGTCCATTAGTAGTATTTCGATTTACAAGTACTATAGCGACAACACCGATCAGTACGACAGCGAGTACAGCGCTCGTTAGTATGTAGGTAGTTCGGCGCTTCATCAACTATCCCCTCTTCGGTGTGAAAGTATCTTGGATAACCTTTATTAAGTTTTGGAACCAAGAGTCTTGGCGCAGGTGAAGCTTTGCATCAACCGGTGTACCGACAGAAAAACGGAAGTCGCTCATATTCGCATCGGTAATTTTAGCCTTCACTACCGTGTCAACTTTCTCTTCATCTTTACTACTTTCAAGTGTGACCGACGTTATAGTCGCTTCTTTTTTAGTATTGTCAGGGAACAACAATTCAAGTGAGCTATCGTCTTCAATCCTGGCATAATCGGGCGGTGCAAGTTGGAAGTGGGCCGTTACGAATAACGAATCTAGAACATATACGGTTGTGATAACTCCACTAGCAGGAATATACGATCCCTCACGGAAGAAAATCTCGTCAATTACACCAGCATTAGTTGAACGGATTTCAATATTTTTCGTTTCAGGGTTCAGTTTGAATGGAAGGCTTTCTTCTTTAAGTGCCCCAGATGCCAAGTCAGTGTTAAGCTGTTGGCTTTCGATTTCAAATAGTACTTCATTCTCTGCAATCTTTTGACCCTCTTCTACATTTTGTTTGACTACAAGCCCAGGGTAGTCTGTACCGATAGTTCGCGATTGCGCATCCAGTGTTGCTTCAACAGAATCTGATGTCGACATACTAATGTTCAAAAATACTGTCAATACACCGACTAAAAGTACTACAAAAATTATTCCAAAAAAGAATTTAATTTTACCACTTAATTTCATGCTGCTTCTCCTTCAGGTGTAATTTGTTCGGATGCGAACTGTTTAATCGTTATTTTCTTTGGTCCGCGTTCGGCCTTTTTTAAGGCTGATGCTTCGACGGTTGCAACATACACAAAATATCCAAACACAATTGTATTAAACAAGTTCCATACTAACGAAATGGAAAGCTCATAGGTGTAAAGTGCTTTAGCGATTCCAACTAAGCTTGTTAGGAACAGGAAAACAAAAATATATACTTGGGCGCGTACATAGTTGAACGGTGAATCGTAGTTACCAATAGCATTCGTCGCACTCCACGCTTGATCACGTCGGAACAATGCATTAAAGAAAGCTTTAATGTAAATTGGGAATGATACGTTAGCTAAGATGAGCGTCTTTATTTTCAAACCACCCATGGTATAAAACGCCAGTACCAGCTGAGTAACATAGAAACCGCTATACATTAAGGCCCACTGCCAAACTGGAATGTCTGTCGAAATTGGAGATAGGTTAAAGAATATTTGTAGCGGTGGCAATAGTAGCAGCAATAGAACCGAGAAACCAACAAAATAATACGATGATGTGGTCAGGTACTGTAACCGCTGGTCAACACTCAATTTTTTAATAAATAACGGGTTCTTACGAAGAAACACTTCGAAGCTTCCAGTCGCCCAACGCAGTTGTTGCTTTGAGTAGGCCATCAAGTTTTCTGGCGTCTTTCCAACTGCCAACAAGGTAGGAATGTAAATTGATTTCCAACCTTTTTCATGAAGAAATAATGAAGTCCAGATATCTTCTGATTTAGACTTTTCATATACTCCACCCAAGTCTTCAATGGCGCGTCGTCGAAATACCACATTTGTTCCAACGCAAAACGAAGCATTAAATTTGTTCTTACCGGCTTGAATAAGAGAATAAAATACGTGTTGCATAAAACTCGCACCACTTGAAACAAAGTTTGTTTGATTGCTGTAGTATTGAGGCGTTTGTACAAAAGCTAGTTCAGGGTCTTCAAAAAATGGTAACGTTTCATAAAGAATATTTGGTTCAGCCACAAAGTCAGCATCTAATATCAGGAAAAATGAACCATTTGTTTGACTGAGAGCAAAATTGATATTACCCGCCTTAGCATGTTGATTCGTTGGACGGCGAATATAACCGACCTTCAAAGTTTTGGCAAGTTCTTGAACATCGTCTGATTTTCCGTCATCTAAAATAAAGGTTTTATGTAAACCATACGCATCGCGGGCAGCAATTGCCGTCTGGCGAATATCATCTAATGGCTCGCCGTAAACGGGAATAAAAATATCAATTGTAACTGGTTTACCGTGTAGCTCCATCGGAATACGACGAGCTATTTTAGCCGTTTCAGGAGTAATTGTTTTTAATGCAGATTTTCCACCGCTTTGCCCAGCAAATAAACGGTCTTGAGCGTGATGATACTCATACCCACGAGGATTAAAGCGTCCACTTAAAATAGTCCAAAAAGCCATAAGCCCTTGAAATATAATAAAAATTTCAGCAGTTAACGCCAAAGTATATGGAAGCGGATCGCCCCTAAACTCTGGCTTAATAAGATACCCTAAATAAATAAGCGCTCCTACACTTGCTAAGAACAAGATGAGCGTTACTGATGGAGACTTGATTTGACGTTCAATACGGTTCGCAGCTATTTGCAAATCTTCTTTTTGTGACACGAGGCCTCCCAAAATTAAATTTATTATTTTACGTTCTCTACAACTATGTCATAACTTATTTTAGGTAGCAACGCCAATTGGTTGATAACTGTGAAATATATTACAGTTTAGACACATATCTATTACCAGACAGGTAAAATCGCCATAATATATCCTTAGCATGGCTGATTCCGACACGTTTGGTTTGAATAATTTTGCTAGCTTCAGCCGGCTTTTGGATAATAAGTTTTAACGGCGCTTCCGTTAAATCATGCCCATTCAACCGTTTATCAATTGCCAAAGCCTTACATAACTTTGCTGGCCCGTTGGTCAGCTGAATACCCTCAACGTTACGCAACTCCCGCATACACTCCTCACCTTCAACCGGCTCGACCGCTCGTATCAGCACCGCCGAACCATCCCCTTTCTTTCCCGTCACGACATTGCAGCAATAATGCATGCCATACGTAAAGTACACGTATAAATACCCTGCTTCGCCAAACATAATTTCGGTACGCGAGGTTTGCCCTTTATAACTATGGCTGGCGGCATCCGTTTCGTCGTAGGCTTCGGTTTCAACAATTCTCACGCGCATCTTCTTGCCATCTATTTCGCGTTCTAAAATACAGCCAAGCAGCAAGGGTGCTACTTCATATGCTGGTTTTTGTAAGAAAACAGACAGTAACTTATTCATGATCTTATTATACTAGCGGAGTAATATGTAATGCAGATAATTTATTTTTGCAGAAATGAGACCTATGACCGAAGACCCTAACGAACTTAAAGCACTTACATTAATATGTACCCTCACCCCCTCTCCAGGTGAATCGTCAACCGATAAGTTGGCTCATGACCTTGATGCAGAGTTAAGCAAATATAACGTTAAAAATGAATTTATCCGCGTTGTCGACTACAACATTAAACCTGGTGTCGAAACCGATATGGGCGATGGCGATAATTGGCCAATGATTCGCCAGAAAATGCTTGACTCGGATATTTTCATTATCGCTACCCCAACCTGGGTAGGCCAAATGTCTAGCGTAGCCCTACGCGTCATTGAACGGCTCGATGCCGAGCTAAGTGAATTGGATGAACAAGGCCGCCCGCTCACCTTCGGTATTGTTGGTGCTGTTGCTATTGTTGGTAACGAAGACGGTGCTCATAAAATAACTGCTGATGTTTTCCAAGGCCTTAACGACCTTGGCTTTACTATTCCTGCTCAAGCCGCTACTTACTGGAACGGCGAGGCTATGCAAAGAACTGACTACAAGGACCTTGACAGCATTCCTGAAAAAGTCGCTGGCGCTAATGCTATAGTCGCTCGAAACGTTGCTCACTTAGCCAGGCTTCTGAAATCAAATGAATACCCTGCTGCTGAGTAAAAATAAGTAAGGAGGAATCTTATGGCTAAATACGGTCCAAAAGCCCAAGAAAAAGTTGAAGAAACTATGCACGAAATAAAGGAGGGCAAATTAACAATTGGCAACTCGAATAAAAAGGTTACCAGTAAAAAGCAAGCCGTTGCCATTGGGCTTAGCGAAGCCCGTAAAGCTGGTGCTAAAGTTCCAAAGAAATAAGTTAATTGCTTACAAAAACACCCACTGTAAAAGTGGGTGTTTTATTTCAGCCTTGCTCGCTACGGTAAGTGGTTTCCACCAGTCACCCCAATAACCTCAGCTGTAATATAGCTTGATTCTTGGCTTGCAAGGAATACGTAAGCCGGCGCTAATTCGGCTGGTTGCCCTGGGCGCCCTAAAGGAACGTCTGAACCAAATTGTTCCAGCTTTTCTTGTGGTTGGCCATGGCTTGGTTGTAATGGCGTCCAAATTGGCCCAGGCGCTACGGCATTTACGCGAATACCCTTACCTGCCAGCATCTTCGCTAGGCTTTTGGTAAAGGATGTAATGGCACCTTTAGTTGAAGAGTAGTCCAAAAGGCCTGGTGAAGGTTGGTACGACTGAATAGACGTCGTATTGATAATACTGGCACCCTCTGGCATGTGTGGCACTGCTGCTTTGGTTATCCAAAACATAGCAAATACATTAGTGGTGAAGGTTGTTTGGAATTGTTCGCTCGTGAGGTCTTCGATGTTTTCAACAAACACCTGCTTACCGGCATTGTTTACTAAAATATCAATACCCCCAAGTTCTTTAGCCGCGGTTTCAACCATCGTTTTACAATTTTCTTCGTCAGTTATGTCGCAAGGGATACCAACTCCTTTTTGGCCAGCATTCTTAATTTCAGTTAATACATCTTCGGCGTCAGTTGCTTCTTCGGGTAAGTAATTAATTACTACATCAGCCCCTTCGCGAGCAAAAGCGATAGCCACTGCCCGTCCGATACCCGAGTCCCCACCGGTAATAAGTGCTTTACGTCCTTTAAGCCGTCCTGAACCTTTATAGGTTTTTTCGCCGTGGTCGGCTTTAGGCGCCAGGTTTTCATCAAGCCCTGGTTCCGGCTGGCTTTGCTTAGAAATAACATCTGCGTTTGGATACTGAGTGGTTGGGTTTTGCATTGTATACTGATCGTTTTCGCTCATAAAGATACCTCCTTTAAGTCGTTACTCGATAGTGTTTCGTCTCCGTTAACTTTATTATTATTGTACGAATAACTGAAAAGTTGCTGAAACTTATTCTACCCGGCGAGCAAATAATTCTTCAGTTTCACGCATAAAAATTTCAGCGGTTTTTGGCCCGACGCCATAAAACCTCTGCAGGCGTTTAGAGAATTCATCTTCATCCATACTGCTTTCAAATAGTAGCCATAACGAACCTTCGTAATCATCTACCAGCTGCTGCATGCAAATACGTAATGCCCGAGCAGTCACTTCATCGTATCGTGTATATTTGCCTTCATCTAATAAGTGAACTAATTTTCGCGGTGGCAGTTTTAAAATTGCCCATGGCGTATCAATTTTGCGGTCCATAAATATGCGCCAGGTTTGAGCGGCCACACTGGCTTGGATTGGTTTACCAAATAAGTACGCCAGTAAAAACCAACGAAACATATCATCGTCACCTGATAGTACATCTAGCCCAAAATCCTCAGCATAGTGGACGGGCTTTGGTTTTTTAGTCCTAGGCATAGCCACCTATTAGGTGCCGGTTTTCTTTAATGAACCGACGAATAATTTTATATTCATCCAGGTCAAAGTTAGGCTCGGAATCAACAATCATTTCATTACCGTCTTCATCACTAAAACCTTGTACAATCCAATTTTCAATGACTACTTTTTCACCAGCCTGGTTAACCGGAATAGTAACCGGTCCTTCAAACGGCCACTCAGATAATTTGCTGCGTTCTAAAGCAATTTCAAACCGAGCGTTATAGGTAGCAGCATCTTCTTCACCTATACAGGCACCTTTACAACGGCCGAGTGAATACGAAAAACAAGCAGCCTTTGATTTCTCTAAGCCCATTAGCTTTGGACACAAACGATACAGTCGAGTTAATTCATCGATTGTTTGTTTAGCTTTAATGCGGTTGGTATACACACCATAAATAGTACTCAAGTCGGTTTCATTACCAACGCTTCCCGAAACAACGGTTAGGTTTGAATAGCCATCTTGCTCTTTTTTCACCAACATTGCGTACGACGATACCCGCCGTAATAACCGGTTATACAGTGGCTTCAATTCCTTAATAAGTTTAGACTCGAGTAATAGCGCAGCTAACTCACTGCCGGTTGGGACCGTTTCAACGTGGTGAACCTGCTGACTAATTTTCACTTCTTTAGGGCTAGTACTTTGAAAATGCGATAGTACTCGCTTTCGCAGCGTAATACTTTTTCCTACGTAAATGGGTTGATGGGTGTCATCTTTAAATATATATACGCCTGGTCCATTACCAATTTCTTCCAATTCATTTAGGTCCAGGTGCGGTGGCAAAGATTGTGATTTCAATTGGTGCATCAATGCAGCCGCAAAAGCTTCTTCGCCATGCTGGTCGTAGGCTAGTTGCGAGAAATATAAAATAGCCCGAGCATCTTCTAAAGCGCGGTGCCTATCAAGTACTGGTATAGAATGGCGAGCAATTAGTTTTTCTAAGCTATGGCCTTTTTCACCAGCATATAAATAACGAGATAATCGCACAGTACATAATAATCGTGGCGAAAAGGCGGTGCCTATTAGTGAAAATTCTTGTTTTAAAAATGAATAATCAAATCGCACATTATGGGCTACAAAAACCGCCCCATCTAAAATCTCAAGTAATTCATCAGCAATGTCTTCGAAGACTGGCGCGCCAATAATATCAGCCGAAGTTATGCCTGTAATGGAAGTAATCGTTTGTGGAATATGGGTTTGCGGGTCAATCAGCGTCGAGAACTCTTTTACAATTTCACCATTCTCATAGCGAATCGCAGCTACCTCTAATACTCGGCTATTTCGATAGCTCCCTCCGGTTGTTTCAATGTCCACAAAGACCACTGGATACTCAAACATCAATTCTTATTATACGCCTTACCCTAAGTGCACGCATTTATATATTTCATTTAAAGTATTTGCCAAGCAGTTTATAATGGAAACGATGGAGACACTACAAAAGCAAAAAATCGATGGCTACGATGTTGGCGTGCGAACTAATGACTACGACGCATCGAAAAAAACTATTATCTTGATACATGGTATTGGTGTGTCGAGTGTATACTACATTCCATTGGCGACCGAGCTCGCCGGAGACTATAATGTTTTTGCCCTCGACCTACCTGGCTACGGCGCAACCCAAAAACCTTCCAAGCCTCTCAATATCGAACAGCTCGCTAATGTGACCGCCTCATTTATCTGGGAGAATAACCTACAAAATGTTATAGTAGTTGGTCATTCAATGGGGTGCCAAATCATAGCTCGTCTTAACCAACTTGAATCAAAGAATATACAAAAGCTTATTTTATTATCGCCTACCACCAACCGTCGAGAACGATCCGTCCTTATGCAGGCAGTTCGGTTAACTCAAGATACTTTTCATGAAACATTAGAAGTAAATATAATAATTTTTTCTAACTATCTACGTATGGGTGTAGTACGGTATTTACAAACTTCAAAGTACATGGTCACTAACCATTTAGAGGATTCACTCCAGAACATCACCACTCCCACTCTGATTGTTCGTGGCGAAAAAGACCCTATCGTACCACGTGACTGGACAACATATCTTCAAACCTTATCACCAACTATTGAAACTACTGAAATTCCGTCCGTTCCCCATGCCTTTCATTATTCGTTTGCAAAGGAGACAAAACAGCTATGCCAAACATTTATCGAAAAATAATCAATCTATCTATTAACGGTTGGTCGTGGCTGCTTGATTATTTGTATGTCGCTTATTGGCAAATACATGATTTTTTCATCCATGAAAACGCGGCACAATATTTAACGCCTGCTTCAAAACTTACTGAAACACCCATCATTCTCATCCCCGGTATTTATGAAAACTGGCAGTTCATGAAACCAGTGGCTGAGGTACTATATAAAGCCGGTCACCCAATATATATTATTGATGACCTTAATTTTAATACCGGCGATATTGAAAAAATGTCTGAGCTGGTGGATGCCTTCTTGAATAAAAGCCACATTACGGACTGCATCATTGTTGCTCATAGCAAAGGCGGTTTAATAGGTAAATATATTCTTGCAAATTTAAATACACATAGAAAAGTTAAAGGAATGGTTGCTTTAAATACTCCTTTTTCTGGTTCGCTGTACGCCTACTTAATGCCTTTAAAATCAACCAGTATTTTCAAACCTAACTCACCAATATTGGGTCAGTTAGCTGCAAATACAGAAATAAATAAAACAATAGTCTCAATTTACGGCCTATTTGACCCCCATATTCCTAAAGGAAGTTTTTTACAGGGAGCTCAAAACCTTCGGCTATCTACAAGGGGGCATTTTCGAATTATGAATAATAGTTCGGTCCATAACGCCGTCCTAACTGCTATTAAAAACATGAAAGAACGGCAATTATAGTTTGAAATAGTAAAAAATTTTACATAAATTAATCCTCCAAATAATTACTATGGGTCACAGACAGATAATTTAAGGAGAAATTTTATGAAACTTATATCGACAAAAGTACACACAATTATTGGTTTAGTTGTCGGTGTAACACTAATTTTTGCATCAAGCATCTTTAACTTTACAGATAATACCGCTGCTTCAATGGTTGCAATGTGGGTTGGTATTTTCATCGTATTAAACGAGCTAATTACTACTAGCCCGTCCAGCCCGTTGAAGCTTGTGCCGATGAAAGTACACCTTATCCTCGACATCGTCACCGGTATTTTCCTTGCGGTTTCACCATGGTTATTCAACTTTGCCGATAGCGACCAACCAGGCCAATGGGTACCACACCTTATTGTAGGTATTATGGTTGCTGGTTATGCACTTGTCACTTCAACTGATGATGCTAAAGAGAACACCCGTTCACGTAGCTAAATTAATAACCAAGGAGGTATAAGTGGACCCTGCAAACCCTAACCCTACACAAGATCCGCTTGACGATCTGCAACTTAAAAGCCCACAAGATGCTTTAGATACCGACGAATCAACAGTGGATGATGTAACTCATTCACTTACCGACGACCCGACTGAAGAATTAGGCGTCGACCCAAAAGCATTCAAAGAAGAACTTGATAAGTACGACTTTGATGAAGCTGGTCACGGCGACGATGACATGCGCGAAGAAATCGAAAGCCGCGATATGGAAAACGCTGAAGACGTTGATAGTCGACGTTAATTAATCGAAAAATGAGGAGGTACATATGAAGGCAGTAACATGGCAAGGCAAACGGAAAGTATCCGTCGAAGAAGTACCTGACCCGGTTATTCAAGAACCGAATGACATAATCATTAAAGTTACCTCAACCTGTATTTGCGGTTCTGACCTTCACCTATATGAAGTAATGGCACCATTTATGGAAAAGGGCGACATTATGGGCCATGAACCAATGGGTATTGTTACCGAAATCGGAAGCGCTATTACGAACGTAAAAGTTGGCGATCGTGTAGTTATTCCATTCAACATTTCTTGCGGGCACTGCTTTATGTGCGACCAAGGCCTGCAATCGCAATGTGAAACAACCCAAGTACGCGACCAAGACCGCGGCGCGGCATTACTCGGTTATAGTAAGTTATACGGCCAGGTTCCAGGGGGCCAAGCTGAATTCTTACGTGTCCCACAAGCGCAGTATGGTCCAATAGTTATTCCGCACGAAGGTCCAGATGACCGCTACGTGTACTTATCAGATGTTCTACCAACCGCATGGCAAGCTGTGGAGTATGCCAACATCCCTAAAGGTGGTTCGGTAGTTGTAATGGGGCTCGGCCCAATTGGCGATATGTCTACGCGGATCGCCAAACACCGTGGTGCCGGCAAAGTTATAGCCGTTGACCTAGTTCCAGAGCGCCTACAACGCGCTAAAGAAAATGGCATCGATGTAATTGACTTGTTGAAACATAAAGATGATTTAAAAGAAATCATTCTTGAAAAAAC
The DNA here is from genome assembly GCA_028289065.1 of Candidatus Saccharimonadota bacterium. Lineage (GTDB taxonomy): Bacteria > Patescibacteriota > Saccharimonadia > Saccharimonadales > Saccharimonadaceae > Microsaccharimonas. The sequence continues at coordinate 19,185 of JAQGHA010000009.1, forward strand.
CGATGGCCGCGGGCCAGATTCAGTAATTGATGCTGTTGGTCTAGAAGCTCATGGTTCACCAACTGCTAAATTCATCCATGACGCATCTAGTTTATTACCCGACCCAATTGCTGAAACCATGATTGAAAAAGCTGGTGTTGACCGCTTAGCGGCTTTCTATGCGGCTATTGATACAGTTCGTCGCGGTGGTACAATCTCACTTTCTGGTGTGTATGCCGGCAAAGGTGACCCAATCCCAATGGATACGTTGTTTGATAAGCAAATTCAAGTTCGAATGGGCCAAGCCAATGTAAAACGCTGGATTGACGATATCCTTCCCCTACTTACAGATGAAGATCCACTTGGTGTCGATACCTTTGCAACACATCATGTACCTCTCGAGGATGCACCGCATGCCTACGAAATCTTCCAGAAAAAGCAAGATGGCGCTATTAAGATAATCCTAAAGCCTTAATTTAAGAAGAAGTACGCCTGGTAGTGCGTTGTTCTAAACGGTGATTAATCTCCGCCCCCAGCAAAATAATAAAGGTTGAGAGGTTGAACCATACCAATAGAACAATGACACTACCAAAGACATTATATATATTGCTATACACCGATAAATACTTGGCATACAAGAAGAATAAAGTAGTACCAGCCAGCCAAATAATACTGGCTATCCCCGCTCCCCAACTTACCCATTTCCAATGAGGGTTATGGTTGCTAGGTGCAAACCGGTAAAACAACGCTAACGAAACGGCAATAATAATCGCTAAAAACAACCATCGCAAAACCGGGAGGCTGATAGCGTAAAACTCCGGTACACCCATGTGAGACAACGCCGGCTCATCAATAAGCACCAAACCTAGAACGAGCGTCATTACAAATATTGCGCCGAGTGCCATCAGAAAACTCATACCAATTAATTTTGAAACTTTTCGTTTTTCAACCTGTTCATAGGCAGTGTTTGTAGCGCTAATCAAGGCGTACATTGCCCTCGAGGCGCTATATAGCGCAATTAATATTGCTACGATTGCCACGACCACATTGCGTAAATTATATTCAAAGGCGCTTTCCAGCTGTGAACCAATTAATGCGGCAATATCAATTGGGAAATAAATCTCAATCGCCGACAATGCTGAATTCAGCTCATTCACATCAACCGTATAAGCCACTATGGCAATAATGGCTGCAATTAATGGGAAGAATGCCAAGCTAGCATAGAAGGCTGACCCGGCGGCCAGAATTGGCATCTTCTTATCTTTTAAAGCTATCCGCGTTTCCAGTAAAACGAACCGCCAATCTTGCGCTGAAAATAAGTGCGGGCTAGTTACCGCTTTTCGAGGCTCATTACCTGTTATCACAAAATAATCTAACAGATACTTTCGTATTTTTTTACGTTTTGACTTAAATATCATACTACTTAATTTATTCTTATTCCTTTAATAATACAGGAACGTGCAAGATAAACGAATGTATAATAGAATGTAATTATGTCTGAACTTCCTAGCCACCGTACCCATTTTAAAGAACCAGTAGTTGAATCAGGGGCCGACCCGTATGTAATTATCCACGACGATGCATTTTATTATTGTCATGTAATCAATGATGCTGGTATTTTCATTAGAAAAGCCGATACACTGGATACAATTGGAAAAGCTGAACCGGTTAAAATTTGGGAACCACCGGTTGATTCTATCTTCGAAGGCAGCATGTGGGCGCCAGAAGTTCATAACTTAGATGGAAAATGGTACATCTACTTTGCCGCCGGTGAGCGTGATGAGCATTATTCAAATCAGCGTATGTATGTTCTTGAGGGCGAAGGCGATGACCCACAAACCACTTCATATGAATTAAAAGGTAAAATCACTGATACTTCCGACGAATGGGCCATTGACGGTACTATTTTGAATATGGAAAATGATGAACGGTATTTTGTATGGTCAGGTCGACCAACCGTTGAAAATCGATCTCAGAATTTATATATTTCTAAAATGCAAAACCCCTGGACACTCGAAGGTGAACGGGTGGCTATCGCATCTCCAGTATACGATTGGGAACAACGTGGCGGAAGTATTAACGAAGGCCCACAAATCGTACCTAAAGGTGACCAACGCTCAATTGTCTACTCCGCATCACATAGCACCGGTGATTATTACTGCCTAGGCCAAGTAAGCTTAGTTGGCACCGACCCTCTCGATCCTACCCACTGGGTAAAACGGCCAACACCCGTCTATGAATCACACGGTAAACTTGTTGCACCTGGTCACGCGTCATTCATCCTTACACCTGACGAAAATTATGGTTGGATGATATTCCATACTGCCCGTAAAGCCGGTGCTGGCTGGGACCGACAAGTTCGCCTAGCAGCTTTTGCACTGGAAAGCGACCTATCCTTGAAGTTTATAGAAGATACCAGCATATTGAAGTTAGATAAGCTTATCGGGTTGCTGAATAAGATGATTAAATATCGATCATAAAGTTGGTATAATAATATGATGAAAAAATCTTTGAATATCACTAACCATACTGAATCTGGCAAAGTACACGTAAAGGTATTTTGGAAGACAGGGCTCATTATTAGTATTATTTTGAGTGTCGTTGGTACACTGATTTTGAACTTAGTATTTAACCACTAGATTGAAGCTACTATTTCCTCTTATTATTTACTTCAGTTTCAACTAATTCCTCAACATCTTGAGGAGGTTCTTCGTACTTCTGGACAACAATATAGTTAGGCTCTTTAATGACCACGCTTTCAATTTCAGGCACATCATGTCTATCAGCCATGACAAAGCACTTCGAAGATTGATGAATTCTATTATATTCACCTAATGTTACCTCTATTCGTTTTGTACAATTCTCATCAGAACATTCACAAAGAAACATCAAAGTCATGTCTGGATCAACAAAGAGTTGTGTTACTCCGTCTTCTTTAGCAATCGCCTCTAGCTCATCAAAACCATCAGTAACGCGTTTATTCGCTTCTTTGAAGGCAACTTCATTTTGCGCCATACGACGTGCAGATGTAGATTTGGTCATATGTTAAGTCTACGCTTCTAAGCAGGAACTGACTATAGAGCAAGGTATAGACTTGCTTTATGTTTAATTTCTTGGGTGGGATGAGGGATTCGAACTAAAAATTCCCAGGTGGTGTTTTGCGTTGCAAACGGGGGTTCGAGCCGCTACGTCAGCCATAGAAAAAGAGAGTCTTTAAGACTCTCTTTTTCTATGGCTGGGGATGAGGGATTCGAACCCCCGAATGTCGGCACCAAAAGCCGATGCCTTACCACTTGGCGAATCCCCAGTACGGCACCGATGTATTATACCGCAACCGGGGTAATCGCTCAAGCTCTAGGTGCTATTTTGCCTTTTTAACGCCGCGCGAACGTTCAACATGGGCAAATTGTCCATGAATTTCGAATAAGAAATAACCGCTGACGGCCACCCAAACAGCACCAAACAGTACTGAAATAATGAAGTTAATGACGCTTAAGCCCAAGAACGCCCCCACTACTAAGGCCACGATACCTAATAACCATGTTGCGAATAGAAGTACCCAGCCTTTTTTCTGTCGTTCTTTCAGAGGCTGAATAGCAAATGCTAGTAGAATAGCTTCTAACAATAAGAAGAATAAACTAACAATAATAGTAATGATGTTCCAAGTTGTAATTGCCGGTGAAACAAAATACGCAGCAGCTGGTGAATCCATTAAACTAACAAGGCTCGAGAGGTTAGATAAATTGCCTAAAATACTTAAAACCGTAAGTATTAAACCAATGACAACAATCCACCAGGCATTTTCACTAAGCCATTTGCGCGCTTCATTAGGCAAATCTGGAACGCTTTTAAACCATCCAAAAACCGTTTTTTCAAGTTTATTTAAAAATTCCATTGCACATAACTCCTCTGCTATTGCCTTTATCATACCGCTCAATGACTGTTTCGACAATGTCTACTACTTGGTTCGCTTCCCTGGCCACAGCCCCCAGGCACTCCATGCGGCTAACACGCCTAAGGCTAGGCTAATGAATACTGCCCACCATCCTGGCGTTAAATCAACTACCGTTCCTAGAAAACCAATTGTTTCTACATCAACATTAGCGACAAGTATCCATACTGATATAAATAACCATATTCCTACCGCCAGCCAGCCTAGCAACATACTCACAAAACGAAAAGCTGGGCTCAGCCGCATACGTAGCAAGAAAGGGACGGCAAATATTTCCGCGAATATCAGAATTGGTGCCACACTATATACGCCGTTATCGCTTAAAGGTAAGTTAAGTGACTGAATAAAGGGCAAAAAATCTTCAAACGTAAATAGCTGAGCAACAGCCATTAATACTAATACAGCTGCAAAAAATATTGCTATGTTTGAACTTTCCTTTGAACGTGGCTTCGGTGCAGGGGTAGATTTAACTAAAATGCTCATGTTTCACAGTATAGGCTTCCCTTCAGACTAACGCAAATCGTTGTTATTTTTAACATTATGCTTGCGCTTTTCTAGGTAGCAAGGTACAGTAAACAACAAGCGAAAGTTACGTAAAAAACAAAAACTCCAAAAAAAAATGTTGTAGCTGACTCGCTCTACGATATCCACCACAACATCGAAGGATTCCCGCCCAAAATTGGCGGGTTTTCTTTTTGGTTTTATTTTCTACTCAGCTTTAAAAGAATTGTCGGCTCGCCACTGAGCTATTGCTGCGTGGTTACCGCTTAATAGGACGTCTGGTACGGCTAGGCCATTATATTCAGAAGGTTTGGTGTATTGAGGGAACTCTAAAGTTTCTCCGTCTGAAAAGCTCTCAATCGCTGCACTGTCTTCCCCACCAAGCACCCCAGGAATCAGGCGAACGATACTATCAATGATAGTCATAGCTGGAAGTTCGCCGCCTGTCAGTACATAGTCACCAACACTTACCTGCTCATCCACTAAACTGACGATGCGTTCGTCATAGCCTTCGTAGCGCCCACAAATAAAAATATAACCGTGTTCCGCCTCTGACCAGTTCTGAGCCACAGATTGCTTCCAGCGTTGCCCACGGGGGGTCATAAGCACCACTTTAGCAGTTGGGTCATTCTTCTTAGCTTCTTCAACGGCCGCAAACAAAGGCTCGGGCTTTAAAAGCATTCCATCACCCCCGCCATACGGGGTATCATCAACTTGCTGGCGAGGGCCAATACCAAAGGTACGCAGGTTAATAGTACTCAACTGTACTATTTCATCTCGTTGAGCCTTCCACATCATGGAGCTTTCAAACACGCCTGTAAACATCTCCGGAAAAAGGCTTATTACTTGGAATTTTTTCATTATTACTAGTGTACGATACGTTGACGAACTTGTAAATATATGGTACGGTTTTACCAGCTCATCCGCCGAACCGAGAGGAACAGTATGGACGTTGCAGAACCGGTGGTGAAAGCCACCAATAAAAAATACAAGAAAGCGCCTAACTACATCCTCCCTGCTGTTAGGCAGAAGGTAGATAAGGATGCTCGCGCATTGTTCGTAGCATACAAACGAGCGGTTGCTAAGTTTCCTAGGAAAATCCGTACTTTTGCAGTCACTCAGCTGTCAGCAGAGCCGCACAGCACCATTAGTGAAGCTCTGCAGGGTGGCTCGTTGCAAGTAGCCGCACTGGCTCTGAAGTACAAAGTTTCCGAGGAAACCATCAAAGAGGCGCTCGACGTCCTCGCCCTTATCCGCAAGTTATCGGTCGACAACGGTACAATAAGCCGTCACCACGCCGAATGAACACAACTACACACAGCCCGTTGAGTGAGCCCGCCCTATATGGCGAGAGCCATCAGCGGGCTTTCTCAATGTCAGGTATAAATAAAAACAAAACACCACCTAAGAAGGTGGTGTTTTTATCACATAAGCTCTCAACAAATGGTGATTTGTCGCTCGCATGAGCTGTTGTCTCGCAGTTCAAAGGTTTGGTGTTGAACTATTGGTAATTATATATCAAGGTCATCAAGTTCTGCAAGCTCGGCGCGGGTCTTTTTTGTGTAGTCTGAGCTGTTGTCCACAGCTTCATCTGTTGCGTTGTCCACAGCAGCCTCTTGTGCGGCTGTTTGAGAGGTGTTTTCGTCAGTTTGAGAGGTATTTGAGCTGTGTTCGTCGCTACTTATCGTAGCGCCAACCTGCCCATCGTTGTTAACAATCTTCAAATTGTAACGTGCATCATTTTTAGTCCCTAAGGCGCGCAGCAAGGTTCGCAAGCTTTGAGCTGTAACGCCGCGCTTACCAATTACCCGCCCTAAATCTTCCGGGTTAACAGTAAGAGTAAGCAGAACGCCCTTTTCGTCTATAATTCGATCAACTAGTACATCGTCGGGGTGTCCAACGACGGACTTGACGATATATTCAATAAATTGTTGGTCAATAGTCGACATAGAGCCCTCCTCAGTCGCATATAAGTATCGTAAGTTTATTGTAGCATAGGGCTGATTTTTGGTATACGGAAGCGTAACCACATTGACATTAATACATATATGTGCTATAATGCTTGCATCAGACTTCGTAAAGACGAGGTTTACCCCTACCACTGCTCTGAAAGGAGCATCATGACCACGACCATCAGCGCAAACCCGCTCGACAGCATCCTCAAGTCGGTCGTCGAGCGCGAAAACGCCCAACTCGCCGCCGACACGCTCCGCAAGCAGCAGGAGGCAGAAGAGCGCCAGAAGCGCACCGACGCCCGCCTGGAGCGCGAACGGCAGGAAGAGGCTGAGCGGTGGCGGGCAACAGTCCGCTCCGTCATCCTCGGATTCATGAACGCCCTGGCAAACAGCGCGCTTCGCAGCGAATGGTCCTCAACAGGACATCAAGGACGTCAAGGCCTACGCCGACGTCCTCGTCTGCCTGACCGACGAGCACGAGCTTCCCGACCTCAAGCCCGGACTCAAGCGCGTCGTCCAGTCGAAGTTCGCCTACGGCATGTACCTGAACTCCAGTACCATCTCCCCGACGCTCTTCTTCGGACAGCGCCAGGAGTGGTTCAAGCCGCTCTACACAAAGACGGTCGAAGATCAGGCCAACCGGCACTAGGTCAGAACAAGACCAAACATACGCCTCAGGACGTCCTCCTGAAACCCGCCTACAAGCGGAAGATCCCCTGGTATCTACCAGGGGCTTCTCCTTGTCATAAAAATATCCCGCTTAGTAGCGGGATATTTAGTTTGCAAAGTTTGAAACTATTCAGCAGCTACAGTTGCTTCTTCAGCAGGAGCTTCAGTAACTTCTTCTTTTGGCTGGTTCTTACGAAGCTTGTCCGCGTGGCGGATAGATTTTTGCTTAGTAACGTTTGCTTCAACAACCCATTTAGGTAGTTTTACACCAGCTTCTTTCATAAGTTTTACAACTCGAGGGGTTGGCTGTGCACCATTATCTAGGTATTTTTGAGCTAGTTCAACTTGAACGGTAGCATCTTTAGTGTGTGGGTTGTAACTACCTACGTAGGCAACAACACGACCACTAGATGGGTGGCGTTGTGATTCCTGAACAGCCAGGCGGTAGGTTGGGTAGCCGGCGCGGCCGACACGTTGCAAACGAATTGCGAGCATAAAACAAACTTTCCTTTAACTCTTTAGACTTTTTATATAAGTTCTTGAATAATTTTACACTGTTCTTCCCTGTAAGTCAACCTGTTAAGCGGCTGACTCGTAGGTATTTAATGCGAGTTTAGCAGCTTCTTGTTGTGCAGCTTGCTTACTAGGGCCCGTACCTTTACTTACTAAACGAGATCCAGCATAAACACCAAGGGTGAAAACCTTATCATGGTCAGGACCAACTTCTTCCATAACAACGTAGCGAGGCGTAACGCCATCAATCCGTTGCATCACCTCTTGAAGGTGTGATTTCGGGTCGCGCCATGAACCTTCTTTAATAATAAGTTCAAGTTTTGAATTGATATGTTTGGCAATAAAAGTAGCTGCGTCGTCATAGCCTCGCTCCAAATAAATAGCACCGATAAGCGCTTCGAAAGCATTCGCAAGAATTTGCATACGCGCCCGTTCACCACCCTGCTTTTCACCGCGGCTCATACGGACTAATGGCTCATAGCCAATCTTTGTACCAGCTTCACCAATACTTTCAGTCCGTACCAAAGCTGCTCGCCAGCTAGTTAAAATACCTTCAGCTTCGTTATAATTACGGAATAAGAAATCCGTTACTACTAGTTCAAGTACAGCATCGCCTAAAAATTCTAAGCGTTCGTTGTGCTGGCTGACGCTTTTACGGTGTTCGTTGACATAACTTCGGTGCGTTAAAGCAGTGACAAGCAGGTCAATATTTTCAAACTCGAAGCCCAGTACAGTTCGGGAAAATTCTTGGTATGGTGCAGTTAACATACCTGTCATTATAATTTCTCTAATCGAATACGCTTCATAGCCAGAAGCATCAATTTCCCAATGTCTTCGTACTCAATCGCATCTAAGGCATCTTGAAAATTAAACCACTTAATGCCGTTCATCCATTCTTCTTTTTGGATGTCATTCGTATCACCCTTTGCCCGAACTAAATAAATTTGGGTTGTCATAAGAACTAATTTATCAATGCGACGGTATCGAAAATGAATTTTTCCAAGCCAGCCTAAAATATCAACTTGGCTTAGCCCAGCTTCTTCGCCAATTTCACGACGTGCGGTTTGTTGAGCTGTCTCGCCTTCTTCAATGTGACCTTTTGGAATCGTCCAGCGGTCTTTAGCATCTTGAATAAGTAAAATTTCTACGCCTTTTTCACCATGGCGAAATACAATACCGCCAGCCGTTGGCTCGCGAACAATTTCCTGGATAGATGGTTTTTTGCGTGAAAAGTATTTCTTAAACTTATCAAACTGTGGTGCTGCTGCCATTATCGGCTCCCTCTATAAGCGTGCGGTATGCTGTTCCCAGTACACCGTTCACGAACTTACTCGAGTTATCGGAACCAAACGCCTTAGCGAGTTCAACTGCTTCGTTGATGACCACTTTAGGAGGAACAATTTCCCCTTGATGAAGTAGTTCGTACACTCCTATACGAAGAATACTTCGGTCAACCCGAGCAATTTGTTCAATTGGCCAGTCTGGCGCAATTGGTCGAAGCTGGTCGTCAATGGATTTTTGGTGTTCAATCACCCCTTTGACAAGTGTTTCGACGAACTTAGTATCGTCAATCGCTGTTTCGTAGCGGTCTAAATTACGCTTCAAGATTTCTTGAATGTCGACCGATTGGTCTTCAGAATCTACACGAAACTCGTATTCATACAGAGTTTGTAGTGCGACGATGCGACCGAGATGACGATTAGATGCCATAATGCGTTAGTTCTCTTTTATTGTAAATGTAACAGATATATCGAAAAGGCTGCTATTTGCTAGCAAGCGCTTTACCGGTTTCTTTGCGTGTAGCTTTTGCCTTAACGGGTGATTTTGCGTTCACTCGTCGAGCCAATACAAGCCGTAAGTGGCTGCGTCGCAGACCTGTCTTGCGAGGGCTACTCTGCTTCTTTGGTTGTCCCATTGAAAGAACTCCTTTTCTTAGGTGTTATTAAACTTAGCATCATTATACTATTTTTTACAGGGATACTCAAGTGGTTATGGTTTCAGAAATTATGTGGTATTGTATTATTAACATGAGCGAAACACCAACAACCCCACCACAAGAAGAATCAGAAGATAAATTTGACGCAATTTTGAATTTTCAAGCGACGCAAGCCGCTAGGAGCATAGTACAGGCCGAAGCACCCCAAACTCCTGTTGTTTGGGATAACGGCGGCGACATGCCGCGCGACCACAGCACCCGTAAAGCAATCATATACACTGGGGCCGCCGTACTTACGGCTGCCGCGGGCCTTTCTATCGGTCTAGATGCTCAGCAGCCATCATATTCAGATGAAACCAAAAGGTACACGGTTGGGAACGGTGAAGGATATGGTGAAGGATATAATAATGCCGCTGAAAGTATTCTTGGCAGCGAAAAAGAAGATATCAATGAACTTGTTCACCACATTCAGGCCGATCCGGCAAATATTGATGTCATACAAGGCGGTCTCCAGCCTGGTGAGCAACTTGTCGTGCCCGTAAGTGTTAATGGCGCCGAAAACACAGATAAGTAAGCGGCTTAGGCGACAATACTGACAAGTCGCCCAGCGACGTAAATTACCTTTTTCGGCTCACCAGTCAAGAATTTAACGACATTTTCATGTGCTAAAGCTTTGGCTTTCACATCGGCTTCAGCTTCGTCTTTTCCAATACTAATTTCGCCGCGAAGTTTACCATTTACCTGAACCGCAATAGTAATGGTCTCTTCAATGATTAAAGCTTCGTCCCAAACAGGCCACTGTGCATTTTGCACCAGGCCTTCACCGCCTAATTGGCTCCAAAGTTCATCAGAGATGTGCGGTGCAAACGGAGCAATTAACTGAACAAGTGTTACTAATGCTTCATGCCAGCCTTCGTCTGAAAATCCGTCTACCTTAAACTTGTATAAGTCGTTCACGTATTCCATTAACGCGGAAATTGCAGTATTGAAACTGAGTCGACGGAAGTTATCGGTAACTTTCCGAATCGTTTTGTGCTGAGCAACACGAATTGCATTGTCATTTTTCGTGACACTTTTATCATTCGAGTTTATATATTCTTGGCTTAATGTCCAAACGCGGTTCAAGAAACGGTACGAACCAGCAATGCCTTTTGAACTCCAATCGGCATCGATTTCAATTGGACCCATGAAAAGTTCGTACGTTCGCAGTGCATCGGTACCATAGCCTTGGTTAATAATATCGATCGGGTCAACGGTATTTCCAAGGCTTTTACTCATCTTGCGTCCGTCTTCAGCACCAATCAAACCATGGTAGATAAGTTTCTTAACCGGTTCTTTAAAGCCAACCAGTCCCATATCATAAAATACATGCGTCCAAAATCGTACATACAATAAGTGTGCCACCGCATGGTCGCCACCTACGTAATAATTTACCGGGCTCCAGTAGTCTACTTTTTCGCGGCTCCAGGCGTTTTCAGTATTATTAGGGTCAGCGTAGCGCAGTAAGTACCAGCTAGAACATGCGTAGCCATCCATTGTATCGGTTTCACGTAAGGCCGGGCCTCCACATTCAGGGCAGGTTGTGTTTACCCAATCGGTAGCACGAGCTAAGGCAGACTTACCATCACCCTTCGGTGCATAATCCTCTATTTCAGGAAGTACGACTGGTAAATCCTTTTCAGGGACCGCCACAGCACCGTGTTCGGCACAGTGAATAATAGGAATTGGCGCACCCCAATAACGTTGCCGACTAATTAACCAATCACGCATTTTATAGGTCGTTTGTGTATGGCCTAATTTCTTTTCCGTTAACCAATCGACAATTTTTTCACGCGCTTCGCTACTTGGCATGCCGTCAAATTCACCTGAATTAACAAGGATGCCTTCGCCGTGGTAAATTTTGCCACCGACTAATAAATCGAAGCTTGTCGCGTGCAATTCATCGCGAACCTTCGCAACAATTTCTTTTTCACTTAACCACTCAACCGTAAACTTACCTTGTTCATTGGCCTCAAGGGCAGTATTTATTTTTGTATCATCAATTAGCTCGAATAAAAGGGCGTTGGCTTCAATTCGACGAGCCACATTTTTACTATGCGCAAAATAATTGTGATGAATTGTATCGGTTTTACTAATAAGTTGAATGTTTGTATAACCGGTTTCTTCAGCAATTTCACGAATTGCAGTTTCGACGATGTCTTCGTTCTCTTCACGTCCGCCACCGACAAATAGGTTGCCGCCAAGGTCAGCACCCCAGTTGATAGACAAATACTTATTTGTTTTAGGGTCACGTACAATCGCTACAATACTTTTGCGGTATTCAGGATTTTCTTGAGGTTTACCAGTTTCCGGTTGAACGACTTGAATGATTGGCAAGTTGTACTTTTCAGCAAACGCAAAGTCACGCTCGTCATGTGCCGGTACACCCATTACCGCACCAGTTCCATAGCCACCAAGTACGTAATCAGCTACCCAGACAGGTACTTTTTCGTTACTCACCGGGTTAATCGCATAACTTCCAGTAAAGACACCCGTTTTTTCTTTCGTGTCATTGGTACGTTCAATTTCAGACTTCTTAACTGCCGTTTTGATGTAGCTTTCGGTAAATTCTTTAAAATCACCAACCGCTAAAGTTTTTGATAGCTCGTGTTCTGGAGCTAATACTAGGAAGGTTGCACCGAAAATAGTGTCGGGGCGAGTTGAAAATACAGTTATCGATTCGTCACTACCTTCAAGTTTAAATTCAATTTCCGCACCTTGCGACTTGCCAATCCAATTTGTTTGGGCGGTCTTAATTTTTTGCGGCCAATCAAGGTCTTCGATATCGTTCAATAAATCATCTGCGTAATCAGTAATTTTGAAAAACCACTGCTTCATTGATTTCTTTTCAACCACACTGCCACAACGCCAACAATGTCCACCTTCAACCTGTTCGTTAGCAAGTACCGTTTTATCAACTGGGCACCACCATTGCAAGCTTTCTTTTTGATACGCTAGGCCACGCTCAAAAAACTTGGTAAAAATCCACTGTGTCCATTTGTAGTATTCAGGGTCACTCGTATTAAGCTCTCGAGTCCAATCAATTCCCACACCCAAAATAGCGAGTTGCTTTTTAAAGTTGGCAATATTCGTTTTTGTAGTTAAGCTTGGGGCTGTGCCGGTTTTAATTGCATAGTTTTCAGCAGGCAAACCAAAAGAATCCCAACCCATAGGGTTTAAGACGTTTTCACCATGTTGTCGGTGAAAACGTGCGATTGCATCGACAATGAAATGCTCAAAAGCATGACCAACGTGCATACCTACACCACTTGGATAAGGAAACATGCAGGAAATATAAAATTTCTGCTTAGAAGAGTCATCAACGGCAACAAATGCTTTTTGGTCTTCCCAAATTTGCTGCCATTTTGGCTCAATAACTTTTGGATTATATCGCTCCATAACAGAGTAATTTTACCACAAAAAGCGTTACTTCGTCAGAGAGTCGAATAATTTTTGCTTCTTAGCCATCCATTCCGGAGATTGACGGACCAGTTTATCTTCATCTTCCGTCGAATGAAGAACAACTTTTACTGCCTCTTCGAGGAAAATGTTATCTTGTGCACCCTTGAACAATACAGCACTGCCCTTTTCCAAAAATTTATGGACATAGGCACCAGCTTCGATTGGGCTTTTAAAGCTGACTGTGTGACAGCCATGAATACGTGCAGCCGGCGCGAGGTACTTTTCGGCATCTTCACCGACCGTAACGACATGAGTGAGTTGCAATGGGTCACACCACGCGCCAAGTGCTTCGTGTTCAGCTGCAGATGTCTCACCTAATTCGTCCATACTTCCAAATACAGCTATTTTTTGCGGAACTTTCAACTGGTACAGCGCCTGCAATGCAGACTGGACCGCCAGTGGGCTAGAGGTGTAAGTATCGTCGATAATAATCGACTCATTCATTCCACGTAGTACGTTCATATGGCCCTTTAAAGCCCGGATTTTCTGCATACCGTTCGTTATTTCAATTGCGGACAGTCCTAATTTCACACCCACCGCCCCGGCAGCAACCGCGGTTCGAATACTGTGATCTCCCATTAGATGGAGAGTTGTTTCAATTGCCTCGGTCCATTCCGGTGCGTAAAACAGGCCAGTAAAACTATTTTCAAAAGTATAGTCGCTGGTATCAAAGCGATATTCAGCGACATCGTTTGTTCCATAAGTATTTATCTGAGCGTTAGATACATTCGCCGCATACTTACCATCGATATTGTCACGATTTATTAAGACCTGCTTGCTAAAGTTCACAACCGCCAATTCCTCCGCAGCGACATTATCAAGCGTCTTGAAATTTTCCATGTGCTCCGCAGAAACTGCTGTTACAACCGCTACATCAGGCTGTAAGTATGTTCCATAATGAGCTATCTGCCCCAGCGCACTAGTACTAAGCTCTTGCACAATTACATCGACGTCGGTGGGCTGTTTAATACGCTGTTTAACGGCTTTAAATACCGTCAGCCATTGACTCACGCTTCGGATTTCTTCCGGAAAATCGATACCTAATATAGCCAAAGGCACACTTACCGGCGAGTTATAATTACTTTCTTCTAATCGAACCCGGTATTTCTCGCTTAGTACAGTACCGATACCAACTTTAGTACTGGTCTTACCAACACTTCCAACCACTACCACCAGTTTTACTTCCGGGTGCTTTTTAAAATATTTCTGAACGGCACGTTCCAGCTTGGTTTGAATATAATTTTTAAACATTAGGTTTATTATGCCACATGAAACAATTGATGTACTACTCAATGTATACTACGTATATGAAAAAAATCATCTTTGGCATATTTGCCCATCCCGACGACGAGGCATTCGGCCCAAGCGGAACACTTCTACTGGAAACTCGCCAAGGTACTGAACTTCATCTAGTTACTCTGACGGCAGGCGAGAATGGTACTAACCCCGATGGTCATGAACGACTTGGTGATGTTCGGCTTGAGGAATGGAAAAAAGCCGGTGCCTTGATTGGCGCAACTTCTCTGCATCATTTTGGATATGAAGACGGCACGCTTAATAACTTGAACCACATCGAAATTACCCAGCGAATAGAATCGTTGGTTATTGAGACTATTGGTTCTCAATCAGACATTGAAATAGAGATGATGAGCATTGATTTAAACGGCGTAACAGGTCACATTGACCATATCGTAGCCAGCCGCTCGGCTGTACTGGCGTTCTACCGTTTGAAAGCCAAGGGGTATCCGCTCACCCGCATTCGATTATCTTGCGTTCCCTATTCGCAACTTCCGAACCCAAATACCAGCTTCGTATTTATGGAAGCTGGCCGTAGCGATGAAGAAATTGACGAAGTGGTTGATGCATCCATCGTTCTACCGGAAATCTACCAGATTATTCGTGCCCACCATACCCAAAGAGACGATGGGCAACGCCATATTGAAAACCTTGGCGACGGCGTTGCTATTAATAGTTTCTTTATTCTAACGTAATCGATTAGGATTAATAAAAAAATCGCCTCTATTTTAGAGACGATGTTTTATTGCTGGTGCGCGCCCACCCGGGGCCGCAGATTCATATGTTTGTTTTGATTCAGCGCTTGGAGTTTAAGCCCCTAGCGCATCAGCATGTCATTATTATGCTACCGCTTAGTAAAAAACACAAGTGCACATTAATGGCCATACTCTAGCTTTATTATGCGAAATGTGCTTAACTAAGCATGTTCAGAAGCACGCCGTATGTAAAAGCTAAAGGTGAGCGCTTATCTTAAGTCTAAGATATCCTCTCTTCTTCGCTACAAAGTACCAAGCAAGGTCGATCTGAAGAAGTACTAAGAAGAAAAGAGTATCTAAAGACTATGTCTCAAAATCTATTTATCGGTAGCCTAGCTTACGCTACTACCGACGACAGCCTCAAAGCTTTCTTTGAAACTATCGGTGAAGTGACCAGTGCCCGTGTGGTAACTGATCGCGACAGCGGTCGTTCAAAAGGTTTTGGTTTCGTTGAATTTGCTGATGAAGCAAACAACCAAAAAGCTGTTGACGAACTAAACGGTAAGGAACTTGATGGCCGCGCTATCAACGTTAACCTTGCGCGACCAAAGGAAGATCGACCTCGTCGTGACTTCGGCGGAAACGACCGTGGCAGCCAAGGTGGCCAAGGTGGCGGCAACGGTGGTGGTTCATTCCGCCAACGTAGCTGGTAATCTAACCAACTTAAAAACAACCCCAGCAATGGGGTTGTTTTTGTTGGAGGCTATTTATTTATCGAAACAGTGGCGAAACAAGCCAGTCTTGGTTTAAAGACAAGACCGCATTTATAATTCCAAAACCGTTGAGTAAATATACTGATGCTGCCACAACTAACCCGGTAAGTACCAAGGCGCTTATTTTTACAAATATATTTTGACGTTTCAGCCAATCTATCCACTCATCGTACTTCCCTTTTGTATACTTCAACATTCTAGAGGCAAATTCGAATTCGGTCGCTAAAATTGCTAGCCCACCAAACACAATCAGCCATCCCGGCCCTGGATACGGAACGAGGATCAACCCAACCAACGTCACAAAGCCACCAACAATAGCCGTCAGTACTTTTTTGCTATGACGCTTCAGTTGGTTCATTTAGCCCTTTATCAGCTGAACGAATTCAGCTTCGTTAATAACAGCAGTCCCGTAAGCGGTCGCTTTTTGCAGTTTACTGGCTCCAACTTTGCCGCCAGCTACCAAATAATGAGTATCTTTCGCAACTGAAGTTTGGAATGTGCCACCTAAAGCCCGGATTTTATCAGCTGCGTCATCACGGGACATGGTTTCAAGTGTTCCAGTAACGACAAAGTTTTTACCACTCAACTTGCCACCTTCCTTTTTAATAAAAGTTGGCTTGACGCCTACGTCTTTAAACTTTTGAATAAGGGCTATATTATCTTCGTCGCTAAACCAAGCAATGATCGATTCAGCAACAACCTTACCGATACCTTCTACCGTTTCAAGTTCATCGATAGTAGCGGCGGCTAGTGCATCAATCGAGCCGAAGCGGTTCGCTAGGTCGATAGCGGTTTGAGCTCCGACATGGCGAATACCAAGGCCCAAAATAAACCGTTCGAGTAATGGTGTTTTATTAGACTGAATGGCTGAAATTAATTTTTCAGCTGATTTTTCAGCAAACCTATCCAACTTCAACAAATCGTCTACAGTTAGAAGGTAAATATCGGCGCTATCTTTGACAAGTCCGGAATCAACCAATGCAATAACATTCTTTTCACCCAATGTATCGATATCCAGCGCCCCTTTACTGGCATAATATTCGATAGAGCGTTTTAAGATAAAATCACCAGAGCTGCCTTTTACTCGGTAAACTACATCTTCGCCAGTACGCTCAAATTCTAATTCAGGATATTGCTGCGCCAAAGCTGCTTTGTAGTTAAACGGCTGAGAATCTTTTGGTCGAAGTTCGGTTACGACGCTTTCAACTTGGGGAATAATGTCGCCGGCTTTAAAAATAACTACTGTATCACCAATTCTAATATCTTTTCGAGCGATCTCATCGGCATTGTGTAAGCTAGCGTGTTGAACGGTTGTACCAGCTACTTTAACTGGGTTAAACACCGCTACAGGTGTTGCTGCTCCGGTTCGGCCAATACTAATCACAATATCTTTAACGATGGTTGTAGCTTGCTCGGCGGCGTATTTATACGCTACAGCGGCACGCGGTTGTTTACCCACTACCCCTAAATCAGCGAATTGTTGACGATTATTAAGTTTAATAACCAAACCATCAGTATTAAATGGTAGTTTGAGCCGTTTTTTGTCCCAGGTGTAGACGAATTCCATAACATCATTTAGCGACGTAAATACGCTGGCTTGTTGGTTGCGGCGTAAGCCTAGTGCAGTTAAAGCCTCATATGCAAACATATTAGTTGGGACTTCACTAATATCTTCCCGAATTAAATCGTAGCCCATAAAAGTCAGTGGACGCTCGGCAACCAGTTTGGGGTCAAGCTGGCGGATAGTTCCGGCCGCTAAGTTACGAGGATTGGCAAACTCAGGTTTACCAGCTTGGCGTTGGCGTTCGTTTAAAGCTTCAAAATGCTTTTTTAACATTACAATTTCACCACGAATTTCTAGGCGACCTTTTAAAAGGTATTCGAACCCGGCTGATTCCCGCAGGCGCAGTGGCACACTAGTGATAGTGCGTACATTCTGTGTTACATCCTCACCAATAAAGCTATCGCCACGCGTTACAGCCTGGACTAACAGCCCATCTTCATAGATAAGCGCACAGGCCAAACCGTCCATTTTAATATCAGCAAAGAATTCATGTTTTCGACCTGGTAGTAGTTTATCCATACGCACTACCCAGGCTTCAACGTCCTTAACGTCAAAAACATCATTCAAACTTAACATTCGAGTAGTGTGTGTTACCTTTTTAAACCCGCCTAGTAATTCACTTCCTACCCGCTGCGTAGGGCTGTCGGAGGTAATAAGTTCTGGGTGTTCAGCCTCGATTGATTTTAATTCACCCATTAAACTATCGTAAACCGCATCGCTCACGCTCGGTTTATCAAGCACATGATATTCATAGCTATAGCCAGCTAATATGGTGCGAAGTTCAGTGGCGCGGCCGGCCGTATTATTGTGCGTGCTCATCAACAACCTTTCTGTATAAAAGATACACATAACTTGATACCCAAATAATTGAAATAGTCCCTAGCATTGCCAGCACAATTGGTATTAACGGCACATTGCTAAACACTGGCCAAATACTATTCAACCAAAGGTCAAGAAGGATCATTGGTATGAGGATAATTGACCAAAATACCAAAACGACTAATGACATCCAAAGCCATCGTAGTAATATTCTAATACGACGGCCTAATACTAAATCTCCCGCTGAACGCAACGCTTTCACTGGGAACATGCCCGGTAAGGTGACGATAATCATCGCAAACAGCGTACTGGTTACCCAAAAGAGTGACAAAAGCCCTAATAAGCTTGCTACTATCCAAAACAGCATCGATTCTACCCCACTCTCTAGTAGCCCAGAGTTATTAGCGGCGCCGTAGGCAATGAATGCAATCAAAATAGGTACTAGTTGAACAACTAGTACTAGGCCAACCAGAAATAATGGCAATATTGGTGATCCAGAATTATACAAGCCATCGCGCAGGCGGACTTTATGACCGGCTAATTTGTTTCGCAGTAACCAAACGGTTGTGAGCCACACTAATAAACCGAGTAGAACTGTGTATACTTGCTGTGCCTCGGTAGGCGCCTCAGTTAGCCCGACGGTCGCAATAGCATAAAACAAGGCACCAGCTTGAGCGATTGGTGAGAAATCCCCTTCTTCACTACTTTCATCTGTTTGCATTAAGCTTTCCGATAATGTCGTAAACGACTCTTGTGATGCCAAACCAACCAGTAAGGTAAATAAAACAAGGTACAACGCCGCTAAACCAAGAAACAATTTTTTATAAGACCAAACCGTTTTTGTTACATAATGGGTAAAAGCTATATAGCCAGGTAATTCAAGTTTTCGGACATAATCACGACGGCGTGTTAATTTTAAACTACGATGAGGACGGCGCGACAGAAAATTCTTTTGCCAGGCTTTAAATTTCTTAAAATTTACTTGCATTGTCACGTAACCTTTTAATACGGTCTTCAAGAGGAGGGTGGGAACTGAAAAGCTTTGAGAAAAAACCTGGTTTTAATGGGTTAGTAATAAATAACTGGGCCGTAGCCGATTGTTGCTTTCGCATTGGCTGGCCATACGCTAATAATTTTTCAAGTGCTGAGGCCATGCCTTCTGAATCGCGAGTAGTTAACGCGCCACTCGCATCCGCTAAATATTCACGTTGGCGGCTGATAGCGGTTTGAACAATCACGGCGGCGATTGGAGCCAAAATAATAACTACTATACCAATAATCAATACCACAACATTCGAGCTACTATTACGGTTGTCACCTCCAAAGAAAAGCATTCGAATCACAATATCAGACAGAAGACCGATGGCACTAACGAGGCCGAAAGCTATCATACTGACACGTATGTCGTAGTTTTGAACATGCCCCATTTCATGTGCCATAACCGCCGTCAGTTCCCTATCATCCATAATTTCCAGCAAGCCAGTAGTAGCCGCAACTATTGCGTGTTTAGGGTCACGCCCCGTAGCAAATGCATTGGGAGCTGGGTCATCAATTATATATACCTTCGGCATTTGCATACCAAGAGTAATTGAAAGGTTTTCGACCACTCTGTAAAAACGTGGGTTATCACGCTTTTCTATTTGCTGAGCACCGGTCATAGCAACCGCAATTGCACCAGCGGCAAAGTATTGAATAAGTGCATAAATAGCAGCACCGCCAATCACCCAGTAGGTAATTGACGTGTTGCCGTAAAACCAACTAATAATGAAGCCAATTGCCGATATAATACCGACAAACACGGCCATAATCAGAAAAGTATTTCGCTTATTTGCAGCAATTGCTTCATACATAATGTAGACTCAACTTTAAATTAGAATTTAACTTCGGTTGGCTTGTTGGCAGCCGCACGTTCAGTTTCATCAACGTCGAAGAACTCACGGTTTTCAAATTTGAACATACCCGCAACAATATTTGCAGGGAAGGTTTGAACTTTAGTATTCAAACCAGTTACACCTGAGTTATAAAATCGGCGTGAAGCTTGAATCTTATCTTCAGTGTCAACGAGTTCACGTTGTAACTCAACGAAACTAGCATTCGCCTTTAGGTCAGGGTAAGCTTCAGCAACTGCGAATAGGCTTTTTAAAGCACCTTCGAACTGGTTTTCAGCAGCAGCTGTATCCTTAACACCACTGGCGTTAATAACATTAGCTCGAGCTTCAGTTACGGCTTGGAATACACCACTTTCGTGTTGCGCATAGCCCTTAACGGTTTCAATCAAATTCGGAATGAGGTCCAAACGACGCTTTAGTTGAACGTTAATATCGCTCCAGGCTTCATCAACCCGAACACGGAGTGTGACAAGACTATTGTAAGTAGCCCATAAAAAAATACCGATCACGACGACGACGCCGAGAATAATCCAAACTGCTAACATATCATAACTCCTTATTTCTAGTACTCTTAGTATACTACGTAATACCTCACATTAGGGAGAGAATAAGTAAACTTATCCTTTCTGCTAATTGTTCGTTTTATAGCAAAACCTCGGCGATTTGCCGAGGTAATAATTGCTTGGTGCGCCAGGTGAACAAACCTTTGAACTTATGGACCAGATAGCTGAATGGCTCCTTCAAAACCTTGTCGATAGCTCCTTCGCAACACCAAAGTTGTCCGTCACAGAACGCATATCCCACTTATCTCAACAGGTCTACACGTACTAATTATAATCAGCAAGACGGTATTTGAACCAAGAGAGTGGATATTATTTGTTTTGAGCGGGTGTATAATAAGGTCCAGAAGTTACGCACACTAGCATTTGCAAAGCGCCCCTGGCTATCTTATACATACGAATCAGTTCCCTGTCGTGAATGCGCTATCATCGGTTAGCAAGTTCCACCAGGTAGCTCCAAATCTAAACCCGTATAGCTAAATCTCTTTTTTAGTTATTTTTTATATCTTAGACAAGGAACTTTCGTATGGATCCAGCCTCACTAATTAATGAACGTGTAGATGTCGTCCTGATACATTATGCCAATGCATCAGAGCGACTTCTTTGCGTTCCCTACAAGATGAAATACCGTAATCAGGAGGTTATCTTTACCGTATTTGGAATGAGACACCCAACAAGCAAAGGAAAACGAATGCTGCATGTATTTGAAATGAGTGATGGCATTAACGACTATAGACTTGAGTACGACGCTGAGAGACTTACGTGGGTCCTCGTGAGTATCATGGAGGGACACTACAATGGACGACATTAACAAAGAAGAGCCAATGGTAATGCACATAGATCTAAACAGTGCTTTTGCCACAACGGAACAGCAGGCTCACCCAAGCCTTCGAGGCAAGCCAATGGGTGTAACAAATCGATTATCGAAAGAATGTTGCGTTATTGCAGCAAGCTATGAAGCAAAGGCGCTTGGTATCAAGGTCGGCACTCGGCTAAGCGAAGCCCGGGCTATATGTCCAGATTTTATAATGCTTGAAACAGACGCGCCAAAATACCATGTCGTCTACCAGAAGCTTGTAACGATTATGAGAAGTTATTCCCCAAAGGTAGAAATGAAAAGTATTGATGAAGGTATTATTGATTTCCACGGAATGGGACCCGTGCTTAATGGTCGAACACTTACTGAAATTGGCTACGAGATCAAGCAGCGTGTAAAAGATGAAATCGGTGATTGGATGCGAATCAACATCGGAATAGGAACTAACAGATTTTTAGCAAAGGAAGCTGCAGGCTGGCATAAACCTGATGGCTTAGACGTGATCGACTATCGTAATTTAAAAGCATACTACAAAGACAGGAAGCTAACCGACCTTAGCGGAATTGCTGACGGTTACGGTGCTCGCCTAAACTCTTATAATATTTTCAGCCCAATGCAGTTTTTAGCTGCCAAAGAGTACACTCTGAAAAAGCAGGTTTTCAGAAGTATCGTCGGGACGTATTGGTACCGACGACTAAGGGGTTGGGAAGTGGATGAATACGACACTAAGCTAGGTATGGTTGGCCGTCAATGGGTTGTCGCAAGCCCTACTCATAAAAGCGACTATCTACTCCCCTGTCTTGCATTCTTGTGCGAAACGGCCGGCGTGAAGCTTCGTTTTAGGAATGTTGAAGCGCGTGGTATATGTGTTTGGGCCACACTCCAAAACGGCGAGTTGTTTAGATTAAAGCGCATCTACAAATCGACATTCTTCACAAACCAAGAAGTATATCGCAGAGCGATGGAGCTTTTTAATAAACGTCCTAGTGGAGCAGTTGTTACAACCATAGGAGTGTATTGCTATAGCCTCGAGTCATCGAAAGAAAGCCAGCTTAGTATGTTTGAAGATATAGCAAAAATGGGTGACCTAACTAAAGCAATGGATGAGATAAATGAGTTTTATGGCAAGATGACGTTACACATGGCTACCACCCTTGAAGGAAAAAAGATCATCAAACAGAAGATACCGTTTGGTGGTACAGAGTACTTTGACCTACTTCTCAAGTCTGCCTAATAAATAACGAACTACACAAAGGTTACTAAAATTTGGAAAAGTTCTATAATAGCCCCAGAAAGCATATGAATATTTCATGATTATATATATTGATACTAATAAATATTTGCAATTCTTTACTCCCTCTAGTGAACAATTCAAGTCTCTTGAGATACTCAAAAATAACATAAAGAGTAAGGACATTACGTTGCTCTTTCCACGTATAACTCAAGATGAGCTGCTTCGGAATGTGTTCTCAGTACAAGCAGTTTACGTGTCTGGCTTTAGAAAGCAAAGAAGCGAGCTCAAGATTAATTCATTTGCAGAGATTAACGCTGGTATCAAAAAAGACATCGAAAAAAAATTAAAGGTAATACAAGACGATCTAAAGAAGCTTGAGACCGAATATCTGGCCGAGTCAGAAAAAATCCTGAATGACGACATAGCATTTTTCATAACTAATTCAGAAGCACCATCAGTTGATGATGAGCTGTTTGAGGCTGCAAAGAAAAGAAGAATGCTAGGAAATCCGCCAGGAAAAACAGATTCAGTATTGCACATAGGTGATCAGGTTGTATGGGAAACCATACTACGGGACTACACCCATGACGACGTGGTAATTGTCTCGGGAGATAAAGATTGGGCCAATCCACTCTCGTTGTACCTAAAAAAACCTGAGTTAGACGATGTGTTAAAACGTGAATGGAAAGAGAAATCAAAAAAGAAAATTTCCCTTGAAACAAATCTCAGTTCGTTTGTTAAGAAAAATCTCAAATCTCAGATACCAATTTCAGATGAAGAAGTCGAAAGAGAATCTGGCATCACGGAAGATACTATCGATACAGTTGAGGTCATTAATCGTCTAGGCACTATTAATTCAAATCCCTGGAGAGGTATAGACTTTAGCTCAATTAATAACAATATAGGCCTTGCGGATACACTGCAAGCAATGCATGGCATGACAAACAATTATGATATTGCCAAAAAAGCTTTTGGGGATTTCCAACCTATGAGCGAAATGATTAAGAGGAACATGACTGGCTTATCTTCGGTACAAGCAAGAATGTTCAAGGATTCTATGCCAAATATGGCAAAATTAATTAGTGATTCTATGCCTGATTTTTCTGGAGCTGCTTCGTTAATGAGGGATTCACTCTCAAGTTTGAATTCAACTGACTTTCGCAAAAGCTTGGGGTTAAATAATGATTTCTTAAATTGGAAATGCAAGTACTGTAAGGCTGAAAACCTATCTACTGCACTCACCTGCAATGTGTGCGGGAAGAGCCGTGATGAAGACGATAACGATAAGGCAATAGCTTCAAATAAGTAATCGACCGTAAATTAATATTGCCACAAATCCATCAAGCTCGGCTGTGTGTATTTGGGGAATTTATCACCGAAAATTTGTCCGAGCAGCTCAATTGCATTCTTATGATCACCGTCATACTCGGCCTGTGCGGCCCGCTTAGCTATGTTCTCTGCTGTCTTCAAACGCTGTAGAAAATTTGTATATTGTTGGAAGGTTAAGTGCTGCGATAAATCCCCACTGTGCCCACCTGGATCTTCCACCTTAATATAAGCAGGTGCCTTCTCAAAGAATAATGCAATCTCGCGAACGTAGTTATCACCCATTTTTGCGAACATTGTTGCGACCATTGTCTCCAGATGATATGAACTCAGTAAAGCTCCGTGTAATGAATTCCATTGTTTGATCAGTAATACAATGTGTTTCAGCCTGATACCTAGTACAGATTCCCTTGATTTATACCATGCTATTTGTGCATCAGGATTTGTTGAAATCCACTGTCCATCTCCTCCCGGCAATGAGTAACCAGTACCGTCTGTAAAATAAAATACTGGTGCAATATCAACATGTAAGTCGTCTTTATAAAACAAGCGAACAGCTTGACCTCTACTACCGATTGTCTCAATCCTATAGTCAGACAAGGCGTTTCTTACTTTGTAAAGCATTTCTTGTGCATTATTGAAGGTCCCGTGTATGTTCTTCTCGTTAGAAAACACTGCCAATACGTCAATATCACCAGGCGGCGAGGACATAGTGCCTTTAGCTGCTGAACCTATCAACTGTGTACGCAATAGCGGCATATCAGAATCTGCTCCAAATGACTTTTCGAGATATTTATGCGTAGTTATCCGACGTTTTTCTAGAATTTCAACATGGCCCTGCTTTGGCAATAACTTGTTTAAATATTCATCTATTGCAGCTGCTGTATTATTGGCCATTATTTATCGGCTTCATATTCCTGAAAGCCAGACTCGACACTCTTTTTTGCCTTCTTCCAGGCTGAAACTGACGGTATTTCTGCGGTGGTATTCAATTCTTGCTGTCTTGCCACTAAAGATGATAAAGCTTGCCTGGCATCGTCATAACTCATTTTACTAACATCTACGTTTATGAATATGCGCGCATCTTGCTGAAGGGCTAGGTATGCGTTTGCTGCAGCATGTGCAGCAGTTTTTGTTTTGGGTGCACCAAGCGACGAAGCAACGGCCCCAAGACCTGCTGCACCTAGAGCTACCACACCAGCAATAGCACTACTCACCACCTCAGACAAAGCTCCGACTCCAGCAATAGCAGCCATAATGGCCGATCCGCCACTCAACCATCGATCAACGAACCGCCAAGATTTTGAATACTCAAATTGCGTTTGTGCGCTATACATGGCACTTTCGTGGACCCGTTCTGCCTCTTTGATCAACTGGTCCATCATATTGGTTTCGCTCATAGTGAATCCTTTTCTTATAATATTCTTAATTATAGACCTTGTCTTACACATAGTCATTAAATCTCATTGAGCAGCGTACATAGTGGTCCTAACATGCATCATTACTCCCCCCCCTATGCTATGTATATTAAGCCAACTGCGAACGGCGACCACACACCTACCTACATCTCTGTCTCTATAAAAAATACTGTTTTTTTTGGAAAATCATCAGGGGTAGAGCAAATATTAAATAATAGTAAAAATGCATCTTTTTTACAAAAAACGAAGATTGGACCACAAAAAATGAATACTAGTATGTCTCGCACATCCACAATATACGTGCGATAATCTTGATAACGCACCAAGTAAAAGCCGGGAGACTATCACTGTGATCGAAAAAATTATGATTAAAAATTATCGTGCCTATCAGGACTTTACGCTGGAGTTTAATGATGGAATGAATATCATTGTAGGTGATAACGATATAGGAAAATCCACATTGCTCGAAGCGGTGAATCTTGCGTTGACTTCAAAGCTAAATGGTAGACCTTTTGCCTTCGAGCTATCACCCTACTTGTTTAATAGCATTGCTACTGAAGAATATTTAGCCAAATTGATCGCAGGCGAAAAACCCACTCCTCCGGAGATAGTCATTGATCTGTTTTTTAAGGAAAACGGCGAAACGGGTCTACTTAAAGGCTCCAACAATCTTACCGGCAATGATGCCGTTGGAGTGCGCATAAAGGCTTCAATGAGCTCAGATTACACTGTAGAGTATGAAAACTTTATCAGCGAGCCGGCTAAAATCAAACTAGTTCCTGCAGAATATTATAGTGTCGAATGGCTCGGCTTCTCGGGCAACGGCATAACCATGAAAAGTTTGCCAAGCTCTCCGTCTTTTATCGACGCTTCAGCGATAAAATTACAGAGCGGTGCCGACTACCACCTTCAATCGATAATCAAGGAACACCTTGATCCAAAAGAACGCGTAGAGCTCTCACGAACCTACAGGAACACCCGTGAAGAATTTGCCGACCACGATTCCGTCAAAGCGATCAACGTCAAGCTCGGCGGCTCTCAAGGCGACGTAAGCGATAGGAGCTTATCATTAGCAATAGACATCTCACAACGTTACACGTGGGAGAGCAGTTTAGTTGCTCACTTGGACGGAATGCCGTTCCAGTACGTAGGCAACGGTGAACAAAACACACTAAAAATACTCTTAGCACTAAACCGAAGAGCGGAAGATTCAAATGTTATCTTAATCGAGGAGCCTGAAAATCATTTATCATTCTCCACACTCAATATGTTGGTCGCTAAAATAGCGAAGAAGTGCATCGATAAGCAAGTATTGATCAGTACCCATAGCTCCTATGTATTGAACAAGCTCGGTATGGATAGCCTTATTTTGCTCACAAGAACAACTGGAATTCGCATAGGCCAGGTACCTAATGAAACCCAAGATTATTTTATGAAACTGTCCGGTTACGATACGCTTCGCCTTGTATTAGCCAAAAAAGTGATCCTAGTAGAAGGTCCGTCGGACGAATTGATAGTACAGCGAGCATACATGGATGCGCATGCCGGTAGGCTTCCTATCGATGACGGAGTAGATGTAATCAACGTCAGAGGCTTATCATTCAAGCGCTTTTTAGACATTGCCAAACTGCTAAAAAAGCCTTCACGCGTCGTTACAGATAACGATGGTAAGCCCGATGGTGCGGTGGAAGCGACATATTCAGAATACACAACCGAACCCATGATCGAGATACATGTAGGTAAAGATCCGCTATATAAAACACTCGAACCGCAAATCTTACATTCGAGCAATCGAGAAACTCTTAATAGAATACTAGGCACAACTCATGCAACCGATGAACTGCTGGTTGAACATATGAAAAACAAAAACAATAAGACTACAGTAGCATTGAGGATATTTGAAAGCGCAGAGACCATTACAATGCCGGAATATATCGTAGATGCCATCGCATAACAACCTAGCTATTATCGCAGCAGCCGGTTCTCGAAAAACGGAGTATGTGATCGACAAGGCCTTAGGAATGCCCGACAAAAATGTCCTCATAACAACATATACGAACGAAAACCAACGCCAAATCATAGAACGTATCCAGGCAAAGAGCAATGGTACTGTTCCTGCTCACATTACTGTACTTGGCTGGTTTACATTCTTAGTTAATGAATGTGCAAGACCATATCAAAATGCTTTTACTCTTAAACCCGGCTACATGAAGTCATTAAATTTCATTGGTGAACGATACAGACTTACGTCAAAAAATTCACTCAGCTATTTCTTCGACAAAAACAGAGATATCTATCGCAATGGGGTATCTGATTTTGCGTGTGATGTAAACCAAATTACAGGCGGCAAAGTAATCGCTCGACTTGAGCAAATATGGGATCACATATTCATAGATGAGGTACAGGACCTGGTAGGCTTTGATCTTGACCTGCTTGATCGGCTCTTTGACTCAACAATAGGCATTACTTTAGTAGGAGATCCACGCCAGTACATGGTGCCAACGAATACAGCTAGCAAGTACAAGAAGTACAAAAAAGAGGGTCTGCTCGACTGGTTTGAGGAACGAAAAGCAAAAGTGACTATTGAACCACGCGTCCAAAGCCATAGATGCAATCAGACAATTTGTGATTTTGCAGATGCACTTTTTCCCAATATGCCTTCGACAGAATCGCTAAACACAGAAGTAACTGGCCATGACGGCATTTTTATAATACCTCGTGCAGATGTCGCTGCTTACGTAGCAACCTATAAGCCAACTATATTACGCGAGAATAAGAACACAGATACTGAAGGGTTGGCAGCAATAAATATTGGTGTATCTAAAGGTAGCACCTATGATCGTGTACTAATATTTCCAGCAAGTACTGTAATCCAGTACTACAAAAACCGTGACCTTGAAAACTTTAAGAGCCGAGAGCGTCTTTACGTAGCCGCTACTCGCGCCCGCTTCAGCGCGACATTCGTGGAGTAACTTACCTGCCCTGAAGATTCCGAACGTCAGTATTAGTGAAGCCACGCTTACCCATTGCTTCGTCAAATCGCTGGTCCATATAGAAAAGATCTGCAATTCCACCTATAAAAAAATAGTTTAAGGTAATCAATCTTTTGAACCATTTCTCGCCTAGGTACATTCGGTTGATCGGGAACGGCATGATAGTACAAATGATTGTCAGCACTTTATAGGTTTTTCGATTTTTCACAGTATTCACCTTCTTTATTTAGCCCATATATACATCATGGGTCCGCTAAATAAAAAAGGACACCGTGACGGTGTTCTAAATCGTTTGTCCGCAATAAGCTTTCACCTACTGTTTCGCACGGTGCCCATTTTTATAGGCGAATACCGCACGGAATTAATCCGGGCTAACTTATTGCGAATTTGAACGATTTAGAACAAGTTGATTATACCATGCTCTTAGGACTTAACAGAGACAAGGGATATAATGGTCATCAATGCGCAAGAACAATAGCCAACACGATTATGGAATCGTCTCCGATATACCTCAGGACGGTGACGTTTTGTATTGGCTGGATTACGATACGGACCAAGGAATACTTAAGTTGAACGGTATTAGGATCCAGCGGTTCCAATGGGGTAAACAGGCCGACATGCTTTTCACAGAACTGTTCAGTCAGGCTGACGATATTAAAGTACTGGAAATCCAAGATGGATCAGTGGACTTTAACCCCATCGTAAATAACATTAAAATGCCACTTCTTTTCCGCAAGGCAATCTTTAGAACGTCCGACAGTGGAAACAAAATGCAAATCACAACCAGAATCAACAGGGAAATGCTTAAGAAGCACCGCGTTTTACAATCGACAGTCGATGATTACATCACCGAAAAACGTGATGCTTTATACAAATCAGAAAAAACCAATAAAGTTCAATAAAACTAAATAGAAAAACGACAGAGCCGTTCGCTCGTGTGACTATAGTCCCATGAACACAACTTCACCAGTAAAAAACATACAGGCAGAAAGCCTTATTGACCTGGTCGAAGTACTTGAAAAGATTGAGCTGAATTACAATCGTATCGAATCAAACAGCGTAAGCATGACTGGTAAAAATGGACAGATTATTGTCTACTAGTATTCCTGGTTTAGTATAGACTGGTAAAAATGGCACGAAACAAAGAACCTATCGATCTCAGCACTTTGCGATACGCTCTGTATGCCCGCAAGTCGACCGAAGATGAAGGAAGCCAGATGCGCTCGATCAAGGACCAGATAGACGAATGCAAGAAACTTGCAAAACGCGAAAACTTGAACGTCGTGATTATCCTAGAGGAATCAAAATCTGCAAAGAAGCCGGATAATAGACCGGTTTTTTCTCAATTGCTTAACGACATAGAGTCTAATAAGTACGATGCTATCCTCTGCTGGCATCCTGATAGGCTAAGTCGAAATATGCTAGAGAGTGGCAAAATCATCGACATGCTAGATACCGGTGTAATAAGAGACTTGAGATTTAATAGTCACCAATTCAGCAATGATGCCAATGGAAAAATGTTACTTGGAATGCTTTTTGTTTTCTCCAAGCAGTATTCAGAGGACCTTTCAGAAAAGGTCCGGCGTGGCATAGATCACAACTTTGAAGAGGGTAAATCCTCAGGTTTTCCTAAATGGGGATATAATCGCGATGCAGTGTCTGGGTTCTATCGTCCAGATGATAACTTCGAGTATATAAATCAAGGCTGGGAAATGCGCTTGTCTGGTTCCTCGATGGAAGAAATTCTCCAATACTGGCGAGATAATAATGTACACCGAATGACAAAACTGAACAGAAAAAGCCTAGTGTCTCGACGCGTAGACGTGTATAAAAGTACCGCTACTAGAATATTTCAGGATCCATTCTATTACGGCATACTTGAACAGGCCGAGCAAGAAGTTGATTTGAGGACAATATATAACTTCAATCCCATGATTGACGAGAGTATATACGAATCAGTACAGGCTTTGGGCTATAACAGGTCTCGTACAAAGCCACAGGAGACCCGTGGTGGCGTGTTTTACCCATTCAGAGGAATGGTATTCTGCGGAGTATGCAACAGCACCACACCAATGCGCGTAGGAAAGAATAAGAGTGGTAGCGGTACGTACTTTTTGTCATACCGATGCGACAACAAGCTATGCACCCGTAAAGTTAAGTCCGTAAGAGCCAAATATATAATGGACGACTTGTATGAAACTCTGGATAAACTCAAATTCACTGAGAACGAATACTCCCAGTACAGTAAACATATTGAAAACTATACTGACGAAAGCCTGGTTGAGATCAGAACTCTACTTAGAAGCCGTAAGGCTTTAAAAACGAATAAGGAAAATCAGCGAAAAGAGATGTCTTTAAAACTTGCCAACCTTGGCAAAAAGTCGCTAGCTTATGCAGATGTAAATGAATACCTGGAGAATTTACAAAACGAAATTATAGATTTACAAGCAGAAATCCTCACCTTAGAAGCAAAAATGGCAGATCCAGCCAAGATAATGTTGAGCAAAAATGAGTTTTTGAACTTGGCAAATTCAGCCGCTGACAAGATGAGAGCTGGGGCTGCAGTCGAAAAAGACATGCTTGCACGAATATTGCTTTTGAACTTGACCATAAATAACGAAATGGTCCCCTCCTACCAGTGGAGAGAACCATTCGCTGACTTGCTAAAAGCCAAATCAATTTCACTTGGTGCGAAGAGCGGGACTTGAACCCGCACGGCCGTGAAGCCAAGAGATTTTAAGTCTCTCGTGTCTACCAATTCCACCATCCTCGCATGTATATGTTCTTGGTACAAAAAAATTATACCAGATTGGAGGCACCTACGGGTAACGCTCCCGTCTACACGGTTTTGCAGACCGTTGCCTAACTTCTCGGCCAAGGCGCCATCCTGGCCATTATACCAGAGTCATCATCAAATCGGCGACCCCTCGTGATATACTATTTTTAAACGTAAGAGGAGCTCCAATGTCGTTAGTTAATGAGCCGCACACCCCATCACTTGCTGCCAAAGAAGCATCGTCTTCTGAGCCAAGTCGTATTGGCAAATTAAAGTTAGCCTTTTTGTATGTTCTTATCGGCGGGCTTGCTGCCTCAGCTTTAACCGCTATTATTGCTCTATTAATTGGCTCATTTAATAGTGAGATTCAAAAGTCACTACTGACTATTTTTGTTTTCTTTAGCCACAGCCTCTTTATCTTGGCGTTGCTTTGGGCAGATAAATACAATGAAGTCGGCCGAAATGTACTTCCTACTAGCATCTTTGGCTTGGCTTTAGCTAATATGATCACTACAACATTGTCTACCTGGGAAATCATTAGTACCGAAACAGCTTGGCGTGCTCTAGGCCTTTACTTTTTAATAATTGGGGCTGTATTTATTATTACCGGCATATTAAAATTACGCCTTAACCACAAAGCCACCAAAGCTGGGCTTTATACATCTATTGGGTCAATTACGGTATTAGTTATTACACTCGCTCCATGGGTTCTTCATATTGTTGATAGGTTTGACCCTCTATACTTCCGTAGCGTTGCTGCTCTATCTATATTTTCAAGCACCGCTTTCCTAATTGCGATAATCCTTCGTGGTATTGCACTAGCGCGACATCCCGAATTAAAAGCAACCATACCAGCAACCCACCCTATTCCAGGCAACCTACTGGCCATCTACATTACCGTCGGAACTATTACCGCCATGGTATGGTGTAGTGGCCTAGCCGGCTTCTTAATAAGCGCAGTCGAAAATACCCGCCCGGCTTTCGACAATGGCTACAACCGTTACTATTAGTACCCTATGAAAAATTTCATTCCTGTTTTAATTAATACCGCACTGGCGAACATCACAACCAGCTTTCTATGGTTTGCTTTAACATTCTGGGTATATATTGAAACACAATCCGTTCTTGCTACTGGGCTGATTGGCGGAACGTACATGTTACTGGTGGCTGTTTCGAGTTTGTTCTTCGGAACCCTCGTGGACCAGCATCGTAAAAAGACCATCATGGTAGCATCGGGTCTGTTTACTTTAGTTACTTACTTAATAGCAGCCGCCTTCTTTGTCCTCACCCCTTCTGAACTATTACTTGATTGGACTGGGCCGTACTTATGGATCTTTGCAGCAGTCGTACTGATTGGTTCTGTCGTTGAAAATATGCGTAATATCGCTTTATCAACTACTGTTACATTGCTGGTTCCAAAGGAAAAATATGCCAACGCTAACGGGTTAGTTGGAACCGTTCAAGGGCTTGGCTTTCTCGTTACCTCAGTATTTAGTGGCCTCGCAATTGGTTTCCTCGGTATGGGCTGGACCTTAGCTATCGCCTTAGTCGCCACGTTCCTCGCCACTATTCACCTAGTCTTTTTTGTAAAAATTCCCGAAGAACAAATTGCTCACGACCCTGAACTTGAGAATAAGAAAATCGACATCAAAGGGAGTATTGCGGCAATTAAAGTTGTTCCCGGTTTATTTGGCTTAATCATATTTTCAACCTTTAATAACTTCATTGGTGGCATATACATGGCCCTTATGGACCCCTACGGTTTGACGCTATTTTCAGTCCAAATTTGGGGTATTGTATGGGGCATTTGTAGTACTGGGTTTATTCTTGGAGGAATAATCATTGCTAAGAAAGGCCTTGGTAAAAAACCACTTCGAACGTTGCTAATAGCTAACATTGTTATGGCGACGATTGGTATGTTGTTTGCAATCCGTGAATTCTGGTTGCTATATGTCGTCGGTATATTCCTCTATATGTGCCTTATTCCTATTATTGAAGCTACCGAACAAACAATTATTCAGCGGGTTGTTCCACTAAAAAGACAAGGCCGCGTGTTTGGCTTCGCTCAAAGCTTCGAGGCAGCCGCATCCCCTATTACAGCCATTCTGATAGGACCCATCGCTCAGTTCTGGGTTATTCCATATATGAATAGTGCGGACGGTCAGGCGCAGCTAGGATGGCTTTTAGGTACAGGTGATGCTCGTGGTATTGCACTACTGTTCTTTATCGGTGGTGCCATTATGCTTATAGCCGTGTTACTCGCCTTTAAAACCAGGTCTTACAAAGTTTTGTCTCAGTTCTACAGCAAAACTTAATAATTCAGTATTATACTATCTATAATAGATGCTAATTCGAAAGGCTACCGATGAAAAGAAAATCCGTCATTATTACACTTGTGGCCATAACTGCCGTACTGCTATTAACCGCATTTGGGTTCGCCGGGGGAATGTACATCCAGAAACTACGTACTGGTACTACCTACAATGCCTTAAACTCAACCAGTGACGGAAATACATCGGTTACGAACGAAGAAAGTACGATCGCCGCTATTGCCGAGAAGGTTGGCCCAAGTGTCGTATCTATCGTTACTAAAAGCCAAGCGCAATCGTACTACGGAACTGCATCGCAACAAGGTGCCGGCACTGGAATTATCGTTAGCTCAGACGGTTACATCATGACCAATAATCATGTTATTGAAGATGCCAACGACGTGGTAGTTATTGATAGTACCGGTGTACAATTTGATGACGTTACAGTTATAGGCCGCGATCCTCTTAACGATGTCGCTTTTTTGAAGGTGAAATCAAACGCTACATTTAAACCCGTTACGCTCGGTACAAGTTCTACCCTGCGAATTGGGCAACAAGTTGTCGCCATCGGTAACGCACTCGGCCAGTATAGTAATACAGTTACAAGTGGTATCATATCTGGTGTTGGCCGTCCCGTAACTGCTGAAGCAGGTAACGGCCAAACTGAAACACTCACCGACCTCATTCAAACCGATGCTTCCATTAACCCCGGAAATTCTGGTGGACCACTACTTAATATGGCGGGGCAAGTTATTGGTATTAATACTGCCATTGCTGCCGATGCCAACGGAATTGGCTTTTCTATTCCAATCAACTCTACCAAAGGCGTACTCGCTGGTGTATTAGAGAAAGGCAAAATCAGCCGTGCCTACATGGGAGTGAATTACTTGAGTGTTACTCCTGACGTTGCGAAGCAATACAAATTAACCGTAAAAGATGGCGCATACGTATATGCAACCGACGGGTCGGCCGTAGCCTCGGGTAGTCCAGCCGAAAAAGCCGGGCTTAAAAACAACGATGTCATTGTAAAAATAAACGACGATACTATCGGCAAACAAGGCAGCTTATCTAGTATTATTGGCCAGTATAAGCCAGGCGATACTGTTACGGTGACATATTTACGGGGCGGAAATAGTAATACCACCCAGCTGACGTTTAGCGCTTACAGTTCTTAACTATTCAACACTACTTGTAATTTCTAGGAAATATACTATAATAGTTAATAATGTCCGAGCGTTTCCGAAATCCACCAGAGAAACCTGCTACTCCTCCTCTTATCGAGACGTTTGACAATGATGTAAACGAATCTGGACTTGATAAAAAATATCGCGATAAAGAAAGATACCAACTTTTAAAGCCTTTCTTTCTAAAATTAGGTGCAGTTACATTAGCAGCTGCAACTATAATTAATGCTTATTGGGCTGATGTTGAAGACAATCGAGCCAAGCAAGCTGCCGCCGTAATTTCCATTAACGACATGTCAGAGCCTATGGAAAACGACGTGGATGATATTTCAGACCTACCGGTAGAAGATGACCATAAGAAAGCAACCTTTTTTATAGACGGATTCAATTCATTCGATGCTGACTATTACAGGAAAAAAATCGGTCCAGGTTTTCGACAGGTAGCGTATGGAGAGGAGATGTCACTAAGCTTGAATAACGCCTTTTTAAGCCGTGAGGGTATCTATAAAAGCATCGAAAGATTAGTTAAAGCAAATGACTACGAAAGTGTTTCTATAGCAGCATATAGTATGGGCGGCGACATAGCTATTGAAGCAGCGTCTGACCTTGTGACTAAAACCGATATTGAAGTTGATACAGTTACTACAATGAGTACACCTGACGGCTTTAAAGGTTTAAGAAAGTATCAACAAAAAGAATTGAGTGCTGGCTTGGCAATTGCGAACATTCCAGGAGCAGTCGACTCTTCCTGGGTTCGGAATGGAAGTGAAATGTATTTTTATCGTGATAAATTTACAAAAGGCGAGATGAAAGATTGGTGGAACGTTGCTCATAACTCGGGTGTTGTTATTGATAACATATGGAACCTTATAGAAACCTGGAATGAAGTTGTCGAACGATCAAAAGACCCTAAGCGCACATCGATGCAACTCTTAACCCAACAGGTATACAAGATGGACCAGTTCGATATGCTCAAAGAGCTGAAAGCGATATCAGCCCAGCGAGGCGGCAAACAAATGCCAGTATTCGTCTACCTAGGTACAGGTTCACCTGGGTATGATTACATGGTTGATGATAAGTTATCGTCAAGTAATTTTGCACGCTATGCCCATGAAACGGATTTAGATTATCTAAGCTATTTAGTACCAGGTGCTATTCATTCTCAATACTATAAAACGATTGACGAATATAATGAGGTGTTAAAACGTGCCAGTCCGACAATTAGAAGTAACGTTGATGCTGAAATTGCCGCCCATCACTTTGCACTCTTAGCTAAGCAAAAACAATCAGAGTCCCTCGCACCTAATAAAGTTGAAGGTGAAAAATACCGCATCTTTGACGTTGTGCAAAAATAACGTTGTTGGTTTACTTTTTTGAACGAACAACTTCGCTAAAAAGCCTCTGCGCTAAAGCCGCGCCTGCGGCAATAACGAATGACCAGAATACTATTGCCATTGCAATAATTATCACGCCGGGCGCGTCGTCTCGATCAGCCACAATATAAATATAAGGTAAGCCTAAGGTGTAAAATACGCCAACAATTACGGCTGCATTTTTAATATTCTTTAATAATTTTACAGTTTTTAACGTACGGACAGCATTTCTATCTACCATATGAAGCAACTTTAGTGCCTGATACAGTGCAAAAAAGAATGGAATAAGTGAAAGGTATACCCCTATTAATATTGGGGCATACCCACCTACTTTGCCTGTCACTAATTCAGGAACCGTTACTGCACATACAATAATAGCTAAGACACCCGCAAGCAGAATGGCTGCTCGTAAAATAATCGTAGGATATACTTCATAGTTGAAGCTACTTCTTATCACCACCAATAATAGTCGAGGCGCCGCGAAGTGCATCAATTAATTCAACCGGGAATAGCATCATTGTCTTCTGGCTTGGCTCAGTACTAATACGCTCCAATGTTCCAAGCGTACGCAGGTTCAACGCACCAGGAACCTTCGCAAAGATTGCAGCAGCATCGGCTAGGTTCTGCGCAGCTAGTTTTTCACCATCGGCACCAATAATATTGGCTCGGCGCTCACGTTCGGCTTCAGCCTGCTTTGCCATGGCACGTTTCATATCTTGAGGGAGCTCGATATTTTGCATTTTTACGTTTTCAATATCGATCCCCCATTTGCTGGTTTCAGCGTCGACAATTTCTTTAATGCGTTCGCTAATTTCTTCGCGCTTTTGCAATAATTCATCGAGTTCAAAGTTACCAGTAACATCACGTAAAGCAGCTTGGGCAAATTGGCTGGTTGCATATACGTAATTAGTTGTTTCAAGTACAGCTTTAGCAGGGTCAACAACTCGGAAATAGACAATCGCATCAATACCAGCCGTAACGTTATCTTTTGTAATGATTTCTTGCTTAGGTACATCAATTGGGGTTGACCGTACATCAACGCGAATCATTTTTTGGAAAATAGGAACAATTACTCGCAAACCCGGTGCTCGTACACCAGTAAAACGCCCCAGCGTTAATACGATCCCACGTTGATATTGATTGACCACTTTTAATCCACTTAAAATAAAAATGGCGACGGCAATGATAAGTGTCCAAATTAATGATTCCATGTAAACTCCCTGTTCATAGCCTTATTATACCGTACTTAATTATTTATCTTCTTCAAGAAAGCATTGGCCCAGTTTTTGTAACTTAGATTATTTGGGTGAAATAAATCTGGGGCAAAACCAAACACACTTTGGTTCTCTTGGGTTTCTTTTTGTAGATCGACAAACTTTAGGTTTGGATATTGATGTAACTCTTCTTCAACTATCGCACTCGCCTGTTTTCCATTTTCAGTACTGCCCGGCCGACTGTTGAAAAGGGGCATGTTTGAAACAAAGCTGCCGTCCGGTAAGGTTTGAAGTACTTTTTTGAACTTACTACGAAAGGCTGTAGCGTCAAAATCAGCGATATCATTGGCACCAATCTCAATTGTTATAATGTCCGGTTTAAGCGTGGCAATAACCGGCGCTTGGTCTTTTAGATAATCGTCCATTTTGGCACCAGTTTTACTTATATTAACAATGCGCACCGATTTACCATTCTTGTTTTCAATATTTTTAGCAATTAGCCCAACATAGCCTTTAAACGGATTAGTTGCACCTATACCTTGCGCAGCCGAATCGCCTAAAGCAAGGTACGTAATTTCCCCAGTGTCCTTGGATTTTTCAACCCAATATGCGCTATATTTATTCACACTGAGTGATAACCAAAGAAGAGCAGCAAGCACAATTACAATAATAAGCCCAGTAATGATTAATAACACTTTTAAACCTCTACTGACCTTCATTATTTTAGTAAGTCTCGCATAATACTTACTATTATATAGTAGCTGAAGTGTAGAGAGTTAGTATTATGCTTTAATGGCTAGCCTGTTGTACTGTTCGGAGAAGTTAATGGCTTGGATTCTGGTGAACCTTGCTGTCTTAAAAATATAGAAAGCAGCACAATGCTTGCAACTGCTAAGTATTCACTCTGCCAGTTTTGGAATGATTCAAACCAGAATTGTGGGCCAGTTACATATTCAGTAAAGGTTTCACATTTTTGGCCATGCATAAGCCCTTGGCTGCAGTTTTCTCTCGACCCTTCAACCGCATGAAGCGCAAATGACATTAAGAAAAGGAACACAAATACCAGAAATAATGAGTTTCGATAGAGTTTAAGCCATATACCGCCCTTACGAACTGGCCAAGGTGAATTCTTAGTTATCGTTTTTCGATTCGCCCCTTGCTCGATATCATTTTTAACATCTGGGTTTTTTGATTCCGCTGATCCCCTTTGAAATAGGAATGCCGTTAAAATAATATACGAAGCCATTTGTAAAAATTCGCTTTCCCAGTTTTCAAATATAGCTTCTCCAAAATGGCCACCGCCAAGGTATTCAGCCATAGAGATAGTTGGCTGATTATGGTCTTCCATGTCTTTATTATTAACTTGAAAGCCAGTGATGGTTTGGCCAATTACAAAAATTACAAACAATCCAATTAGCACTATAGATAATGAATTATTCTTCCAAAATTTCTTCATATTACCATCCTTCTGCAATTAGTATACTTATTCGTTTAAGTTTTCATCCTTAATGGCTTCATCGAGCGTCTTAGTTTCCGTTTTCTTCATTGCCGATAGCAAATCAGACACATCGATGTTCTGTTTTTCCGCTAAACGCTCGAGAATATTAACAATTGTATTAATATCGACTTCAGCTTTAAGGTCAGAATGGTAATCAAGTTCAGTTCGAGCTTCCGAAAGCTTAGCTTCGCGCCTTTGGCTCATAATAACAAAGGTGGATAACAGAATCGCTTCAATCGAGACAGTTGTCGTTAAAAAGCTAAACGGGTATGTATCAACAATCAAGTTATGCCCAAACACACCAGTATTTAAGAGAATCCAAAACGCAAAGAAAAGTACGTTAATAACAAGAAATGGCATTGAACCGGCCACTTTCGTTACGTAACTCGAGATGCGGTCACTTTTGGTGTGAATCTTCTTCGTTTCAATATTTTTATTAATTGCCATAATAGGTTTAGTATATCACTTGAATAATGACTATTTATCGGCCTTAATGGCAGTGATAATATTTTGAATTCTTCGTTGTTTTGTTTCTTCAGCCTTAGCACCGGAAGCTTCACGGTCACGGGTTGGAATGACGACCATACACTTACCGTCAACTCCTGTTGCAGTACTTTGATAGGTATAGCCATTAATAGTAACCTTTAGCGGTGCACGTCTATTCGCCCTAATTTCAGCGAGGTTCTTTTCGGGAATCTCGATAGATGCATGATTTCCATAGCCGATTACTACCGTTTGATAACTGGTTTTTATATTGGCTGTCATTATTTAAACAAATGAACCCGTTTTAACTTCGCCCGTTTTTCGACCAAGCAATAAATCAAATGGCATACTCATCTGCTCACCCATTATATTATTCGAAACTTCGTCAGCGTACGAGACTGTCCATCCCCCGTATTTAAAATTTCCCGATGTGTCTTCATCAGGACCACCAGGGGCCTGCAAGATTCCATCAAGGGATATAAAAGACAATACTACTAGTTTTCGCATAACTTAATGTTAACAAATAGTAGTTAAAAGACCACTATTATTTTAATTTCCTTATTAAGCATTGACTCCTAAAAAACCGATTAGTTATACTCACATTAACATAAGGAGATTATTAATATGGGTTTGAATCCTAGCGGTAGCGGGCTATCCGCGGCAACAGATGTTTCCTTTAGTAATCCCACCAACGATCAAGTTATAACTTACAATTCATCAACTTCAAAATGGCAAAATAAAACCTTTACTGGCGGTGGTAGTTCTTCAATTACCAGCGTAACCGGTAATGTCGTGATGTATTCCACCGACCCTGCAGCCAGAGGAACCACTGACCAAACAAAAGTTGTCCTTTTTATTACTTCAACCCAACCAACCGCTATGTTAAATAATGACATATGGTTATCACAGCTAACGGTATAGTCACTTAATATGGCTATTAAAGAATTTACCTCCGAGGGTGTCCCTACTGATGGTACCCAGCTCACGCTTGCTAACGAAGGTGCTGCTTCTGGTACCGCCATTGCTATTGTAAAGGGAACTGGTGCTTCAATTACTGGTACAGCTGTGCCTGCTGAAGTCATTATGGGTACTAAATCAGTCAAAATTGATGTTGCTTCGGGTTCCTACGGGTATTTATCTTGGCCGGAAAGTAGTTTAACCGCAGCCGGTTTCCGAGCTTATCTTAGACTAGAAGACACCGCTACGAGCTACTCGATTATTGGTATGGGAAATGGTTCCGGAACTTTAGCGAAAGTAATTCTACTTGCTAATGGGCATTTATATGCACAAGACCTCACCGGTAGCGTCACATATATAACTCCTGCAGCACTTACTTTCCCTGGAATATATGCAATTGATTTAGTAGCACAAGTTGACACTGCCAATACAAATGGTCGCATAATGTTTGCCGTTTACGATGCCGATGGTGATTTAACTGGAGGCATGAATGCTCCTTTTGACAGTACAACGGCAAATACCGGTTCGGCTGCTATTACGAGCTTAAATGTTGGAAAGTTCGAACCAACGCAAGTCGATGCCACAATGATAATCGATAACATTAAGCGAACCGATACCTTTACTCTCATTGGTCCACAAGCAAGTAGCGCAGCCTATACGGCTGTTATTTCTCCCACCGGCCAACTAGGCCTGAATGCCGGCCAGTTGCGAACATTTTCAGCTGCCAATTCAACCGGTAGCCCAACAGTATATGAATGGACCCAAACTGCTGGCCCGGCAATTGCCTTATCTAATGACGACAGTGTCACAACTTCTTACTTGGTACCAGCAACAAAAGCAAACGCTTCCGTTACTGTACAACTGAAAGTCGGTAATAATTCGAGCTTATCTGCTCCAGTCAGCGTCACTGACACCATCGATAAGCATGCTATTTGGTATATGAAAAGCGGAACACTTACCCCTGGTACCTTCCGAAGGCAAACCCTAGGAGCGACTACGGTCACAGCTACTAACGTTACTACCGATAGCGTAACCTTAAACTGGACCGGCGTTACC
This sequence comes from Candidatus Saccharimonadota bacterium, assembly GCA_028289065.1. Classification (GTDB taxonomy): domain Bacteria; phylum Patescibacteriota; class Saccharimonadia; order Saccharimonadales; family Saccharimonadaceae; genus Microsaccharimonas. The sequence goes on from JAQGHA010000009.1 coordinate 60,425, forward strand.
GGAGCTAGTAGCTATCTTACTGGAAGAAATGGAAGTGACTCCAACGGAAACGGACCTTACGAAACAACCGATTCATCGAGCAGCCGTTCTCGTACTTTCATCAATTTATTACCAGATACGACATATACGCTTTACTGTACACCGAAACCAGGTGGTGTTAAGAAGTCGATTACTATTACAACCGCCGCTTTACCGCAAACGCAATCGTGGGACTGGTCAGATTCTAACCTACCGTGGGAATACAGTAGTACTTCGGTATTTACCAGTAACTGGCCTGCAGGAACTACAATCGTTGACCTACAAACTGGTTCCGGTAGCTTTTACGATCGCCTGAGAGCGACTGTAATTGCTGCGAATAAAAGAGTTGTCGTCAGATTACCAGCAGGAGTACATAGTTTTTCATCCTTTGTTGTCGCTGGTACTACTGGTGGACCAACGTACGCCTTTGGCTTTTGGCATCCGAATCTACAAGGACTTCTTGGTCAAGGCCCTGACCAAACTTTCGTACAAATGAATGCAAATAGCGTCAGCCAGGCCCAACTCGATAAAATGAAGACAATGGAAGCAGGTCCGGAGGGCGGCACAATCAACCATATGGGATTCATGCGTTTAGATGGAACGAGTGCATCCCCTGTGCTACTTGCGGGATTAACATTTAGAGCTGACGACCAGAACATACTTACCGATGGTACCGCTTCAACTAAAAGTTATGGCGCGTTCTACCCTGACGTTGCTCCTTTTCAAGGTATTGTACTCTTTGGTGGAACACCAGGAATAGTACAATACGTACGATTCCAAGCAGCAGCGCACGCAAAGTTAGGCTTACCACCATTTGAACACTCTAACTTCAATACACAGCTTTCTACATCAATAGTCATCTCCCATTGTGAAATGGACGGCCGACTATCACCTGTATTCGATTCAACCCGCCCAAGACGATGCGGTCGTTTGATGGCAAATAATGAAATATCACACAAAGTTATTGATAGCTGGCTTCATGATGCACTCTATACTCGTTATGCAGCAAACGACCAAAACCGTGATACTTTCGGAACATATGAACTTACTCGTTCAAAATTAGATCATTTCAATCCTTCTTGTGCAGGATGGGAATCATGTGCAGCTACAATTAATATAACTGACTGTATTATGGAGATAAACAATCCAAACCCTTCTTCAGCAACCGGTAATGTATTCCATCTATCATTAACTCCAGTAGGAGCTAATCGACCGAATCCACAAGGTGGCCGCCTTAATGTAACGCGCGGAGTATTTACAAGTCCTAAGTACCCTTCAGTCGATGGCTACTTAACTATTCGCGCAATTGCTTCAATGCACTGGGTAACAGATGGTTACAGTAATACGATGAGAATCTATGGTTCTAATGGCCAACGTAAGACCCCATATGTTGTAGGAGCATGGCCAGCATCGGCATCAACATTAGCTTCAGCTGGTGTTGACCCTGATACGCACTTTTTAGTACGAACGACTTAAGACTTACTTAGGTACAACAAAAGAGCCCACTGCGTTATCACAACGGAGCGGGCTCTGACGTTGTGTGCAGTGGGCATTCGGTTACGAGCGCTTCCTAATCTGGATGTAGCTGGTCTTCAGGTCCTCGTAAGGCCGATCGATTCGCTTGATGTCCTCAGCGCTTGTGACGTACACCATGATGGTCCTGTGCTCGATTGCGTACGTTCGCGGGTTGCTATAGCCCGAAGCGATGTCCATCGCCACGCCGAACGGAACTTTAGTGACTGTCGTCCAGACGCAGCCTTCTACCAGGTAGTGGCTACCAAGCAGCGATTGTAACCGCTCGATTTCGCGAAGCAGATATTCCGCATTCAAGAAGCTGGTTTTGCCGACGGTGCAAAAATCGACGGAACCTTGCACCGCTCTGCGACCGACATACAGTCGCAGCGGAACAGTTGAGCGTAAAACCTCCTGAATTGCTTCATCGATGTTCTGGCGCGTCGCGGCTGCTATTTCTGCAGCTTTGAAGATATCTTCTTCGCGACGTAGTGCTCGACTTCTTTTTCCAAACAATGTTCACACCCTTCTCGTGCCTCAACCAAGACGATCTTGACTGATTTGGCGATTATACGTCATTTTTGTATTGTTGTAAATATAATGTTATATGTCAACTATCCGCCGACGCTCAAAATACTTTTAGAACTGCTGTAAGAAAGATGAGCTAAATGTAGTGTTCAGCTGTGAATTGTCGCTAAAGCGCTGCTCGGCCAATTGCACCAGTTCGTTAACCAAATCGACTGTTGAAACGCCGGCGGCTCGCCAGTTATGTGCATAAATGCTGCCAGGAAGCGGATTAACTTCATTAAAGTACACCGTTTGCGACTTACTATCAATTAGTAAATCAACTCGGCCCATCCCTTGAAGGCCAAGGGCTTTATAGGTAGCTATCGCTGTCTGCAAGACTTTATCGTCTAAACCTTCAGGCAATACTACTGGAAGCTCACTGTAGCCTTGAGAGCCTGTTTGTTTAGCGCCTCCGGTTTTCTTACCACCGCCGCGAATATATTTATTCTCAAAGTCAAAGAACTCATCGGCGGTTGCGAGCGGTCGTTCAATAAGGGCTGGTTTTGGAACTTTGTTACCAATAATTGGCACGGTCACTTCAATGAGGTTTGCCACCGCTTCTTCAACAATAATCTTGTTATCGTAATAGGCAGCTACTTCTAATGCATTGTGCAGTTCTTCTTCTGTGGTCACTCGGGTAATACCAATACTGGAACCTAAATGGGCTGGCTTAACGAACAAGGGGTACGAAAGCGTTGCGGCAACTTTTGCTGTTTCACCAACTTGATCAGCCAAAAATTCATCACGGGTTAAAAAGACAAACTTGGAAGTTGGTATGTTGTTTGCCTCGGCTACTTGCTTCGCCAACACTTTATCCATGGCTATAACGCTGGAATCCATATCAGCACCAACAAATGGAATGCCCGCCATACGAAATACACCCATTAGTGAACCGTCTTCACCAAAAGAACCATGCATGGCTGGAAAATTAATATCGATGCGCGTTTTATTTAACATAAAACCACCATCAAAAGTGACAGTAACTGGTTTAGCCTTTTTAATAAAGTCTTCTATTTTACCGCTACTAAACAACGAAATATCTTTTAGCTTTGGGCCACTTATCCAGCGGCCTTGTTTGGTGATATACACCGGAATGATGGTGTATTGTCCGGCCATCTCTAGCGGTTTAATAACCGAAGACAACGCCGTAATAATCGAGATATCGTGTTCTGTAGAACGTCCGCCAAAATATACAGCTACTGTTTTTTTCATTATGATTAATTATACCTTATTACTGGTAATTATCGGTCCAGTCATTCTGCATCAACACAATGTCGCCGGCGGCAACGAACTGGTCGAGGTTCGTATAAAATTGCAGCGGGTTGTCGATTTCAATCAGCTTGCCGTTAAACTTCTCACGAGTTAACCCAGCCTTTATATACTCAGTGACTGAATTTTGCATCAGCACAACCACATCAACCGACCCGGCAATCTGCCTACCGATAGTTTCATGGATTTCTCGTACTTTAGACCCTTGCTCCACCAGACCTGGTGTTACATAAATTCGACGTTTTGCGCCTGATGATTTCAAGAAGGATAACCCGGCCTCCACACCTTGGCTGTTTCCATTGTAGGTATCGTCAATCACCCAGGCGCCATGCATTGGGCGAGGCTCCATACGATGCTCGAATGGCCGTACTTTACGCAGTCCATTTTCGATGTTTTCAATACTTACCCCAAGCTCATATGCCATAGCGACAGCCGCAGCTGTTACTCCAACGGTATGTACCCCAACCAGGCCAGTCTTTGCATGAATCGTTTCACCTTGGCGGGTCATAGTAAATTCAGTACCATCAATAGCTGTTGATATATGACCAACCTGCCAGTCACCGGCTTTTTCATCACTAAACCACAGTGTGCTTTTATTCTTATATGATTTAACCAGTGGGCTTTGTTCATTTTTATATAGTTTTTCTGGCTTTACAAACTTTTCAATTTCAAAAATTGTCGCCACGGTATTTTCTAATGAACCAAAACTCGATAAATGAGCTTCATTAATACCGGTAATAATAGCGTATTCCGGATGCACCAGCCGAGACAGCTCACGAACATCGCCAACTTTTTCTTCACCTAACTCGAACACTAATATATCTTCGTCGCCCTTAAGCTTCATGACAAACCGGCTAATACCGATAGGTGTATTCATATTTCCTGGCGTGGCGGCAACATTCATTCCCTCACCTATAACAACTTTCAGTATTTCTTTGGCAGTTGTCTTACCAAAGCTACCAGCTACTGCTATTCGTCGTCCAGGGTGGTCATTTAGTTTTTTCTGGGCATTAGCGATAATAACTTTTTCACGTGGTCTTTGGATTAACAATTCACCGATAAATAATGGTACTGCTAAGCCATAGGCGACAATAAAAGGTGCCGTAATGAGTAACAGCAAAGCAACTAGTAACCACATCTGCCCGTACACTGTTGATAAATAGACAGCCGCGATAATAACAAGAAGAATAACGAACACTATAGCTTGAATAGCCAGTAATAATATCCGAACTTTTTTAGTCATATCTAGCGTGCGCCGCTTCATAACCCGTCGAAAGTCGGCTGTTCGATTGAACCAAGTTAGATACTGACCTAAGTTGTATTCAGTACTTTGAAGCATGTACAAAAGTACTTTCGGATAGCTTGGAAGGAAACGAGTCCAAAAATATTTCATCCTAGAAACCTATCTATCGCTTTGGTTGCACCGTCAAAATCGTCATCGTATACAAAGTGCCCAGCATTAGGTAATACAATTAATTCTGACTTTGATATCTTGGCATGCATAAGCTTGCCATCTGCTAATGGAGTTTCCGTGTCTCGTTCGCCCCATAGCAATAAGGTTGGCGCAGCAATGGCCGGTAAGTACTGCGTTAGGTCTTCGCGGATGGTATTTAAAAATACCTGTTTCATAGCACCAGACTGTTGGTAATCACTACTTCCTACGGCTGCATACAGGCGCTCTCGCAAGCTTTTGCTCATTTTGTTGAGCCCTGGCAGTGCAGTCACCGCCTTACCTGTTTTAGCGACTGTACGATAGGCGATCATTTTAGCGGTGGTTTTCGGCTTAATACCAGCTGAACCCATGAGAATAACTTTTTCAGGTTGTAGCAAGCCGGTCGCGACTCCTTTAATTATTACCCGCCCACCAAATGAATGGCCGAAAATCGCCGTGAGTTTAGATATATTCATTTTACCTACAAAAGCGGCGGTGAGTTCCGCATACTCCCCTACTGACCAGTTGCCATTCGGCACCGGGCTGGCACCAAAACCGGGGAAATCAATTCGAAATACTTCGTGGCCGGTTACAACCAGGTGTTGAGATAGCTGGTCGAAAGACGCAAGTGATGTACCCCAACCGTGAAGAAGCAAGACAGCGTTTCCCTGACCCTCTTTTTTGTATTCAATTAGCTGTCCGTTTACGAGGACTTTCATATGTCTTTATTATACTGCATTGTTATAGAGATATATAGAAATGGTTAAAGTGTTATTTTGCGGGAATTGATAACCAGTTTTTGATAATACTCGTTATTGGAATGAGGTTGACGGTGATATCTTCGATAGTCCTAAAGGTGAGCATTCCCCTAATATCGGAGCTCCATTCTATTAACTCGCTATCGTCTTGCATTACTGGAGCACCTTTTTTGTCTTCTTTGCGGGTAGCGCCCATATGGAGTATGAGCTTTACGACGCCCTGCTTATTCATAAGGTTAAAGGTGATTCTATCTTCGCCATTTAAAACGTAGCTTGGGGCATTCCATTTGATATGCTCTTCTAGCTGAGGAGCGGTTTTTAAGATAAGGTCACGGAGAGTATTTACTTGGAGGCGTTTATCCTCATTTAAATCGGCGAGGAATTCTTCGAGGGTTTTGTACTTTTGCATATAGATATAATAGCAGAATTATAATGTGCTGATATTATTCAATATAGTTGCATAATTAGTTGTATTATACTATAATATGCTTAGTTATGGCCACTGGCCGTGACAGCACGTTACGGTCAGATCACGATTCTTTTCCTACTTTGGAGGCTTTCGTATGTTTGAAATATTTGATGGATGGGCGCTTGTACTTTGGACTCTCGGCGGCATAATGATTGTCTGTGGAATTATCTGCTTTTTCATAGCAGATGGTGGTATGTTACTGGTAATCTTCGGTATTGTGGCGATCATTTGGGGCGGTGGAATCCAGACGGGTCACGACGCCAATAAGTTCGAAGTAAAGTCGGCCGGTGAGGCGTGTGTTTTAGAAAGCGCACGTGAAGTCCCAGCAGGAGCTACACTTGGCACAGCGAAAGACGACCGCGTTGGTCCAATCTATCCATGCTACTTCCTACTGGATCAAGGTATCCAACCGGGTATCGACGGAGTTTTCGATCCGGTCCCGATGAAGATGTTTGGAGAAGTCAACGAGTCGCTTTTCGCAGATCAGAATTTCACCGCGGAGGGAAACCTAGGCGGAGTGGCTCTACTTGGAACTGGCGTCATCAGCGGCGACTATAAGGCAAGCGAAACAACCGAGCGCACACAGGTAGTCGCTTTCATGGCAGAAACCAGTGGCGGCTACGCAAGTTTCGTGGTTGAAACGGGTTCAGTCCGCTACAAGGAATGTGCCGATTGCATACCCAACGTGCGTATCTGGACTTCCAAGGAACCGATGTTTACCAAAACCCTTGGTGAAGAAAAAGATGACTCAATTTGGCTGACAACAGAAGACGCACCCCCCGTTGCCTCGCTCACACGAGACAATGCACCCGTTTCGCCAGGTCGGACAGTTCAAGCGCTTGCCACGAGAATCGTGATCGAGCTTCCCTCGTCACTTATGCCTGGGGCAAACCCTCTTCCTATCAACTGACCAGTGCTTATCCACTTCCGCAGCGGCTTTAGATGCTTTTATCTAGAGCTGCTGCGGGGTGGGTTTTTATTTTTGTAAAGTTTGGTTGTTGAAGTTGTAATTAAATTAACTTCCGACTTGCCTTAGCCAATCTCTAATATACATCCCGACTCTTTCTGAATCAGTTTCTTTAAGTACGCCCCCATGCATAATTACATTGCGAGATTTTTCCAATGTACTAATAATTTCCTTAGCCCAATCTATGTTTGTCACGTGCGGCTCAAATAGTGTCCAGTTGCCCGCGATTATCGATATTAAATCGCCAAATTCAGTATAATCGATAAGGTTTTCTCCTCTCGCTGAGTGCCACCTGATGGTCTGTTCAATATCACGCCTATTCTCAGCTCTTGTTCTAACATCCTTTTTTACTGAAGTCTCCCACCAATCCGTACCCTTGTCCTCCTGAAGCATTTTTGTAACAAAGCTTCTAACTGTATTTTCAAAAGCATGAATAGCAGTATATACAGTCGAGCTCTCTGTTGCGGAGGTGACTAGGTTCTCATCCATGCTATTTAGCCCAAGCTGGTCAAATTTTTTACTAAAGTCTGCGTCACTAAGTGCGCGCTTATTAGTTCTTCCAGCTTTATCTAAAGCTTCTTCAGTCACTAGAGCTCTAAAGACATAAGAGTACAAATCCATTAGAGTAAATGATCCTTGAGGCTCTTGAACAATGCATCATATACTGCAGGGTCACGAGATTCAGGAAGATGAATCTGAATATTATAATGTAAGCCTAAAGAATCTAGCCCGGTTAAGGAACCCTTCAAATCGGACTGCTTTTCTTCTTTAATAGTCGTAGTTTCAGTTTCAGGTATTTCTTCTATTTTCTTAGCTGTCGCAGGTATGGTTTTTTTAGGACTCCAAACAGCATACTCGGCAAGAGCTTTGAACGTATTAGCCATCATGCCGTAAACCCTATCAGAATACTTTCCTTGAGTTAGTGTCTTTAGCTTACTCTTAACTTCATCTGCAGGCAGAGATTGAGCCGTTACGTTTACATTAAATAAATCCTCGTAAGCATCCATGACAGCCTGTGCCATTATTTCTTTTGACCTAGTTTGATCCATGAACTCGTAATATCGGGAGGTGGGTACTCCACTTTCTTCTAGAAAACCCAGACTTTTTAAAAGTCCTATGTATAGCCTATCGTTCGTACTTTTGAACTCTAAACTTTCGAGAAATTTCTGAGTAAAGGACTCCGGAGCGCGCGCGCTAATTAAACTATTAAAGAACGGTTCTACGTTTTTTGTCGTGATCAAATAAGATGTTGTGAGTGCCATTTCTATCTCCTTATAAATATTAGTATATAACATTCGTTTAGTTAAATGATACAAGGTTAATCTGTTAATACTCGAGTTAATCGGCAAATAGCAATTAACCCACAATTAGTCCAATCGTTTAATGGGTATAAACGTCATCTTAATCGAGGGAGCTTTTCTATTTGTCATCATAGTGCAGGTACAGGGACTCTAACCCCAGCTCGCTGTGGCTCGCCGGGCTGCCCTGGACTATTATTATTATTGATTCGGTCCAGGGTTAGAAACACTATCATTCATACCAAATAAAATTGCCTAGCTTACACTAGGCAATTTTATTTGGTGCGGGTACAGGGACTCTAACCCTGGACCTCATCCTTGGCAAGGATGCGCTCTAACAGCTGAGCTACACCCGCATGGGTGGTTGCTTTATGAATTATACAGAGGTAAGGCGGTTTTTTCAAGTCGTTGGGCGTAAAAAGAAATACTCCCATCAAATGATGAGAGTATTTCTTTGGTGGCTCCTCCCAGGCTCGAACTGGGGACACAGGGCTCTTCAAGCCCCTGCTCTACCACTGAGCTAAAGAGCCGCACTTGGTTTGAACTTTATCTATTTTACTAGAGGTGGAGCGTTCTGACAAGGTTAGCGATAGATTAATTAGTAATTGCTGTATAGACCACTGTATCGGTATACGAACCAGCCGGTAGCGAGGTATCAGAGCAAAGTCCGTACCAGACCGGTGTTATTTCAGCTATTGGGGCTGCGACTGTCTTATAGGCAATTGTATCTGGGCTGCCTAATACGGGCACGCCAGCAAATTGGACCGATGGCACTGTAGTATTCGACGATGCCGTCGTTGGGCCAGCACCAAAGCCAGCTATGCTATCGACACGATAGCCCCAAGTATTGGCAGTTAACGATACGGGCGCTGCCCTAGTACCAGAGATGGCTACTATTGCACCACTTCCACTTCGGAGTAAGTTTGTATCTGTATCGGCATCGTTTACTTGCAAGGTATAGCCGGTGCTTGAACCAGTGCGCACGGAAACTTCGTCTTTAGCAACCGTACAGGTAGTACTGCCGCCCGGGGTAATATCAGCTACGACGGTTGTAGATGAGGTCAAAGTAATACTGCAAGTACCAAATTCGCAGGTGCCATACGAACCAATGCCGTAAGTAAGGCCTTTAGCTGGGCTCATCATCAGCACCGCAAACACAAACATTGCGAGAATATATAAGCCAACAAATTGAAAGTAGGTTTTTTTCTTTGCATCTATCTGTAACGACATAGACGAAATTCTCATACTTTCTTATTTTTTAGTGGCTTGTTCGCTCGAGCGCTTCCGACGGCCGGTGGCTTTGGACTTGAAGTACAAAACAGTTGCGAGGAATAATGCTAGGAAAACGACAATAATCCATGGTTGAACGTAGATAATTTGTTCATCGGGGAAATTTTGGTCCTTATCGGCAACGGTGGCGCTTCGACTAATCGTGTATATACCCACTGGCGAAGTTGGGGCCCAATCGACCGGTATTTGGCGCTGAGTCTGCGGTAATACGTATCGCTCTATGGTCGCGTTATATACTTCTTTACCTGAAAAGTTTTTTACACTAGCTTTAACGGTTGCTTGGAAGTGGACTCCGCCGGTGTTACTCACCTTAAAACCAAGTGGGATACTGCCTTCGTATCGGAAACCGCCAACTGGCTGAACGGATGCATTGCCGTCGACCTTAACATCGCCTTCAACGGTGATATACAAAATATTACCAACACGATTACGTGGCTGTACTCCCCCACTTTGACTAGCTGCGTCTGGCCGGGTTTCAGCAAATAATACAGCGTAGTATCCACCAGCTGCTGTGCCGCTTGGTACAGTTACCGTGTAGTTAATATCGGCGGATTTTTGCGGACCAACGGTTACCAGTGGATTGCTTACTTTAATCCAGGTTGCCGTTTCGGTCGATCCAGGCAATTGTGTAAACAGCGGTGTATATTCAAGGCCGGTCACATAGTACGGCGAAGCTTTGGTTACTAAATTATAGGCGTCTCCACCGCTATTAAGTACCTGAAAACTTTTTTGAATCGTACTTCCCGCCTTAACCGATATAAGCGTGGAAGATGGTGACATAGTAATGTTTTGCGATGTGTTCGCTTGGGCGTAAGCCGAAGATCCGACAAGTAATGGAACAGCTAGGACAACAAATGCGGCTAGTAAGAAAATTTTATTTTTCAGTGGAAAGCTCAACGTCATACCACTACCTTAGCACTAATTAGTTGTTGCGGTATAGGTAACGCTGTTAGTGTAAGTGCCCGAAGGAGTAGCAGTATTAACAGCAACACTGTACCAAACGGTTGTTACGTCGTTTGTAGCTGTTGTGCCAGTTGTCTTTAAGGTCTGAGGAGCACCGGTTGCAGGAACTGGGGCATATGTAGTTGTGCCGATAGTAGCATTACTCGCACCAGTTGTAGGACCGGCACCAAATCCACCGATGCCGTCAACGCGGTATCCCCAAGTGTTTGCCGATAAAGCCGTTGGCGACGCAAAAGTACTACCGGTAATAGCTGGAATTGAGTTACCACCAGAAACTAAAGCCGAAGAGCCAGTTGTCTCTGCAAGTGATAGTGTATACCCAGCTGAGTTGTTCGTACTCACGGTTACGGTGTCACTAGCAGTAGTTTGTACACCAGCACCAGTTGGTGTTGAGTTCAAGTTAACGGTACCAGAGGTAGTAAACACGTTAATAGCTGAGCCAATGGTTGAACTAATGGTTGTTGTTGTAGTCAATGCTTCAACAGTGAATGGGAATACTAAAACGGCTAATAAACCGAAAGTTAAAGATGCAGCTACTACTTTCGAACGAGTGAACAATGTCTTGGTTTTCATTTTTATACCTTGGTACTAATTTAATGTTAGTTTTTGATAATGCTTCTGTCCTCAATTAAACCATATCGATAATGTTTATACAACTATGTAATTTCTACCTATGATTTCCTATATTACTAGGTTGGCATAAGTGGTATAATTTTGTATAGAATCCGTAGAGCGGAGAGGTTAAAAATAACAGATGAGCAGATTGCCGAACGTCGGTGGCGACGATAATGAGTGGGGTGTCATTTTAAATGACTATCTTTCCGTGTCGCTTAATAGTGACGGTACTTTAAAAACAGCTTCTCTGCCCGCTTCCTCCCTTACCAGCTCAGGTATTGTAGAATTAGCAACTACCGCCGAAGCAATAACCGGTACTGATGCGGTTCGCGCCGTTACGCCAGCTGGCCTCAGCGCCGCTAATGCCTATAAAGCTGATCTTAGCCATACCCATTCCGGAGCAGATATTACCAGCGGCAGTATCTCCGCTAGCTATTTGCCAGCTTCTTCGGCAGCCGCCTCCGGTATTGTTGAACTGGCTACTGTTGCAGAAACCCTTATCGGCACTGATACCGTTCGGGCTGTTACACCAGCTGGCGTTGATGCTGCCCTGGTAGTTGGTTCCGGCCCAATAACCCTTATAGATGCCGCCACGGTCGAAACCGACGCTTCGCTTTCTAATTACTTTAGGGTTGGTATTACTGCAAGCAGAACCCTAGGGGCCCCAACTAATCCAACTGATGGACAGCGTATTTTATGGGAAATTACCGCTGTAAGTGGCAATAAGGTAATTACCCCGGCTATCGGTACTAGTGGGTCGTTTAAATTTGGATCAGATTTTACAGTCATACCCATGATACTAAGCGGAACAACAACTTTTATTGGAGCTGTATATCGCTCCTCAACGGCGCGTTGGCACATTATTTCGGTAGGGTCAGGACACTAGGCTATGGCTGTCTTATTTCAAGCAATAGGCACAGGATCCTCTGCGACAACAGGAACCTTAACGGTACCGTGGCCCGTACATTTAGTAGACGATATTGGTCTTCTATTTGTAAATTCATCTGCTGGTGGAACCGTAGAGACCCTTGCAACGGCGAATGGTTTCACCTATTTGAATACATATTCAACGGGCACAGGTACCGCCGGTACGAAAATTGCTGTCTACTGGGCAAGAGCTACAACAAATACCATGGCAAGTCCAATTCTTACCGCTGGTTCCGATTATAAATACGGTGTCATTGCAACTTTCCGAGGAGCAATTACAACCGGTAGTCCCATCAACGTCTACGATGGAGGCGTCAAGGCTTCCGCTAGCACAACTGCATCCATTACGAGTGTTACAACTACCGTTACTGATACATATATTGTCAATGCTATTGCCAGTGACCTTTCCTCAACCGCAGCCTTTGTAACGAGTTATACAAACGCTAATCTTTCCACCCTTACTAAGCGGTTTGATACTGGGACAACTAGTGGTTTGGGTGGGCAAATATCATTCGCAACCGGCGCAATGGCAACAGCTGGGCCGACCGGTACCACCAACGTCGTACTCACTTCAAGTATCAATGCCTTTGTTTCTTTAGCTCTTATACCTGCACCGCACCTTACCAGTTTCGTTAATACATTCGAGGGCGGTACAGATGGAGTTGCAATTACGAACGGCAATTCAGGTGGTGCCTCTGGTTTACAACTCACAAGTACCTTGTTCAACACAGGCGCATCAATCACATTCAGTAATATTATAGCTCGTGGCACATTAGCTATGAAAATAACCTACCCTACAAATACCGCTGCTTACGGTATATGGAATTGGGAAAGTTCAGTCCGATCAGTTGCTCGTTTTTATGTTTATTTCAAAGATTTCATAGATCCAAGTTACTTCGAACTGATGCGCTTTCGAAACGCTACAAGCACACATACAGGTTTAATTACACTGGTGGATAGTTGCATAAGAATACGATCATTTAGTGTACAGGCAACTTCAGTAATAAAGATTCAGCCAAATAGCTGGTACAGATTTGAGTTAGCAGTCACCAAAGGAACTACAACTTCTAATGGGCGCGTTGAGTTTGTCGGTTATGATAATGATTCTCTTACTCCTTTCTATAGTTACGATAGTGGAACAACGGCTGACACCGGCACAACCGACTTATCAACTGTTCGTCTCGGGTCTGCAACCCCTGCAGTGAGTGACATGACTGTTTATTATGACGACTTTTCCGTCCAAGAACTTGCGTCTGGTTTTATTGGTCCTTCAGCCACCGGCACTAACTACGATACAACTCAATTCTTATCCTTTTTCTAAATTAAATTCTGGTTGTTTATAGAGGTATAATAGATACATGGTCCGTATTCCACTAGCTGAACGCATGCGTCCGCAAACACTCGATGAAGTGATTGGACAAACACACCTCCTAGGCAATAAAGAAATTATTCGACAGATTGTTAAAAACCGCGAACCGGTCAGTCTGCTTTTATGGGGGCCGCCCGGTAGCGGCAAAACAACATTAGCGCGCATTATAGCCCGTGAAGTGCAAGCTGAATTTATAGAAATCTCTGCCGTTACCAGCGGCAAAAAAGATGTTGAACGAATTGTCGAACATGCCCGCCAAAACTGGAACCTACAACTCCGCACTATTTTATTTGTAGATGAGATTCATCGTTTCAACAAAGCCCAGCAAGATGCCTTTTTGCCACACGTTGAATCTGGCCTTATTACATTAATAGGGGCCACCACTGAAAACCCTAGCTTCGAGGTAATTACTCCCCTTTTAAGCCGGAGCCGAGTATTGGTTCTTGAGCCATTAAACAAAGAAGACATTATTGCAATTTTAAAACACGCTGTCGCCGAAGAAGCTGTTGTTAAACGAGTGTCGGCAGAAGCAATTGATTACATTGCCGAATTATCCGGTGGTGATGCTAGGGTCGCACTTGGCAACCTTGAACTCGCTTTAACAATGGCGAAGAAGATTGATATCGAAGTGGTCAAATCAGCCGCACAAAAACGGCTTCCTGGTTACGATAAAAAAGGCGACATGCACTATAACGTTATATCGGCGTTTATTAAAAGCATGCGCGGCAGTCATGTTGACGCTACCTTATACTATTTAGCTCGTATGATTGATGCTGGTGAGGATCCGAAGTTTATTGCCCGGCGGATGGTAATATTTGCTTCCGAAGATATTGGCCTGGCCGGCAATGGTGCGCTCGGTTTAGCATTAAATGCTTTTCAAGCTGTGGAGCGTGTTGGTATGCCTGAATCAAATTATATTTTATTCCACGTTGCTACGGCATTGGCAAAATCTGAAAAGTCCCGAGCAACCAGCGACGCTATGCATACCGCTCAGCGTTTAGCCAAACAACACCCAGATGCCCCTGTGCCGCTTCACCTACGCAATGCGCCAACGAAACTCATGAAAGATCTTGACTATGGCAAGGGGTATAAGTGGGAGGCCGACTTCAAACACGAAAAAGGCTTTTTACCCAAAGAGCTGAAAAACGAAAAAATCTTTTAAAGCTCATGTTTGCATGTGTATCAATTTAAGTATTAAATTACTCTAATGGATATTACTGAAAAAATGGAACGTGCTTTCGCCGAACTGCCGGGAGTGCGCGTTGGCCCTTATTACTCACAAATTCATAATGAATATAATCGTGAAGATTTTCTTCGTTCTATAATTGCGCCTAATGTATTAGTCGCCCTTCATCGAGCCAGGCAAGCCCAAGAACTAGCCGTTTCATACCGGGACTTTAATGTTGGCGCTGCAGCGGTTGCGCTTACCAGGCATAATGCTGGTTTTCAAATACTGCCAGGTATTAATGCAAAAACTAACGAAGAAGGGCCACTCAATATGCATGCCGAACAATTAGCTCTCCGAACCGCAAAAACGCATAATGCCGATATGATAAGTATTGTGGCGGTAGTGGGAAATACTCAACCCGACCAACAAAGTGGTCATGAAATGCACACCCTTCATCCATGTGGGAAATGTCGAACTAAACTATTCGAAGAACCTTTAATAGACAATGATGCGACGCTAATATTCAGTGCATTACCTGATTTGCAAACAATTGAAGTAGCGACCGTTAATGGCCTCCTCGCTTACCATAACGACGAAGATCCGGACCCAAGTGGAGTTACGTTATTTCAGTTTCCTGACCTCGAATTATTCAAACCATTTATACCTCCAGAAAATGGAGTAGTGCGATTAGAAGATAACCAGCGAACGGACGAAGAGGAAAGAATCTGGGGAGCTACTATTGGCCATTACGTATTGCAGCATCAACTTAGGCTACATAACTCAAGCCAGAATCAATTAGATAGTTAACATTTAGTTCTTAAAGCCACGTTTCAAAGCTTCGTACACACCGTTTGTCCAACCAAACCCGTCTTGTAAAACGTACTCGCCGCCGCCGCCTAAGCCATCGTCACTTTGTACATTGTATTTTTCCACAAACTTCTGCGATTGTGTATAAACTTTTTCGTTCAATTCAACCCATCGTTTTGCAATTTCATCCGCCAGGTCATTGTGTCCATAATTTCGTAGGCCTTTTATAGCTACCCATTGCAAAGGTGCCCAGCCATTCGGCGCGTCCCATTGTTGGCCGTTTTCATTTAAGGTAGTTACTAAGCCGCCTGGTTGAAGAAAATCTTTTCTCAGCACTTCAGCTACGCGGTCTGCTTGTTCTTGTGTAGCTAGGTTCACAAACAATGGAAATACACCGGCTAAACTCATGACGTTCGTTGGTGTGCTGTGATGAAAATTGAAATCACCATAAAAACCGAGCTTTTCATCCCATAAATAATCCTGAATAGCTTGGCGGCGAACCTTAGCTTTCTGTCTAAATTGCCGAGCTTTAACAAAGTTAAATGAGGCTTTGTATGCGTCTGCAATAGTCATTTCCAAATGGTACAATAAACTATTTAAATCAACTGGAATAATATCAGCGGTGTGAATTGATTTAATATCTGCCGGGTCTAAGAACCAACGTGAACTAAAATCCCAACCAGATTCGGCGGCAGCTCTAATGTGCAAATACAAACGTCGGCTATCTACCCTACCGGATTGTTCAGCCGTTTCGATATCTTCTTTTAACGACTCAGGACGTGGTGTATTTTTATTATCGTAATAACGGTTCAATAACGAACCATCCGGCATTTCAGCTAAGCGCCTATAGGCTAAGTGTTCAGTGTTCGCTAGTTTCGTTTTACCTTTCATCCAAAAGCGATATTCCGCCGTTAAATAGGGTAAGTATTCGCGCAAAACATTTTTACCTTTTTTATTGGCAAGTAACTCAACCATGTGTGAAAAGAAAGGTGGCTGGGAACGGCTTAACAAATACGTACGATTTGCAGTAGGAATATAACCATATTTACGAATTTGATGCGTATAATTTTTCATCATGTCGTCAATTGGTCGCCACCGGCCGCTTGAGGCTAAACCGAGCATAATGAAATAGGTGTCCCAGTAGAACTGCTCGTTAAAGCGACCACCCGGTACGATGTATTTATGCGGCAGAGCTAACAAAGAACCGCGCGCAACTCGGTTTCGGCGTTCTAGGAAGGTCCATAGCTCATCGATGTGTTCCAAAGGAGTATGGTCTGGGCTACTTTCATATACTCGCTGGTAAACGCCTTCTGTAGCGTCGTAAAAATGCCGGGTCACGAAATCACGTAAATCAAAATCAGGGTCTTTTTTAAGTAACTTGTATTCTTCTTTAATAGAACGTAGACGATGGCCAGGAACAAGGTCAACAAATGTTTTGCCATCACCATAGACATTCATTTTTTGAACATCAAGTAACAATTCGCCTAAACTTTCGTCGACGTCTTTATCATTTTTTAACAAAATACCAGTCGTTTTCACTAAGGCCGATTTAATCGGATCAGTGATTGGACTGGTGTTTATTTTTCTTGCCATTACCACCCAGTATAGACGGAGTTGCTAAAAGTTAGCAAGGTAATAAGCGCAGAAAATAGTTTATTTGTTGCGTTTGCGTTGGTTAGGGTCAAGGAAGCGTTTTCGAAGACGCACGCTCTTTGGAGTAACTTCAAGTAATTCATCGTCTTCTAGGAAGTCGATTGATTGCTCAAGGCTAAGGTCAGTAAATGGAGTCAACTGAATTGTTCCATCGCTTGATGATGTACGCATGTTAGTAAGTTGCTTACCACGACAAACGTTGACATCAAGGTCACCAGAACGGTTATATAGACCAACAATCATACCTTGGTAGACAGTTGTACCTGGGCCAACGTAGAGTGTTCCACGTGCAGCTGCATTATCAAGTGCAAATGCTGTAGTTGCGCCAGCTTCGGTAGCAATCAATGCACCATTACGAAGTTGTTGCAGCTTTGTACCGAGTGGTTGGTAGCCGTACGGCAAGCTGTTCATGATAATCGTACCTTTAGTAGCGGTCATAAGAATATTACGAAGACCAATCATAGCCCGAGTCGGAATAATAAACGTTACCCGAGTTGCACCAGAGCCTGTTTGTTCTTGCTTAAGTGTCGTTGCACGACGGGCACCAAGTTCTTGGCTAACAGCACCAAGGAATTCACCACCAACTTCAACCAATAGTTCTTCTACTGGTTCTTTAGTAACACCATCTTCTTCGATAGTCACCGCTTGTGGGCGACCGACTTCAAATTCGTAATCTTCACGGCGAAGTGTTTCGATAAGTACTGAAAGGTGCAATTCACCACGGCCAGAAACAACAAATCCAATACCTTCTTCGCGAACACGTAAAGATACGTTGGTTTCAAGTTCTTGCTTCAAACGGTCACCAATTTGGCGGCTAGTGTTGTACTTCGCTTCTTTACCCTTAAGTGGGCTAGTGTTTGGACCAAGGTACATACTTAGTGTTGGCGCTTCAACGTCAATAACAGGCAAGGCTTCAGGGCTTTCTTTATCAGCAAGTGTTTCACCAATGTGAGCATCGCCAATACCGGTAATAGCAACAATGTCACCAGCTCCAGCTTCGTCAATTTCTTCACGAGTTAAACCACGGTAACCAAATACTTTATCAACTTTTGAGGCAACAATATCGCCTTCACGTTTCATGAGTACAATTCCTTGACCTTTTTTGATTGTTCCACGAGTAATACGACCAATGGCATATTTACCTTGGAAAGTGTCGTATGCCAGTGAAGTAACCAGCATTTGGAATGGCTTGTCAATTTCTACAGTCGGCGCAGGAATATCGTTAATGATAGCATCAAAGATTGGTGTAAGGTCGGTGTGTTCACCTGGGTTATCAGGAAGTGTAGTCCACGCTTTGCCTTCACGGCCAATTGCGTAGTACACAGGGTAGTGTAATTGGTCGTCGCTAATAGCAAGTTCTAAGAAGAGGTCTGAAACTTCGTCGATTACTTCATCAATTCGGCGTGATGGCTTGTCAATTTTGTTAATCACAACAACTGGCTTTAAACCAAGTTCAAGCGCTTTAGAAAGCACGAACTTAGTTTGTGGCATTGGACCTTCTTGGGCGTCAACAATAAGAAGCACACCGTCGGCCATGTTAAGCGTACGTTCAACTTCTCCAGAGAAGTCGGCGTGGCCTGGTGTATCGATGATGTTAATTTTGTAATCGCCATGGTAAACAGAGGTTTGCTTGGCGGTGATTGTAATACCACGTTCGTGTTCTTGGTCGCCACTATCCATGATGAGTGATTGGTCCATCTCCGCTTGGTTAGAACGGAAAGTGTTACTTTGTTTAAGCAGGCCATCCAGAAGAGTAGTTTTTCCGTGGTCAACGTGCGCAATAATAGCGACGTTTCGAATTTGTTTTGGGTCTTTCATAAAAAATATACCTACTTCCGGTAGGTCCTTATACATTAATTGTAGCATAACAGAGGTTAAAAGTCAAAGAGGCACACTAACTAGCAGGAGGTATAACAATCTGAACACCCGTTCCATTTGTTGCTTGTGAATTTGGATACGTAACGGTCATAGCTTGTGATACACCAGGCGTTTGTTTTTCTTCGTAACCAATCGTGATAGTTTGATTACGATTACTACTGATTTGAGGAATCCAAATCCAAGGGGTCACGCCAATAAGGGAAGTATAGTTTGTTTCATTCGCTATTGTGCGCTCAGTTCCGATAGACAGAACTAGTGATTTTGCGATAGTGGTCGTTACCGTTGGAGTAACCGTTGTGGTTGAGCTTGCGTTGCTTGCTCGATCGCCAATAGTCCCAATATTCCATGTACTCACCGCTGCCGAATTGCCACCCCAAAGCAGCACTGCGTTCACTAAGGTTTCACCACTCGCCCCTACCGCATCAAATAGCTGCTGATTGGCGTCGCCAGGCTGCTTAATCTTGGCAAATATACTGGTGTAGAGCGAGTTTGCAGTATGGCGTGGCATTAATGTAGTCCACCCAGCTGGCGGTGTAGGTCCAGAATTAATTGAATTTGCATATACTATTATCATCCAAGACCCTACAGGTACAGAACCAATGAGAACTGCTGTATTATTAGCCGGAGTTGCTGCCGTAGCGCTAGATACGTCAGTATAACCCCCTCGCGTTGGATAGGTAGTAGTTTCATTACTTAACATACCAACAGTATGTTCGGCGCAAAGACCCGACATAATGCCATTCGCTTCTGATATATGATAAGTTGCCGATGATGAACTTGAACCAATTGAAATACAGTATGATTCAGCCGCGCTAGAATATGCCCATAAATTGCTAGTATTTCCATACAGTGATTGATTTGAGTTTAAAGCATTAAGCGAAGCCGGGTATGTGCCATTATCAACTTTATAAATATCAATGAGAGTGGCAGCTTGTTTGATACTTGCCTGTAGTGAGGCTTGTGCGGCTCGTTGGGTTATACCGCTAAATGCAATGATAGTAATTGAAGCCAAAATAGCTATTACCACGACTACGATTAAAAGCTCCACAATAGTGAAACCGGAAGATATTTTTTTTGTGTTGGCTATATACCTTCTAGTGCCCATACTAATTGATCCATAAAGCTAAAGCTTAAATCTAAGTATACTACAATAATTTCAAATTGGTGCGCGCGAGAGGACTTGAACCTCCACGTCCTTGCGAACACTAGCACCTCAAGCTAGCCTGGCTACCAATTACAGCACGCGCGCATCGCGGTTTATTATAACACCGTGAAAGCCATTTTTAAAGTGTCGCCTCTTTAGCCTGATGAATTATTGCAATCAGGGGTCACTTCGTGTACAATATCGTGAAGTAAGGGCGATTAGCTCAGTTGGCTAGAGCATCTCGTTTACACCGAGAGGGTCGGGGGTTCGAATCCCTCATCGCCCACCATAGAAAAAACTCACTATCAAGGTGAGTTTTTTCTTTAGGAAAATATATTTCTTATGGTGTGGCAAAAACCATACGGTCACCTACTGACCAAAAGCGAATATCACCGTACCTATCGGCACTCGATACTAGCATGAAATCATCAGACACGGCGTGGATACTTTTTGTGTGTACATACTGCATAGTTGCTTGATATAAACCAATCGCCGGCGCATCAGCCAACCATTGGTTAGCGAAAGTTGTGTATTTAGCGTTACGTAAATCAGCTTCGACGCGTGATCGAGCACTTACCAAGGCGTCATCACTAATTGGGTTCGTGTAGTTTGAGAAGTTAAGCCCAGAAGCTGCCTGAGAGCTGTGCCAATAAGCATACACATCCGGGTCACCACCGATGGTCAGTTGATACAACAAGACATCGTATTGTCGAGGCTGAAGCACCTTTTGAACGACATTTTGTGATTGGTCGCTTGGGTCAACGATATTAGTGGTAACTGTAACACCAAGGGTACGCCATTGCTTTGCTAAAATTTCTAAGGCTGTTTCGAAGTCATTATTTTTTGTCGTTACTACACTCAATGTCAGCGGTTGTCCGCCTTTCATGCGCACAGTTCCTTCTTTCACCCAACCAGCTTCATCAAGCAATTGGTTGGCCCGGACGACGTCATACACTGGGGCAACAGGTATATTTCCAGATATTTGATTATCAATAAATGGTAGGTACAGTTGAGGAAGGTCCTTTGAAAGAGTGCTTCGAACATCTTTGGTATCGGTGCCAGCTTGTAATGCTTGGCGGACCTTCTTGTCCTGCAATACCGGACTGGTTGTATTCATCAGGGCATATACCCCACTGTTGACTGGCCGGTGTTCGACAGCATAGCGCTCGGTATTAATGGCATTTGAATCAGTGACGGTTAAATCAGTGGCTGCATTTACCTCGGAAGTGTTCAAAGCGCGCTTAATAGCATCGATATTTTGATATACATGTAGCTGCACACGATCTAGTTTCGGCGTGCCCTTAAAGTATGAATCGCTTTTCGCCAGGTGGATAATTTCACGACCATTTGCCGCATCAACTTCTTGTAATAATCTCAGGGTAAACGGACCGCTGCCGGTTGGCTTTGAACTGAAAGCGTCTTCGCGAAGGGCAGCCGGTTCAACATCGCGCAAAATATGTTCAGGAAGAATTGGTAAAAAACGCAGGGCGTGAGGAAAAGCTGCATAGACCGCCGGTAGCTCAAAAGCGACTGTACGACTATCAATTTCCTTAGCAATTACATTATCCCAACCAGTAATGGTTGAACGTGAGGCGGGGTCTTTCAAAACGTTGACCGTAAACACCACGTCACGGGCTCGAACATATGAACCGTCATCCCATCGAGCATCTGGTCGAATAGTGAAACTGTAGGTTTTACCGTCAGGGCTAACATTCATACTATCAGCTAGGTCATAATTAAGCCGACCACTTTTGTCGTAAGTAACTAGCCGTGAAAATAATAACTCACCAACAGTCTCTTCAGCGCTTGATTTGGCAAAGATGGGGTTGAGCGTATCAACTGGCCCTAACACCGCTTCAGCATAGGTACCACCGGTCGCATTAGCCGTCGTACGGTAGTTATTTTGATACCACAAATACTGCAGCCCGGTTGCACCAATGATAATACCAATAGCTAACACCCAGAGGGCAATTCGTCGACGGACTTCACGGAAATTATCTAGACGTTTAAATATAAACCGACGGGCATGTTTGATACTAGCCCCTTCTACCCTTTTCATGCGACGCGAAAGGTCTTTGGAGCTAAAACTCATTTTAGGAATGCGGCGCCACTTACTTGGTTCGTTTTTTGCCACGGGTTACCTCTTAATTAACTAGGGATAAGTAAACCGACTAGAATAGCCAGTACGAATACAACAGCAAATACGACTGTTACTTCAAAAAGGTTTTTATCGATACCACGACGAGTTGTATATAATTCACCTGAACTACCAAAACCGGCACCAAGGGTTGCACCACGTTGCTGTAATAGAATTGAAACAACCATTAAGACGGCCGAAGCAATCATGACGATTTGAAGAATTGTGTCGATACTCATTTAATTACTCCTACTGGTTTCTCTGCGTATTTCTACTGCAGCACTTACTATATAGTTTACCAGACTTAGGATGATTCCGGTAATTATCGAGTTACCAAATGACATAGCCACACCAGGGGCAAGTGCCAATGATATGTACACGATTATACCGTTTACTACTATGGTGAATAAACCTAGTGTCATCAAAATTGCCGGTAGCGATACGACAACGAGCAGTGGTTTAAATAAACTGTTTACAAGTGAAAAAATGAGACCGGCGAATAAAAATCCCCAAAAACCAGCCGTCACATCTACGTCATCATAGCCAGTACCAAGTAAACGAAACGCTACCCAGAAACCAAGAGCATTTAGCGCCCAACGGAGTAGAAATACAAGAAATTGTGCTTTCATTATTACCTTAAGTATATCACAAGCTGGTTGGCAGAGCGGCCGATAAGTTGACGTTGCCGGAGCTCGTTACTAAAATGTCATCTTCAATCCGAACACCAATCTTTTCTTCCGGAATATAAATACCCGGCTCAACCGTCAGTACCATGCCTGGCTGGAATGTATCATAGCCACCCAGTGAATCATGCACATCAATACCAAGTCCGTGGCTAATAGCGTGAGGGAAATAACGATCATAATCTTCCGGTTTATTTAATAGGTTAAGGTTTTTTAATGCCTGCTTCATAATTGTTTCAACCTGTTTTTGATAATCTTTCAGGCTGACACCAGCTTTGATTAATTCAATAATCGCCTGATGCGCCTGCTCGACTTCGGCGTGAACATTTTTTTCACGTTCAGATGGCGTACCAATAGCATAGGTGCGCGTAATGTCAGCTGCGTAACCACCAACCTTCGCACCAGCATCAATCAGGACCAGGCCGTTACTTGGTAAAGCATCGTTATTTTCGATATAGTGCAGCGTACATGCATTTTTACCCATAGCTACAATTGGCTCATAAGCGTGGCCTTGCGAGCCAGCCACACGAAATGCGTAACTCAGAGTGGCTTCAATTTCATATTCGAACCGAGCCGTAGCCAATTTTTCTTGTACGTTATTAAAACCTTCAACCGAAATCGCAATAGCTTGTTTAATCAATTCGATTTCTTCAGCCGTCTTAATAGCTTTTAACTTGGCCACTTCTTGTCTACAATTGCGAAGCTCCGAAAAGATAGGTCGAAGCTGTTTATGTAATTTTTGGTAGGCCGGGTTTAAAGCAAAATCATAGTACTTTGAATGGGGGTGTTTGAAAACAGTGTATACGGCTGTATGTTTTAGGGCGATTTTCTTGAGCAGGCCTTCATAGTCATCTTCATAGTTTACGTATTTTATACCACTTATTTTTTGGGCTTCATCTGCGCTCATACCGCCATCGAAAGTGCGTTGAATTGCGGTTTTAGCAGGCGAAATTAACCAACTCTTATCGCCAAAAATAATTAGTTGCCAATGTGGTTCTGCAATACCGGTCAGCCAAAAAAAGCTAGACTCTTGTACAAACGGTGCCGAACCATCATTAGTTTGCTGCACGGCACTAAACGCCGTAATTACAATCGGTGCTCCATGTACAATTTTGCTGAGTTTTTTTCGTCGCTGTTGGTATGTTTTTGCCGTTATCATGCATCTCAGTATAGCCTAACCAATGGTAACCGGGGAATGTTATTCTTTTGGAGCGTTCTTAAGAAAACGAACTAATGTTTGAGCTTTCTTGTCACCAACCACCGCCGCTAGCTCTGCTTCACTGGCTGCTTCCACGGCTCGTAAACTGCCTAGCTTCTTAATAAGCATCCGTCGAGTGGCTGGCCCAATGCCTGGAATTTCCTCAAGGATACTGGCGGTCTGTTTTTGACGCTTCAGCACCGTATGGTAACTAACGGCAAACCGGTGTGACTCGTCGCGGATTCGTTGAAACAACTTTGTTAGATCACTGTATTTACTAAAGGTACTTCCTTGTAGGTTTTTTGAGTGTGATGAAGCATTTCGCTGGTCAGGGTGAAGGTTCACAATGTAAAAATCCCGTGAACGTTCTACAAAAATCCCTACCTCCGGTTCTTTTCGCATTTTCTCTATGTAACTGGTGTCAATGTTAGATCGCAAAGCGTGCACAATCACTTCTTCTTCACGCTTAGCGATACTAATAACCGGAATGTTTAATGACTGCGCTTCAATGGCTTTAATCGCCGCCTCCAGCTGGCCTTTACCACCATCTATCAATAAAAGCTGTGGCGTTCCCCAAGCTTTGATATTTTTTGGTGATAAACGACGGAAAATAGTTTCGTACATATTGGCATAGTCATCGTTTTGCTCTAACTTGGTTTTGTATTTTCGATAATCACTTCGACTACTCACACCATTTATAAATACCACCTGGCTGGCAACGACATTTGTTCCGCTCATATGTGAAATATCGAAACCTTCAATTCGAACCGGCACTTTTTCCATCTGCAATAAATCACGAAGTAATATGAGCGCTTTATCTTTACTAATATCTAAGAACTCTTTATCGCCAAACATAATTCGTTGCTGTAAGGCTTTTAAGTCATTTAACTTATTTCGAAAACGGGCGGCATTTTCAAAATCTTGCTGTTTAGCAGCTTGCTGCATTTGTTTTTCAATATCACGAATAATTGCTTTACGACCACCTTCGAAATAACGGGTAAGTTGCTTCAACGAAGCCTTGTATTCGTCACTCGTTACACCCGGCCGTGGGCTTAAGCCGATATGCGCGTCTAAGTCAGGGCGTGCTCCGTCTTTTGGCGGCGTAGTATAATATGGAAAAACTTTACGTAAATAACGAAGTGCTTTTTTAATCGCAAAGCCGTTGTAGTAAGGCCCGTAATAATCGGCGCCATCGTCGGCCGGGTTACGTGTATAACAAACCGTCGGCCATTCGCTTTTCATATCAATTCGAATGTACATTTGTGATTTATCATCACGCAGCAAAATGTTGTAGCGTGGCATATAGCGCTTGACCATTTCCGACTCTAGAAACAAAGCATCGAGCTCACTTTCCGTTTCTACCCAGTCGGTATCGTGAATTTCTTCAACCAGTGCTTGGGTTTTGATATCCATGTCACGCTTACTTTGAAAATATTGCCTTACTCGGTTTTTCAAAACCGCCGCTTTACCAACATAAATAATTTCACCATTTTTGGACTTATGAAAATACACCCCGGCCGAGCGTGGTAGTGTTTTTAACTTAGCTTCAAGTTGGGCATTCATCTCTTATATAGTATACCTAAAATAGTTATTCACTGCTTTAGCAAGCAGTAGCGCTACACGAAAACTGTTTAGGCTTCTTGGCGACACGCTTCGGTATGGAATAGTAGGTCAGGGTTCTGTTTACAGTTTTCGCAAATTAACACCAGGTCATTACAATTCGCCCAGGCGCAGTTTTCAAAATTACTAGTTTTGCTTTGACAGTGAGTACATTCACCAATCGTTTTCGTATGGTCACTAAATTCAACCGTCATACGGTCATCAAAAACGCGTAAGCTGCCTTCCCATAGGCCATCATCACCGTAAGCTTCACCATATTTCACAATTCCACCATCCATTTGGTAAACATCTGTAAAGCCACGCTTTTTCATCATGGCCGAAATAACTTCACAACGTATTCCGCCGGTGCAATACGTCACTATTTTTTTACCTTTGATATCATCGTATTTATCACTTTCCAGTTCAGCAATAAAGTCTCGCGAGGTATTAGTATTTGGTACGATCGCATTTTTAAATTTACCAATTTTGGCTTCGTGTTCGTTACGACCATCAAAGAAAATAACGTCGTCACCGAATTGTTCGACAAGTTCATGGACTTGTTTTGGTTTTAAGTGCACACCACCACCTACGACACCTTTTTCATCAACTTTAAATTCATCTTCACTATTTTGAAACCCTACCAGTTCACGGCGTGTTTTCACACCCATACGCGGGAAATCCTCACGAGTACCGTCGCTCCATTTAAAAACGACGTCTTTAAAGGCTGAGTATGTTTTTGTTTCTTTTATATAAGCTTTCAAATCATCCATTTCACCACCAACTGTACCATTTAAGCCTTGGGTACTAATTAAAATACGGCCGCGTAAGTTCAAGCTAAGAGTAAGGTTTTTTTGCCATAACTTAACAGCCTCAGGGTCGCTGATAGGTGCGAATTTATAATAAAGTAAAATCTTTTGCATCAACACCAACTATAGCACTTTTAACCCTTTAAATCCAGGTGTATACTAGCACCATGACAACACAAAGCGATCCACGGGTAGATGAATATATAGCTCAGTTCCCGGAACTGGCACAACAGCGCATGCACGTACTACGAAAAATTATTCGCCGTACCTTTCCAACTGCAATTGAAGATATTAGCTATAAAATGCCCGCCTATCGTTTAGAAGCCGGCAAAATGCCAGTAGTGTTTTTTGGCGCATACGAGAAGCATATTGGGGTATACGCTGTTTTAACCCCACAAGATACAAAGTTATATAAACAAATCGAACCCTACAATAACGGTAAAGGCACCTTACGGTTCGATAATAACAAACCGCTCCCGGTGGTTTTAATCGAACAAGTTCTGGCGCACCAGTATGTTCACTTAATAAAATAGTTTACAATCTATCCATTCTTCGATAAACTACAAGAACTATGACCCGCGGGTCCTCTACGTGCATACGTTTGGACGGCCAAACCAATAGCACTACTTTTTAAACAAACTATAGGCTCAAAGGAGGTTCTTCTCGTGTCCACTAACGCCACGACTATTAAGCTGTATTGGCAGCAAATCAGAAAATATAAACTCAGTTTTTTTACGATGCTTTTTGGTATTCCAATCGCTGCCTTGTGTATAGATACAGCGGTTCCGTATTTCTTATCGCAGGCCGTGGGCACCCTGGCAGCCGGTGATTCGTCAACTTTATGGAGCTTCATTATCCTGGCAAGTTGTGCGGCTGTTGCGGGGTTTGCTTTTAACCTTCTAGGTTTTCAAAGCGCCATTTACCATGAAAGCCATGTCCGCCAAGACCTGACGATTGATACCGCAGAACAACTCATTCAAAAAGATCAAAACTTTTTCTCAAACCAAAAAATTGGTGCGCTCACTGGTTATTTTATCTCATTCGTTACGTCACACATTGACCTACAAGATTTATTTATCATCCGTACCATTTCTTTTGTATTAAGTATCGGTACAGGTCTGACAATTATCTTTTTGCACGCGCCTTTGCTTGGTGCTATTATCTTAGCCCTGATAATAGGATTGGTTGTCCAAATTCGTTTTTCATTAAAAATACGCATGCCTTATCGAATGGAACGCAAACGCCTCGTTGGTGAAGTAAATGGCGCAGCGGCGGATTCAATCGCAAATTCATTGACTGTAAAAACTTTTGCTAATGAGAAGTCCGAACAATCAACTCTTATCAAGCTAACAGAAAAATATCGCAGTGTTTACCGTAAAGATTTTCGCCTCATGTCGGTTGAAGGTTCATTACGAATCCTTCTTATGACAACCGTCCAAATCATTGCTATTGTCATCATCGCCGGCCTGCTTTCAAATAAATCACTTGAACTCGGTATAGCTATATTTACCATCGCCTATCTACAACGTATCGCCACTCAGTTGTTTACCCTTGGCGAAATTATCAATGGCTACGATCGAATTTTCTTAGCAGTTGCCCCAATGACAGAAATACTAATGCAAGCAAATGACATTAACGATGCCCCTCACGCTCATAAACTGAAAGTCACAAAAGGTGAAATTGATTTTAAAGATGTTGTTTACGCCTATTCAGACAGCGCTGATGTAAATGTACTTAAATCACTTAACCTGCATATACCTAGCGGCCAAAAAGTAGGGTTAGTCGGTACATCTGGTGCTGGCAAAACCACGCTTACCAAATTACTTCTCAGGTTTGATGACAGTACTTCTGGTGATATTACAATCGATACTCAATCTATTAAGGACGTTACTCAAGAAAGCTTACGAAAAAATATCGCCTATGTTCCCCAGGAACCGACTCTCTTTCATCGCAGCCTACGAGAAAATATTGCGTACGGCCGGCTCAATGCTACCGATGAAGAAATACTGAATGCCGCCAAACAAGCCAATGCGATGAGTTTTATTAAAAAGCTGCCCGATGGTCTAGATACTATTGTGGGTGAACGCGGAATTAAATTATCTGGTGGCCAACGGCAACGCATCGCCATCGCTCGAGCTATTTTAAAAGACGCGCCCATTCTGCTGCTTGATGAAGCGACTTCAGCGCTCGACTCTGAGTCCGAAAAATCAATTCAACAAGCATTTGAAAAATTAATGCAAGGTCGCACGAGTATCGTGATAGCTCACCGGCTATCAACCATCGCCAAACTCGATCGAATTATCGTTATGGACCACGGCAAGATAGTGGAAGATGGTACTCACCAAGAACTTATTGACCATGGTGGTATTTATGCAAGGCTTTGGGCTCATCAATCTGGTGGATTTATAGAAGAATAGTCCTCAAATAAAAAATCCTGCTAACATTTGTCAGCAGGATTTTTTGTATTAGTTGCTACTATTTATTAGCGTCAACGTTTGATTGCTTTGGCTCGTCTTGGAGCTTTCCGCCTGGTTTGGTTTCTTCAGCTTGTGAATCTTGTGGAGTATCCGCACCATTCTCAGCTTCAACATCGTCGTCGATAGTTGCATCACCAGCAGTTGCTTCGTTAGCAGCTTCAAGGGCAGCTGGTTCGTAAACATTGGCTACAACCAATTCAAGGTCTTGCTCAGCGTCAGCGAATTCAACACCTTCAGGTAGAACGATGTCGGCAACGGTAATTTTATCTTCGTCAGTTTCAAGGTGAGCAATTGATAGTTCAATTGATTCAGGAAGTAAGGCTGGTTTTGCCTTAACTTCAAGGTGCTCAATAGCTTGTAGCACAATCAGGCCAGCTTTTTCAGCAGCGCTTTCGCCCAGGCCAGTAAGAATAATTGGCACTTGGGTAGTAATAACGTCGTTTTGCTTAATGGCGTGGAAAGCAACGTGCAAAAGGCCGTGCTTTACAGGGTCGATTTCAACGTCCTTGATGATAGCGAGCTTCTTCTTACCATCGATAGTAAGGTGCACAGGTGTGTGCAAGCCAGCTTCGCGAATAACTTTCATTGTTTCAACTACTGCAGATTGTGTTGATATTGGTTCGTCTTGACCACCATAGACGACACTCGGAATAATACCATCTTGGCGAAGTTTAGTAACCTTCTTACCAGTCGCTTGGCGTGTGTCTAGTTTTAATGTAATTTCGTGCATGTGTCTCCCCTTTAAACTGTTGTTGTGACTGCCATCAATTATAGCATATTTATAGTATTTTGACGAATAGAGTTCAGAGGCGCGGCGTGCTATAATTTGAGTAATGATACCGGGTGTTGATTTAATCGAATTTATTAAGTGGGCAAGCATCTTAGGTGTGGCCGCAATTGTATTCGCTGAATCAGGTTTGTTAATTGGTTTTTTCTTACCTGGTGACAGTTTACTCTTCGCCACCGGCTTCTTGATTCACTCCGGCTTCCTGGATATTAGTATCCACCTGGCCGTATTGATTGTGTTTGTCGCTGCAGTTCTAGGCGACAGTGTCGGGTATACGTTCGGGCGAAAATTAGGGCCTCGCTTGTTTAAAAAACAAGACGCTCGCTTATTCAAACAAGAATATATTCAGCGAGCTCAAGCTTTTTATGATAAGCATGGCGGCAAAACAATTATTATTGCCCGTTTCATTCCAATTGTCCGTACCTTTGCACCAATTGTCGCCGGGGCTGGCGAAATGAACTACCGTCGCTTCTTAGCTTTTAACCTTGTCGGCGCTTTACTATGGGCTGCTGGTATTACGTATGCTGGGTATCTACTTGGTGGTGTGTTCGAATCTATGGGTATTGAGATTGATACAATCCTACTGCCAATTATCGCCATTATCATTTTCATATCAGTCCTCCCACCTGCAATCCACTTACTCAAAGATAAGAAAAACCGTGACGCTCTATGGTACGGTGTGAAAAAACAATTCAAAACACTGTTTAGCCGTAGTAAATAACCCCTTCGAGCTTGCTAAATAGCGCTTATGCCTCCATACTTATCAGCACTATGGGGCATCAGGTAAACAAACATCTTGGTTCAACTTTACACGATAATGGTGTGAACTTTGCGGTGTGGGCGCCGTTTGCCAAGGAAGTCAACCTGCTACTTACGGTTGAGTTCGATTCTAAAAAAATTCCTATGGCCAGCGATGGCAAAGGCTACTGGAGCGTTGATGACGTCGATGCTAAAGCTGGTCAATCTTATTTATACGAAATCACTACGCCATCAGGCGAAAAACTCAAACGTAACGACCCTTACGCCCGGCAGCTTACCGATTCTGATAACGGTGCATCGATTATTGTTGTTCACGATTTTAAATGGGGTGATGCCGAACATTTTTCAGCTGTTGAACATAACAAAGCAATTATTTATGAGTTACACATCGGAACATTTCATCGCCCCGATGCTTCGACTGCTGGTACGTTTTATACGGCTATCGAAAAACTCGACTACCTAAAAAGTTTAGGCGTTAATTATATCGAACTGATGCCTATTACCAGCATGGCGCAAAGTTATGGTTGGGGCTATGCGCCAAATTATATCTTTTCAGTTGAGCATGCCTATGGTGGACGGCGCGGTTTACTGGAGTTTGTAAAAGCCTGCCACGAAAAAGGCATCGGCGTCATTTTGGACGTCGTGTACAACCACTTCTTTAATAAAACTGACTTATGGCAATACGATGGCTGGAGTGAAAACGATCGTGGAGGTATTTATTTTTATAACGACGAGCGCGGTGTTACACCATGGGGTGGCCGTCCTGATTATGGCCGCGCCGAAGTTCGACAGTTCATACTTGATAACGTCGCCATGTGGCTAAGTGAATTTAAAATTGATGGCCTCCGGGTTGATTCAACTATTTATATGCGAAATAGTGACGGCAGTAACGATAAGCCGGAACTTGACATTACCGATGCCTGGAGCTTACTTGGCGAAATTAATAACTTAGCTCATAAAATAAACCCAAACGCCCTCTTGATTGCCGAAGATAACTCAAGTAACCCGGGCATTGTTCAGCCAACCACAAAAGACGGTATGGGTTTCAACGCTCAATGGGAAATTGGCTTTCCGCACGTTATTCGCGATAGCTTAGGTATTACAAACAACCCTGACCAGCCACGATTAGACGGTATCAAATATGAACTTGACCATACCTATACTGGTAATGCGTTCGATAAAGTTATTTTTAGCGACTCACACGATACCGCTGCCAATGGTTCGGTACGATTAAACGAAGCTGTCACACCAGGCAATGCGGGTAGCGTCTTCGCCCGCCAACGAACACTTCTGGCCAGCGCTGCCACTTTAACGGCCCCTGGCATACCTATGTTGCTGCAAGGACAGGAGTTTATGCAAGAAGGTGCTTTCAATGACTGGCAGATGTTAGATTGGGCTAAAACTGGCCAATTTGCCGGCATTGTTTTAGCTCATCAGCACTTAATCAACCTGCGCCTAAATACTTTTGATAATACCCGTGGACTACTTGGTCAATCAACCCAATTATTCCATCGAGATGATGCAAATAACATTATTGGTTTTCACCGCTGGGACAAGGGCGGCCCGCTAGATGATACCTTGGTCATTATTAATTTTGATAAAGTCCGGCTACAGAATTACGAACTATCCCTACCAGATAGCGGCGAATGGCGAGTGCGTTTTAATAGCAGCTGGAAAGGTTATAGCCCTGATTTTCACGATACACCGACTGAAATAATCAGTGCTGATGATGCAAAGAAAGCGTCCATCAACATGTCGGAGTTTAGTGTCTTAATTTTATCGAAGGACTAGAGTAGTTCTTTAAGGTATTTGCCGGTAAACGACTTGGCAACTTTTGTAATTGCTTCTGGTGTGCCACTGGCTACAACCATACCGCCACCTTGTCCACCTTCAGGACCCATATCGATCACATGGTCGGCACTTTTGATAACGTCTAGGTTGTGTTCAATAATCACCATGCTATTTCCACCTTCAACAAGTTTGTGCAAAATACCCAACAGTCGTTTAACGTCAGCACTGTGCAACCCGGTTGTTGGTTCATCAAGAATATACAGTGTTTTTCCAGTTGATCGGCGTGAAAGTTCGGAAGCTAATTTAATACGTTGCGCTTCACCACCACTAAAGGTTGTGGCTGGTTGGCCAAGCCGAATATAGCCTAGACCGACATCGACAAGTGTATTTAGCTTACGAGCAATTGATGGAATATTCTCAAAGAACTTCGCACCTTGTTCAACAGTCATGTCTAACACATCGCTAATAGTTGCATCCTTGAATTTAATTTCAAGTGCTTCGCGGTTGTAACGTTTTCCCTTACATACATCACAAGTAACATACACATCTGGCAAAAAGTGCATTTCAATTTTGATAACACCATCACCCTGACAGTTTTCACAGCGGCCACCCTTAACGTTAAAGCTAAAGCGCCCCGCTTTGTAACCACGGATATTTGCTTCAGTCGTACCAGCAAATAATTCACGAATTGGTGTAAATACACCGGTATACGTCGCTGGGTTAGAGCGTGGTGTCCGGCCAATTGCTGATTGGTCGATAACAATTACTTTATCAAGTTGGTCGATACCTTCAATGTTATCGTGAGCACCAGGAATGGCGTGCGCGCGGTGCAAACGTGCCGAAAGTTCTTTAGCCAAAATATCGTTAATGAGCGTTGATTTACCGCTACCACTCACGCCACTCACAACGGTCATCAAGCCAAGCGGTAAGGTAACATCAATATTCTTAAGGTTATTTTCACGGGCACCCTTAATAACTAACGCACGGTCTTTTTGGATTGAACGGCGCTTTTTAGGTATTTCAATTTTTTCAGTGCCACTCAAATATCGTCCAGTAATACTGGCTGGGTTTAAGGCAACCTCAGCTGGTGTACCGAAGGCCACTACTTCCCCACCAGCCACACCAGCGCCAGGTCCAATATCTAATAAGTAATCAGCTTGGCGAATAGTATCTTCGTCGTGTTCAACTACAAGCACCGTGTTACCCAAGTCACGAAGGTGCTTAAGTGTCGCGATCAAACGGTCGTTGTCCCGTTGATGTAAACCAATCGAAGGTTCGTCAAGGACATACAACACACCTTCCAAGCCTGAACCAATTTGGGTAGCCAGACGGATACGCTGGGCTTCTCCACCGGAAAGCGTATTAGCCGCTCGTGAAAGCTCAAGGTAGCTTAAACCAACATTATGCATAAAACCTAAGCGAGCCTGGATTTCTTTTAGAATTTGGGTTGCAATAAAAGCTTCTTGTTCATCCAGCTTCAAAGTATTTGCAAATAAGTCTAAGGCGTCCTCAACACCAAGTGTACAGATATCCATAATGTTCAAACCGTGGATTGTTACTGCTAATACAACCGGCTTTAAACGAGCACCATGACAAGCAGTACATTCTCGATCACGCATAAAGCGTTCGATGTCTTTACGCATAAAGTCACTATCGGTTTCCTTGTAACGGCGTTCAAGGTTAGGTATTACACCTTCATAAGTTGAATCATATGAACGTCCGTCACCAAGTGAAATACGATATTTTTCATCACCCGTTCCGTATAAAATCTTTTCGACAGCAGCGGCTGACATTTCTTTCACAGGTACCTTTAGGCTGAACTTGTGTGACTGGGCGACGGCATTCAAACGTTTCATATACCAAGCGTCGCTATTTACCCGATTATACGGACGAATCGAACCTTCGGCAATTGATAAATTAGGGTTAAATACCAACTCTGGGTCAACTTCCAGCCGGCTTCCAAGGCCAGTACATACCGGGCAGGCACCTTGTGGCGCGTTAAAGCTAAACAGCCGAGGTTCAAGCTCGGGAATTTCCTCATTTGGATGGTCAACACAAGCGTACCGTTGGCTGTAAATAAATGATTGCTCAGAATCGACATCCATAATTTCCACCACTCCACCAGCAACATCCAGCGCTTGCTCGACTGATTGCGTGACGCGGCCGCGAACATCTTCTGACATTGCAATACGATCAACTACAATTTCAATATTGTGCTTATACTTCTTATCAAGAGTCGGATACTCATCCAATGAATACACAACGCCATCTACGCGAGCACGGGCGAACCCGAGCCGCCGATATTGTTCAGGTATGTGCGCGAACTCACCTTTTTTGTCTTTTGCAATTGGTGCCAGCACCATCAAACGAGAGCCTGATTCTAATTTCATAATTTCATCAATAATATCTTGGGGTGTTCGCCGGGTAACTGGTTTACCGCAAATTGGACAGTGCGGCACACCAATGCGAGCATATAGCAAACGTAAGTAATCGTAGATTTCGGTGACTGTTGCAACTGTTGAACGTGGGTTTCGGCTGGTCGATTTTTGGTCGATACTAATAGCCGGGCTTAAACCTTCAATTTGGTCGACATCCGGTTTTTCCATAAGGCCCAAGAATTGCCGAGCATAGCTAGAAAGGCTTTCAACGTAGCGGCGCTGACCTTCGGCATAAATGGTATCAAAAGCTAAGCTTGATTTCCCTGAGCCACTTAAACCCGTAATAACAACGAGTTTGTCGCGCGGGATCTCAACACTAATATTTTTTAGGTTGTGCTCGCGAGCACCTGTAACACGTATAACCTCTGACATAACCGTCTAATTATACACTTTTTTCAGACTTTTTTCTAGTATGCCATCATTACGCACATGCTTGCGTTCACTCCAACAGGGGTGTTATATTCTTTAAAACTTACTTACAGAAATTGACGAAAAATGAAAAAAATTATTACCCTTATTTGCCTGATTATGTCAGCGCTGCTCATCCTCGACAGCATTCATTTTAGCCATGCTTTGATGATGTTTTACTTAGCCGGAATTATTCCTGGTACTAATACCGTCATTGAAGCGAGTCAAATGCTTGAGATTTTTGCCCTAGTTTCAGGCTTTACCTTTGCTCGAATCATAAATTATATCGCCAAGTCATTCATACTTGAACTTACTGCTACTTCTCAAGTTCAAAGTTAGTCTTCGTCAATCGGGACAATGCTTTCAGCCCATAACTGCATTTCTTGTAAAACGAACTGCTTAGACTCATCGGTTGTAGTGCTGGCAATTTGATTCAAGCGAGCCACAAAGCCAGGTAAGGCGGCTTTAATATGGGCACTGCGCCATGCTTCCCAGGCTACGGCTTCATCTTCCGCTAAACTTCTCGGATAATTGCGTGCTTTGTAATGAAGTAGTAGTCCGTTTAAGCGTTCGTCGTTAAATTCTGGGTGTAAGTCAGCTAATTGTTGCTGGTTACTATTGCGAACCTTTTCAATTCGCAGTGTGTCAGTGTCGGATACGAAGCCGTCGTATAACTGAGCCTCGGGATCGGTCGCCTTTTTATATTCTGGCTTGTTCTCATACAAACTACGGATGTTTTCGGCAAAGGACGGCGTTGAAAGAAGAATTGAGCGGTGCTGTTTAATAGTAGCCTCATCAAGACCAATCCGTTCCCAACCACCCTGTTGTTCAAGTACTCCAAGTGGAGCAACGGCTGGCGCGCGGTTATATTGCAGCTCCTTTATTGGCAGTTTAATAAAGTCATCTTTTTTGCGCTCTTCCCAGCTTGCAAAGAACTTCTTTTGTAAGTCTTGCGGTGATAGTTGCACAAAAGGCGTTGGGTCATACCGCAAATCGTACACTACAACGTTACCATTTTTACCAGACGTCAGCGGGAAGGCAACGGTGGCTTTTTCGTATTCGGCATCATACTGACCGCTCACATATACAAACGGTTGCTTATCGTCCAGGTTAACCAATTTTTGCACCAGCTTCTTATCCTTATAGGCAAACAGGTGGCTGTATAATTTTGGCTGCTTGGTTTTAATAAGCTTCGTTACCGCAATCAGGGCTTCAACGTCACTTAAAGCATCGTGGGCTTTGAAATGGTCGATGCCGTTTTCTTTCGATAGAAGCTCAAGGCGGTTGCTCGCCTTACCATCTACCACTGGCCATACAATGCCTTCCGGACGAAGGGCTCGCGTCATCCGAACGACATCAAGTAAGTCCCAGCGTGCACGCCCATCTTTCCAACACCAAGCGTAGGGGTCGTAAAAGTTGCGCCAAAAAAGCGCTCGAATAAATTCATCGTCAAAGCGTATGCTGTTAAACCCAGTGGCAATAGTACCAGGCGTAAATACTTCTTCCATTAGGAGCTT
This sequence comes from Candidatus Saccharimonadota bacterium, assembly GCA_028289065.1. GTDB lineage: Bacteria > Patescibacteriota > Saccharimonadia > Saccharimonadales > Saccharimonadaceae > Microsaccharimonas. Next base: position 97,129 of record JAQGHA010000009.1, read on the forward strand.
GGAAAACTCGGCTTCAGTGTAGCCATCGGCTTGGGTTTGCTGTGGCGTAATACCCGTCACCATTAGAGCATCTGGGCTCGGCAAGGTATCATCGTTTAACTTAACAAGAATATTATAGGGTTCACCGATTGGATTTAGATCAAGGTCAGTCCGAATACCGGCAAATTGCATAATACGGTCTTCGCGTGGATTGAGGCCGGAGGTTTCAAGGTCGTAAAAGAAAAAAGTTTGGTCCATAGCTTCTATTATAGCTTGTGAATGTTATTTAAATATAAAAGTAAGCGCCCCAAATGAATGGGGCGCGGTTGAACAAACCGAATGGTCGGGTGCCCAGCTTTTCAGCCGGACACCCTTCCACTCTATTAAATTTATTTGAATCTTTTAAACAAGTATCACAACTCGCTCTTAGCATCCCATGGCGGGGTTGCTTGGCGAATGCTCCGGGGGCTTTATAGCCAGAAGAATGTGCAGAAGCTAATGTCACGCTCTCGCGATGGTTAAGATCTGCTGAGTACTTCGTCCCTCAATTGTGACGGCAACCTGACGATGTAGCTTTTTAGCTACGGGTTATGTCAGTGAAAGCACGGTCATTCGAAACCGCTGGTGAACACTAGTTCTCCTTTCTCGTGAGCTGTTTAGCGTCATCCACAACCAGTGTGTGGGAACGGAAGTTTGAAAAAGCTAGGTAAACCCGCTGGTGTACAAGACACCGCCTTATCTGTTTAAAGACTTTGAGTGAATTTGGATTTGTTCGATTGTGCTAGACCGCGGTCAGGGCGAACCCGTACGTAATCTATGTGTATTATAGCACTTATATATAATAATGTCAATACCTTATATAAAAAGAACTCCCAATTGGGAGAAGTTTGTCAAAATCCGACAGTGTAGTAATGAGCATCCAGGTGCGTCAAGTAGATCGAGCCAGCAGGTTCCAGTCAGCGACGAGCTGAGCTGGAACCTGCTGGGTTCCGTTGATCGCGAGCGGGTCGCGGCCTAGCATTTACTCCCGGGGAGCGTTATGCCGGGCGGCGGCGATGCCGGCTGGTCAGGTCGAGAGCGCGACGGGGGCGGCGGAGCAGCCCTCGGCGATGGCGCCGACGAGGTGGATCATCTTGGACGAGTTCATCTTGGTCGAGGCCATGGCCGGCGGGGAGCCGGAACAGATGGAATTCATCATGTGACTTTCCTTTCACTTGGTGAAGCAGGATCGATACGAGCACATGGGGCCGTACCGACGAACTACCTCTTATCCGAAGAGGCACCGATAGCGAGTCGCTAAAGGTTTCAACCCAAGAAAACTTCTTGAATAAAAATCTTTAGCGTCTCGTACCGATGAAATGCGTATTATACACTGTCGAATTTTTAATGAATCCAATGAGAGTAAACTCAACCATTAGCTTGGGGAGTATTGTAGCATTTAGTTCTGTGTTTGTCAATACTGAATTTAATCAGCTTGTTCAACAAGAGGGAATTCATCTAAACCGATACGAATAATTGAGGCACCGTCAGCGCCAGCTCGGTTTAAGGCATGGGTAATACCCATCTTTTTCATGATGTCACGTAAACGATTAAGACCTTCGTGTGATTCAAAGTCGGTTCGACGAGCAAACTTTTCAATTTTGTGGCCACGAACTTCATAGACAAGACCTTCACCAGATTGACGCTTTTTAATTTTCCAAGCCAGCATTTCTTGGTCTTTATTCAGCGTAATGACAGCCATTCCTTCATCGATATCTTTATTTTCTTCTTTTTCAGCAATACGTACTGCTTCAACCTTACGGCGAAGCTCACGGAGGACTTCTTTAAGCCCGGTATGAGCTGGAGAAGATATGGCAAACATTGGTGTATCCCCTGCCACAGTTTTCAGAAGGTCCATTTGCATTTGGATGATATCGTCATCAAGACCTTCGGTTTTCGTCAGAGCCACAACTTCTGGACGGGTAATAAGGCTAGTACTGTAGGCTTCAAGCTCTTTACGAATAATAGTGTACGATTTAGCGACATCGTTGTCGTAAGCATCAATAAGGTGCAATATAACTGCCGTACGCTCTACGTGGCGCAAGAATGCATCACCAAGGCCTTTACCTTCGCTTGCGCCTTCAATAAGACCAGGAATGTCTGCAATCAGTAAGCTACCATCATCAACGTCGGCGACCCCTAAGTTTGGAGATAGCGTCGTAAACGCATAATCGGCAATTTCCGGTTGAGCATTTGTTACCACGCTTAGGAAGGTAGACTTACCGGCATTAGGGAAGCCAACCAAACCAACGTCGGCTAATAATTTCAATTCAAGTTCAGCTTCAAACGTATCACCTAGCTCACCTTTTTCGGCGATGCGAGGTGCTTGGCGAACAGATGATTTAAAGTGAGCATTTCCAAAACCACCATCACCGCCTTTGGCCACGACTACTTCTTGGCCGTCTTCAGTTAAGTCAGCAATAATTTCACCATCACGGCGTACGATTGTACCCATAGGTACTTTAACGTACTTGGTTGCGCCCATTTTACCGTGACGATCACGTTTAGTACCGGCAGAACCTGGTTCACCTTTTAACTCGGGCTTGTAACGGAAATCGAGAAGTGTGTTGACGTTTTCGCTAGCGACGAAGACAACGTCTCCACCTTTACCGCCGTCACCGCCGTCTGGACCGCCCATATCAATATAAATTTCATGACGAAAACTAACGGCCCCATCGCCGCCGCGTCCTGCTTGAACAAATACTTTAGCGGTATCAACGAACATATACTCTAATTATAACACAATTGCCCCTGTTTTGACAGAGGCAATTGATTATCAGTTTACATTCTAGTGAATGTAGTAGTATTGGCCTACCTGGCTGGCAGGTAGATTACGGCCGGATACAATATTGTAACCACCACCAGATACACGAGCATTCATCTCGCTTAATCGCAGGTCACCGTTAGGAAGAACTTCCTCAACGATAGCTACGTGGCCAGAGTCCTGGATGACTGCACCAGCAGCTGGAGTACGGTTCACTGTGTAACCGGCGCTACGAGCATTGGTTGCCCACGAACCAGCGTTACCCCATCGTTGGCCGACTGGGCGACCAAGTTCAGCCCGGCGGTCAAAGGCGTAAGCCGTACAGTTACCGTTGGCGTACGAACCAAGGTTTGGTGTGCCGCGCTTAATGAACCAGGTACTTCCGTTTGAGAAGCCCGAGCTATAACCAGTAATGTAAGTACCGCCAGTAGCTGAGCGGACGACAGGAGCACTATAGCCAGGTCGTTCATTAGTTGGAAGCTGTGCACCAGGAATAACAATCTTTAAACCAGCAGTAAGGCCGCTAATTTCAAGGTCATTGTAGGTGGTAATAAGTGAACCGTCAGCCTTGTATTTATCAGCAAGGCTCTGAACGGTATCGCCAGCCTTAACGGTGTAAACAATACCATCGCGAGGCAGAATATCAATTGTCGAACCAGCAGCTAATGCATTAGTAGTAAGGTTGTTCGCCCATTTAATGGTATCGGCAGAAATATCGTATTTAGCAGCAACGCTATCGACAGTATCGCCAGCGACAACAGAATACTTAGTAATATTTCGGCTAGCCGTAGAAAGCTGCACAATCGTTGGTTTACTAATTGAGCTGGTTACATCGCTTGAAGCGTACTGTGTTTGCACACGGGTTGAAACAGCTCGCTCGGCAACGTTTGGTGCAATAGCGAGGTTTGATGCTGCAGCTACAGAAGCGGCAATATCATTGGCAACCACGTCATTTACGGCTGGTTGATCAGCGGAAATGCTAGACGCATTTGCAACCGGCGCAGCAGAAGCGGCCGTGACATCCTGTTCAGGAGCACGGTAACCAATAGCAATCACCGACACAAGGAGGGCGAATACGCTAGTATAAATAGCGACGGTTGACGATTTAACACGACCCTTAGGGGATCGCTTAGCTGGTTGTGTTGAAGGTAAAGCCTGAGGCTTCACCGCAATTGTCCCACCATTGGCAGTAGCATTGCTACCGCTCGTAAAATCATTACGAATTATCGTTCTCCTGCCGCTCGGATTTCTCTCGAGGGCTTCTACCGTACTCTGTCTTGCTTCTTTTTAACAAAGAAAAGGATGCGTGTCGACCAGTGTTAATTATTATAGTGTTCTTGCTTCCGTACGACATTTCAGATAGGCCCATTTGTGTTTCTGTACCCCACTCGCAGGTGTTACTGGCCGATTCGGACCTTGGTATCACTAGTAGATAGATTCACAAAATGTGCTTATTTAAGTATATCAACTATAGCTTTTTTAGTCAATTTATTTTATAACTATAGTCTTTTGTCAAGTCCGGACTCACCAGGGTTAAATGATCTGACACTTTTGCAGACAATGGTTCACAATATTCGCTTCATGCTCATCCAGGGTGCGTGCGTAATATGTGACATGGTCATCGCCACTAAGGAAATATAAGTAGTCACCACTCGCAGGCATGGCCACCGCTCGTAGTGCTGCTAAACCAGGAACAGCAATTGGCCCAGGAGGCAAGCCAGCGTACCGGCGGGTGTTATAAGGAGAGTCAAGTGAAGGGTCACGAGTTACCCCGGTTTTATCAGCGATGTACTGATACGTAACATCCGAACCAAGCTGCATATTAATTGCTAAGCGGCTATAAAATACTTGGGCGATTTGCGCTTTGTCATCCCCACCGGATTCACGCTGAACGATTGATGCCAATGTAATACCCTGATAAAGGCTCAGGCCGCGATCTTTATATGCCGAAACAAGGTTATATTGCACAACCCATTTATAAAATTCATCAAAAGTTCTTGTTAATACATCTTCAACGCTAACGCCGGTGTTAAATTGGTAGGTCTCGCCAAAAATGTAACCTTCAAGGTCAGCAGTGGCAGGCTTATCCTGAAAGAGCGGGTGGTCGTAGGTCTTTCCGAGCGCCGCAGCAATCTCTGCATCCGTGAAACCGGCTTTTTCCAGTACAGATGTAACATCTTTTCGGTTTTCCGGCTTGGTGACCTTATCGACTAAGGTAGCACCCGGGTAAAAAGTAATCGTAAAAGTGTCGACACTCCCCTTTACGAGGTGTTCAACAACTTGCGGAGTAGATTCCGAAGGCGTTAGCATATAATCACCAGCTTGAAGGCTATTCTGAACGCCGCTCAGGCGGGTATACCACAAAAAAGCCGGCTTACTGCGTATGACACCTTTGTCTTTAAGGACAGTAGCGATTTCATCAGGTGTACTAGCCGCTTCAATTTCAACGCGAACCTTGTCGTCGTTCTTGGCATTCGCCGGAGACAGCTCAACTTGGTACCAAACCCACAATGATGCAGCCGTAATAATAAGTAGGGCTATCAGGCTAGCGATAATAATAAGCAATTTTTTACGTTTGCGTACCTTTTTAATACCAGAATCATCACTATTAATCGGCTGCGGCGCCGGTGCTTCCGCGATTGGAGGGATAGGCGGTTGCGCAAGTGGGGGCTGCGGCGGTTGTACGGGCTGAAGCGGCCGAGGCGGTTGATTGGGTTGACCCGGATTTTGAGTTGGACGCCGGACGGGCTTAATATCCATATTGCGTCTCCATGTAATCTTGCAAAATAATACAGGCAGCCTGGGCATCAATATCGCCCTTAGAATACGGCTTCTTTTGGTTTATGAGGCGCTGTTCAGCGATAACGCTGGTAAGTGATTCATCTTGAAAAACCAATTCCGGACCAATATCTTTCAATTGTTCAGCAAATTTTTCAACGTAATTGGTTTGTGCGGTCGCTTCACCTTGTTGGTTGCGCGGATAGCCAATCACAATTACTTGAGCGGCTTGATTAATCGCAATCTCGGCAATTACTGTCACTTCATTACCGTCAACTTCAATTGTCGTAAATGGAACAGCAATTCGCACAGCGTCATCGGCAACCGCAACACCAATACGCTTTTCACCCACATCCAAACTCATTAAAGCTCGGCTACTCATCTTGAACTTTGAACTCGATGGTTACCTTGTCGGTGTTATTCGGAACGGTACGTACCCAGAAATAGGAGAACTGTACATCGACACTTTTAATACCATTCATCGTTTCAAGGCTTTGCTGCACTTCACCGTAGCGCTTGCCTTTTACTTCCTCTTTAATTGCATCTTCATTAATGACCGGGCCAACACTACCCTTTGAATTAATCGAAGCCATCATAACTGCACCGTCTTTTCGGAAATTACTAATGGTCGCTTGGTCAACACCAGTACCGTATACCTTTTGAGCCTTTTTATCATCTAAATTAGATTCGAGGTTTTTGCGTAGGTACGTATCAAGGTCGTTTTTAGAAACAGCTTGGATTGAGTATGTAGTTGGAACGGTTAGCTTAGCCTTGCCGTCTGCCGCTTCAGCTCCAGAGGCAGGTACTGAAACAATCGCACCTCGATCGACAGTAAAGCTACTATCGATAATCAGTTCTCCGTTTGTAAATTTCTTTTTTAACTCTGCTTTTTGAGCATCAGTGGAAGCTCCCACCAACTGACCTTGAGCACGTTCGATGTCATCTGCTGAAACAACCCGAGCAACCTTTGTGGTTCCGCCAGCAGTCGCTCCTTGAAATGCTCCAGTTGTACCATCTGGCCCACTAGCATTCCCCGATATACCATTTGAGCCTGTACCGGATTGAGCCGCCGTAACGTCGACGGTTACCGATTGCGCACAATAAGCTGGGAAGCAAGGCGTGCTAGCAGGAATAGTTACAGCACTATTTGTCAAAAATGCCGTACCATTTGTGCTCGTGAAACGCGTTCCGGCTGGAACTCCGTAAGCAGCGGGTGTTAGCTTACTAATCTTAAGTGTGCCGGTAGCTTTTTCACCCACATCTTGTTGTCCAGTCGCTTCAAACTCAACCACTTCGTCCTTCTGATTTTGTTGCGATACCGAGCTAATAATTCCTTTTGAAAAATCCGTTGCCACCGGGCCGCCCAGTGTAATTGATGAACTGACTGGGGCCGGTGTGGTGCTGGCTGTAATTATTACAGTTGCCGCCGGAGCAAATACAAACATCCAAATTAACAAGGCAATGAGGGCTACGCCACCGCCAATACCTAAAAACAATCTTTTACGGAAAGTATCAAAGTTTGGGATTTTTGATTTTTTTGCGTTCTTGGCGGTTTTCGCCATGCTCGATTTAGCGATAGTTGAAGCTGCGACAGGGCCCGTAACGGTTTCACCGTCGATATTTAAGTCGGTAGCATCAATGTCATCACTGCGCATTGAAGTTGCAGCAACAGCCGTGCCGTCTTTTACTTTGACGGTTTTGGCATGATCGCCAACCGGAAGGTCGGAACCGTCGATAATGTCATCGTCGTCGGCAACTACTAAGGCAGCTACTTCGGCAATTTCTGGTTTTGTCTGTAGGTTTTTAGCAACCGGAATTTTGGCACTGGCTGAAAGCGCAATCAATGCTTGGTTGTTGGTAATTAATACCAATTGCTTTTTCTCGGCACGAGCCATACGGTCCAATAGCCGTAAGTTTACCGCACTTTGAAGAGCACCGGCCCGTTTGGGCGGTACTAAAGCGACGATTTTTTCTTTAGCCTTTTTTATTTTGCCAATAATGGCCGTAATGTCGTCGTCAACATCGATGTAAATAACGTCTTTATTCATACTAGATTTTCAGAAGCCGATTAAATTTATCCTTTATCGTATCTCCCTCACCACTCCCTATAAGTGTATCATATCCCACCCTTAGCAAGCCCATGGCGGTAATGAAAGTATGGTCGGTAACATCGCCGGTAGCATCGGCAACACCAATCACTTCAGAGGGGTTAATATGGTGAACGGTCGGTTTTTTAGTAAACGGTAATTCTTTATGCCACGTAGGTTCATTCAAAATATCAACAATTTTTTCGAGACTTGAACCACCACCACAAAGTAGAATTCTATTAGGTAAATGATCGACTGAATCAAATTCACTTAAGGCAAGTTCAACACCGGCAATCCAAACTTCAAGCGTTTTATCGATAGCATCATTTACTTCTTTTTTAACTGAAGCTTTAATTTGTTCATGATCAATATTTACCTTAAGTTTTTCGGCATCTTTATAAGGAAGGTTCATATCGCTGGCAATTGTTTGCGTCACGCTACGACCACCGATTCCGAACATCTTAGTTCCCTCTACACCACCGTCATTTACAACCGCAATGTCGGTAGTACCACCACCCATATCAAGTAATATGGCGGTGAAGTTGCTATTAGCATCGTTTCCAAGCACACTCCGGCTGACGGCAAATGGTTCAGCAGCAACCGCTAACAATTCTAACGACAGCTCATCAGCTACTCGTTCTAGCGCTCCAATGTGTACCATCGGTGCAAAGGCGGTATAAATTTGTACCGCTACGTCACGGCCTTGGAAGCCAATCGGGTTACTGACTTTATAGCCATCAATGTGGATACCAACAAGGGCACTGTTTACAAGTTTTACTTCGACTTCATTATTACCAGTCTCTAAGGCAATTTGTTTTTGAGCTTTAATTTGAGCTCGTTCCTGTACCTTTTCGATGATGAATTCCATCTCAGAATCATCTAGCGGGCGGTCGGGTTGTGGGCGGCGGTAACGGATAGTATCGGTTACACCCTTTACGAGTTCACCAGCAATACCAATGACGACACGTTTCGCCTGTAGGCCAGCTTGCTCTTCGGCGTCAGCTAAAGCTTCTTCACAATTACGTACAACACCAGCAATATCAGCAATAGCCCCAGAATGCATATCGCTTACTTCTTGACGTGAACGGCCAACGCCCACAATCTTAAGTTCTTCACCCTCAATTTTAGCAATCAGCGCCTTTACAAATTCGGTTCCTATATCCAATGCTACGATGTAATCGTCATTGGATGGCTTGCGCTTCGTTCTAAATTTTTCTAATACCATAGTTGCTGTCCATTATAACATTAGTGGTAAGCAAAATGCTCGCGCTATTGATAAAAATTGGCTTCCATTTGTATTTATAAGTAAATCATGATATAAAATTACGATGATAAGGCCTCATAAAAATAGCGAGTCTGAACCTCAGATTCCGCCTCATACTGAACTTCTGGTTACCGACATGGAAACATACGTTAATGAGAATGTTCACGAATATCTCGATGGGTACCCTTCTATACTTAAAGCAACCGATTATCAAGTCTTACGAGCACCAGATGGTAAACTTCCTGCTGGAATTCGTCGCATTGATAATGCCTACGTCACTAAGGTTGCCCCAGGAGAGCGCGAGCTCAGTGGAGTGGATATACTCATGCAGTTTCCCTTGCAATACGAGGCAGAAAACCCCATAAACGTCACCTTTAAATGGAATGACGGGACACACTGTCGTATTGCAATTGTTGATAAACGACCGGTATTAATTGTCGAGAACGGCGATAGCACACTCTATAGCGGTTTTATAGATATGGACGAGTTAGCGTCGTATTTGAATTCTTGCGGTTTACCTAAAAGCATTTGGGGCGCAGATATCAACCAAGCGATTGAAGATATTGATAGTAGTAGCGATACACACATCTATCAACGCGCAAGTATTATCATTGATCCATATACAACTATGGAAATTGTTCATGAGAAACGTTTCAAAACAGATATTCATGAAACCAGAAAAATCCTTGATGAGCTTTGTTTGAATATTGACCACCTTGAGTATAACGCCAGCATACTTACCGACGATATATACCTTCCACCAGCACCGACCTATCGAAATATGCTTAGGTTTGAGCGTAACGAAACAGAAGATGGTACACAACAAGATACATCCACTTCAGACGAAGAATCATGGAGCTATCGAGGAGCATACTCTGGAAAACTTGAATTAGGGGAATTCGTTGATGCACTCGTACAAATTGACCCGAAGCTTGTAATTCCAAACTCTAAAATTGTTGCAAAAGCATTGTCGGTTATGAAGCAAAAACCGTACTAAACAAGCGACGCTTTAATGCGTCGAATACCGGCGCTTGACGCTTCTTCCTTAGTAATCTTGAAGACTTTTCCGTCTTCCGCTAGTTGGCCGGTATGATCTACGTGGGGCCCACCACAAATCTCCAGGCTAGCAATGTGGCCGCCTTCACCCATTTGATATACCTTCACTTCATCGCCATAACGTTCGCCGAATGGGCCGATTGCGCCCATATCAAGCGCTTCTTGGGTTGGGTATAGCTTAAAGCTGACAGGAAGATCTTCTGCAATCCAACCATTCACTAATTCTTCCGCCTTAGCAATTTCTTCAGGTGTCACTTTTCGATCTAAATTGAAATCAAAACGCAAACGTTCATCGGTAATGTTGCTTCCGTGTTGGCGAAGTTCATTACCTAATATTTCGCGAAGGGCAGATTGTAACAAGTGTGTCGCTGTGTGGTATTTTTTATGAATCAAATCGTCACCCGCTAAGCCACCTTTAAATTCACCTTTTGTGGCTGTACGCGAACGGTTTCGTTGTTCTTCCATCTTGGCATCAAATTCTTGGCGCCAGCTTTCCGATAAAGTAATACCTTGCTTAAAAGCTTCTTCAGTCGATAGTTCAACCGGGAAACCGAAAGTATCGTAGAGTGTAAATAATTCCGAACCAGTAATTCCAGTTGCAGAAAACTTCTCAAGTTCTTTGAGGCCTTTTCGTAGGGTTTGACGGAATACTTTTTCTTCTTTAACCAGCGTCGCAATCACTTCATCACGAGCCGCCGCTACTTCTGGGTAGTCGGTTGCATATAAGTCAGCAATAACAGGTACAATTTCTTCGAAGAAGTTTTGTTCAATACCCAGGTCAAACGCAAACCGAATAGCTCGGCGTAGCAAACGACGCATAACGTAGCCTTGTTCTTTGTTAGCTGGCTTAACGCCATCAACCGCTAAGAAAGTTGCTGCCCGAAGGTGGTCAGCAATTACCCGCATGCTCGCAGTGTTGCTTTCGTATTTCTTACCACTTAACGTTTGGATTTTTTCGATAATTGGCCATAACAAACTAATTCGGAATACGTCAGGGCTATTAATTTGAGCAGCGGCAATCCGTTCTAGCCCACCACCGAAGTCAACGTTTTGTTTTTCAAGCGGCGTAAAGCTGCCATCTTCATTTCGTCGATACTGCATAAATACTTGGTTACCAATTTCCATAAATTGGCCGCTGTCGCTAGCAGGGTGCGCCAAGCCAAAACCTTCAGCATGGTTCTCTGGACCAAAGTCATAAAATACTTCGCTATCCGGGCCACACGGGTCACCGATAGGAGTTTTTTCTAGGCCGCCGCCTCGGCTCCACCAGTTTTCGCCGTCATCGTAGAAGAAAATACGTTCACCTGGTTTGATACCACGAACATCACCATCCGCTTGCGAGCCGACTTCAACAATGTCAGCTTCAATGCCGCGTTCAGTAAATACTTTTTGCCAAATATTTGCCGCTTCATCGTCGCGAGGAATGCCGTTTTTCTCGTCGCCAATAAAAGCCGTTACGTATAATTTTGTTGGGTCGAGTTTTACAACATCAACTAAAAATTCAAAGAACCAACGAATTTGCTGCTCCTTAAAATAATCACCCATACTCCAGTTACCGAGCATTTCAAAAAAGGTTGTGTGCCGGTTGTCACCAACGTCTTCAATGTCTTGAGCTCGTAAACATGTCTGGCTATCAACTAGACGAACACCAGAGGGGTGCTGCTCACCTAATAAAAAAGGTAAAAGTGGCTGCATACCACTACCCGTAAATAAGGTTGTCGGGTCGTTAAACGGAATTAGCTGCGCACGAGGAATAATTGCGTGGTCGCGTTGGTTAAAAAATTCTAGGTATGAGTTGCGAATATCTTGAGCGTTCATAAGGGGTTATTATATATGAGCAGATAACAAAAAGCCACCTCCGGGTGGGCGTGAGGTGGCTTTATTATGACTTGAAGCTCTAGGGCAAGAGCTTCAAATAAAAAGAGCTTGGATAATAAGGTATTCCTCGCAGGTGAAGTCTCTTAAATACCTTACATGAGTACTATACAGTCGATACCTGAGAAAACACTTAAGCTATAATGCCGCCGCCAATACATATTTCATTATTATAAATTACTACCGATTGCCCAGGTGCAACGGCTCGTTCAGCATTATCAAGTGTAAGTTCAATTGAGCCATCATCATTAAATGATAACTGAGTTGGAATGAGCGCCGCTCGGTGTCGAACCCTTACCTGATATTCGCCTGCTTCAGGGGTTTCATTTATCCAATGAGCGCTCGTTAGGTTAAGTTGTGGTCGCCACAAAGCATCATCGTTTAAATTAGTCGTCGCATAGACTTCGTTCTTGTCCATGTCTTTACCAACAACGTAATACGGCAGGCCACCGCCAACATCCAAACCATGGCGTTGCCCAATGGTGTAAAAAATTGCCCCATCATGTTGCCCAAGCACCTTGCCGGTTTGCTTATCAATAATCGAACCAGCCTTCTGCTCAACATATTGACTTAAGAATTCACGAATACCAATCTGCCCTACAAAACAAATACCCTGGCTATCTTTTTTAGCTGCCGTAAATAACCCGCGAGCCTTCGCCATTTCACGAACTTCCGGCTTCTTAAATTCACCTAACGGAAAAAGGACTTTTCCTAAAGCTTCACCCGTAACGCGATACAGGAAATAGGTCTGATCCTTATTAGTATCAACAGCTTGCACAAGTTGGCCATTTGAGCGCCCTTCTTCGTGCCTTACCCGTGCATAGTGTCCGGTAGCAATCAAATCAGCACCGTCTTCTAAAGCAGTTTCCAGAAAGATTTTAAACTTCACTTCTTGGTTGCACATAATATCCGGGTTCGGTGTGCGTCCCAGTTTATATTCTTCAATCATGTAGTCTACGACTTTGTGTTTGTACTCATTTTCGAAATCAAAAACTTTAAAATCAATACCAAGTTGCACAGCAACCCGTTTGGCATCGGCGAGGTCATCAGCCCATGGGCATTTCATACCGGGTAAATCTTGGGTCCAGTTTTTCATATACACGCCCGTAACGTCATAGCCTTGCTCGACTAAAAGTGCCGCTGTTAACGACGAGTCAACACCACCACTCATGCCTACGTATACTTTTGTCATGTTGTCGCTCCAATATAAAAGGCAATAATTTTTACTAATTCACCACCCGATAACCACCAGCCTCTTGGGGTTAGCCACCAGAACCAGTTCCAGTCACTATCTTGCGTCACGGGATAATTTCGTATATTTACCTGTTCGGCGCGTTTGTTAAATTCTAGACTAGCCCGTCGTTGGTGATACCCTGACGTAACTAATATAATATCGTCATAGCCACGGTCGCTAAATATCGTTTTAGTATTGGCGGCATTTTGCTGAGTAGATTCGGCATCGCTATCAATAATAATTGCCGATAGCGGTACACCAGCTTGGACCGCCTGGACTTGCATTGCTTCGGCATTGCTTGGGCCAGTTTTATCCTGGGCTGCGCCTGAAAGAATGAGTGTATCAGCCCATCCATTTTTGTATAAGGCAATGCCTGATTCAGTGCGGGCTTGGGTGTCTCCACCGCTTACCACGACAATCGCATCTGATTTAGCACAGTCTTTGCTCGCGCTTGGGGCTGAGTTACAACCCATAAAACTATTCGGCTGCAAGTAGACTGTTATTAAGGCGATAAATACTACCACCAATACCCCGATACTAATAAGCCATTTCATTAACGGCCTACCCGAGCGTATTCTTTTGTCACTTCTTCAATAATAATAGCCGCTGCCTGTTGGCAATTTTCGTCCGTTGAAAGGTGCCCTAACGTTATGCGTAAACTACCATCAGCTACTTCCGATGCTAAGCCGATAGCGTTCAATACATGCGAACGCGTACCTTTGTTTGCCGCACAGGCACTACCAGTCGCCACTAAAACTCCGCGATTTTCTAAACCGAATAATACTCGCTCTGCATCAATTCCAGGAAACGAAATATGTAAATGGCCGGCTAATCGGTGGCGTTGATGGCCGGAAAGGACGGCTTTTGCAAAAGCATCGGTTAAGGTTTTCTGCATTGTATCGCGGAGCTTCATAAGCCGTTTTGATTCGAAGCCACGGTGCTCACTGGCTAGTTCCATGGCTTTCGCAAAACCAATAGTGCCGGCTACATTTTCAGTGCCACTTCGAATGCCACGCTCTTGACCACCACCAACAATATACGGCTTCAACTCAACAAACGGTGCCGACCATAATAGGCCAACTTGCTTCGGGCCATATACCTTAGCTGCATTCAAGGTAAGTAAATCAACGCCCAACCTGGCGACGTTAACATCTAGCTGACCAACACCTTGCGAGGCATCACTATGTAAGTAAATTGGTGTATGGTCGCCACGAGCTAAGCGAGCATTCCGTTCTTTTTTGATAACTTCAGCAATATCGCGAAGTGGTTGAATGGTACCAACTTCATTGTTGGCCAGCGCAATACTCACCAGTCGAGTATCTGGCCGAATTGCTTGGCGAATAGATTCCGCCGAAACAACCGCCCGGCTGTCCGCCTCTACAATTGTATGTTCGAAGTTTTTAACAGCCGCTAAAACCGCATGGTGTTCAATATTAGCGGTAACGACGTGCCCACCAATACTCGAAAAAGCTAAGTTAATAGATTCTGTTGCCCCAGCGGTAATAATAATATCGTCACCACGCGCACCAATGGCTCGACCAATAGTGTCCTTAGCAGCATCGTACGATCGACGGACCATAATAGCCGGAGCATACGGCGCCGAAGGATTAAAAAAGTCATCAGAAAAGTACGGCATCATGGCCGCAAGCACTTTTGGATCGAGCGGCGTCGCAGCCGCGTGATCAAGATATATCACCTCGTTTTTCACCTTCTTATTATAGCTTATGGATGACTACGCAGCTAAGCGGAAATCATCTTTTTTAAGATCCGAAAGCGCTTGATCAATTGGATATAGTTCTTCCATAACAGCATCATCAAATAGTTGAATAGCCTGTATTAAGGTTCGCTCTTCGCCATCGTTCATCGGGAAGGTCCGACCATGAAAACGTTTTTCGATGCTGTCAGGTTTAAAAATGTAGTGAATAGTTGTATCTTCTAATTTAATATCCTTACCGTTAGTATATCCAAAGAACCATCCGCCTTTTTCTTCCCAGAGTCGATAATCCATTTCTTCAGCTTTTTTGCTTTTTTCTTTTCGTTTGATTTCTATAATTTTCCAAGGTCGGCCACCGATTTTACTTTCTGCTTCAATAAGCTCAGCTAAAATAGGTTTTGGCTTTATAATGATTGCCTTCGCAGCTTTAAGTATTTTATGTTTATTTTCTTCCATAGCAATTGCTGTTTGACGACCGGCGTATAGGCGGGACTTTAATTCTTGTTGGTATTCGTAAGCATTAAAATGAGTACTTTGTGGTTCAGGGGTATATTGCTGAACTTCTTGAATTTCTGGTTGCTCTGAAAAATCCGCAGTTGGTTCTGCTTCAAAAAGCCCATCAGGAATTGTGTATTGTTCATTGGCCATATAAAAGTCTTCCGTTAAGAATTGGAATTTTTTTGTGGTGGTGTTTTGGTTTAAGAGAGCGCTGTTAAACGAAACAACGTACGGGCGTTTGCGGTAGTTGCAGCGGCAATATCTTCAAGGCTTAAACCTCGGCGAGTTGCATGATATTGAGCTACGAGCTTCACATACGCGGGCTCGTTTACTTTACCACGTAATGGCGCAGGAGTCAAGAAAGGGGCATCCGTTTCGAACAATAACCTATCCAGCGGAATAGAATCGAAGGTTTCTTTTTGGGTCTCATCTTTAGTAAACGTACTAATTCCATTCACACCAATATATAGACCACGGTCTAAGGCCTTTTGTAAATTCTCACTTGAATCTGTAAAACTATGTAATTCCCCTCGTATACCTGGGTATTTATCGAAAATGGGCCAAAAATCATCAAAAGCTTCGCGGACATGGAAAATAATAGGCAAATCATGCTTTAAAGCTATTTTAATCTGGTCTTCTAAAGCTTCCATTTGAACTTCACGCGGGCTATGGGTATAAAAATAATCAAGGCCTATTTCCCCTACCGCTACTATTTTTTCTGAGCTACCAGCTAACGCATCGATTCGCCCGTAGCCATCTTTAGTGTCATGGGGGTGCACACCAATAACGGCGTATGCTTGGCGGTGCTTTTCAGCAAAAGCAATCGCCTGCTTAGAGCTTTCTTCAGATGTTCCAACACATATAAATTCGTTTACGCCAGCATCAGAAGCACGTTGAAGTACTTCATCTAGAGGTAATTCATAAGGCTCGTGAATATGACAATGAGTATCAATCAACATTATTGTTTAGCAGCGTGTGGATCAGCGGTATGAATATACCGTTTAGGGAATAACACGCCCTCCGACTGCTTCACAACACCGGTTTCAAAGGTCTCGTGAATATAAGCTGCTGTACCAGGCATAAATGGCAGTAATAAGTCACCAATTTGCACTAAGGCACCAGCACAGTGCGCTAAAATTTCAGCAAGGTGAGGTTCAGCTTCGGGGTCAGTACCAATACCCTTGGCAACTATCCATGGCTTTACGTTATCAATATATTGGTTGAGGCTACGGATTTTATTCCAGACTTCGTCAATTGCTTTGTTAAACTCAAGTGCTTCCATAGCACGGTGATAATTAGTCATGTCGTGTTCGGTCTGTTGAGAATCACCAATAACGCCGGCTTGATAACGCAGTATCATACTCGCAACCCGTTGAATAAGGTTCCCTAAGTCATTACCCAGTTCGCCGTTATAGGCAGTTTCAAACTTTTCCCAAGTAAAGTCACCGTCATCCTGGGTAGGAATATGACGTGAGAAGAAATAACGGAATGCATCTAGGCCGTATTGGTCAATAATTTCATTTGGGTCGATAACGTTACCAACACTTTTGCTGATTTTCGAGCCGCCGATATTAACAAAACCATGAGCTAACAGCTTTTTTGGCAGTTCAAGCCCAAGGCCAAGAAGCATGGCAGGCCAAATACCGGCATGGAAACGGAGAATATCTTTACCAATAACTTGAACGTCTGCTGGCCAGAAGCTTTTGTATTCCTCTGGACGGTCAGGGTAGCCAAGTACTGTAATATAATTAGCCAGCGCATCAAGCCAGACATACATAATTTGCTCAGGGTCGCCAGGGACCGGAATACCCCAAGTTAAATTCTTTTTAGGCCGAGAAATACTGACGTCAGGTGTACCGTCCTTAATGAGCTCTAAGAATTCGTTCTGTCGAAACTCTGGCACGATTTGCATAGTCCCATTATTAATGGCTTCTTTGATTTGATCGGTAAAGGCACTGGTTTTAAAGAAATAGTTTTCTTCACTTACTTGCTCGAATGGCGTTTGGTGGTCAGGGCAAATACCAGCAAGGGCCTGTACCTCGTTATTAGTAAAGAAGGCTTCATGGCCCATACAGTACCAACCACTATATGCACCCTTATAAATATAAGGCTTTAGCTGTTCCCAGATGTATTGTACAGATTGTACATGGTGCTCGTCGGTTGTACGGATAAAGTCAGTGTATTGTGCACCAACTTTTTTAATGAAGTTTTCAAAATTAAGATACATTTTGTCAGTATAAGCTTTAGGGTCGAGGCCTTCTTCAGCCGCTTTGGCAGAGATTTTATTACCGTGTTCATCAGTACCAACTTGAAATCGAACTTCGTGGCCGTTTTGACGTTGGTATCGAGTCCAAATATCGGCCAGCATGTAATCAATAGCGTGCCCAATATGAGGAGCACCATTCACATAAGGAATAGCAGTCGTGATGTAGAGTTTCTTTTGTGGTTGTTCCATTTAGAATCTATTGTAACAGATTGATATCGAAACTGTCAGCCGCCTAAATGCCGTCAGCCCTTGACCAGTCGGTGGCTAAGTCAAATCCGTCTGGGTGGTTAGCGGCAAAGCCACCAGTATCGTATACTTTGGCGGGTCCAACACTGGTTTCGGTAATTGAACACTTAGGGTAACGGCTATAATTGGCTGCAATAATCACGTAACCATCTCGATCAACTTTTACGCCATCAACCCGTACTTCATAAAAACCACCTTGGCCACATGATTGCATTACCCGGCTCATGTTCAGGTCGTAATAAGTTTCACGGTGCACGACACCTTTGCTATCGGTCCACATTTGCGCGCCTTTAGAATGCGTTAATGCACCCGGCCTATTTTTTATACCAACGACTTCAATTTGTTTTACTGGTTCTTTAGTAACAATACTCGCAATTTTGGTTCGCGAAATCTCAACACCGTCTTTAACTTCTATTTCATATGTGTTGGCACGTACACCTGGTACCCCTACAGTACTTACTACCTTGTAACCCACTTCCCTATCGGCATCAAAAATCCTTTCACTAGTAAATGGCGTAGCTTCATCAAGCGTAACTGTTTGCTTTCCTTCTTGCCAAACTCGAACTTCCATACCACTGACAATAGGCGTTGTTTCTGGTACGGATACTCGACCATTCACACCAAGCACAATACCTTTTTCTTTCAACATTTCGCCAACGGTATCACCCTGGGTTCGAATAAGCGTTTTTTTGCTGTATAAATCAAGGGTAAGTGGCACCGCTCGGTCAATACTCATCTGCAAGCCAGCGCCGTCGCCGATAAAATCTCCCGAAGGAAGCAAACGAGTCGCATCTTCAGGGTAAATAGTTATACCAGCATCCTTGGCGATTCGTTCCGGCACTTGGTATGGCGTCATAATCTTTACCCGGGTTGAACCATCAATCACAAATACTGGCCGGGCTCGGTAAATATTCACCTGGTAGTCAGGTGCAATCAGCTCATCGTCACGCGACGGCTCAACACTATCGCGAATGTCCAGCTCGATGCCATTATCTTTCAATGCTTCACCGATCGTCTTTTTATCAGTTAAAAAGGAGCTTTCTGTATTTCGGTCATACACAGTAATGAGAGTTTTAGTGTCTGTTTGAGCATGTACAAAGGATGTGAGATTGAGGCACGCCAAAATAGCAACAATACTCAAACTTGCGAATAAGCTTCTTACCGTAAAATGCTTGTGTGCCCAAAGTTTCATACTAGAAGGTAAACCTCTGTCATTGACTTAATTATATCATTGAACGGATTACTCGGTTCGAGCAACAGTTGCCGTTAATCGTAACCAATTTTCGAGTGAAAGTTGTTCAGCTCGATCATCTGGGTCAATGCCGGCCTCAATTAATAGTTTTTCAGCTTCTGGCTTAGTGAGGTGTAGTCCGCTCGATATACTGCTGCGAAGTTTTTTACGTTTAGCCGAAAAACCGGCTTTAACGACTCGGAAAAATAGTTTCTCGTCTTCCGTGGCAACTAGCGCTTTAGGGCGAGTTTTCAAAACGACAACTTGGCTATCCACCTTCGGTGGTGGAGTGAAGAATTTTGCTGGCACTACATCACTCAGTTCAACCTGGGCGTATATTTGAGCACTCACAGCAAGAATGCTCATATTGCCTGGTTTTGCAGCTACCCTGACGGCAACTTCTTTTTGAATAAGCAATACAATAACTCGCGGCTTATTCACAGCGGTGGTTAACAACTGGATAATTTTAGAAGTAATGTAGTACGGCACATTAGCCACAACAACGTACTGCTCAGGAAGCCGGGTCAGATCGAAGGATAAAATATCTTGATTGACAACTTCAAGCGATGTTCCCGGAAATTGACCTGGTAATTTTGCCGCTAATTCAGCATCAAGTTCTACGGCTACTACTTTTTTCGAGCGTCGTAATAGTTCACTCGTTAATGTACCGAGGCCTGGACCAATTTCCAGCACGGTGTCATCGGCGCTAATATTGGCATCATCGGCAATTTTAGCAAGTATATCCCTGTCTTTTAGCCAGTGTTGGCCGAGGGATTTCTTAGGGCCTACCACCAGCCCTTTGCGACCTTGAATTTATAAGCCGCCTCCCAAGTTCCATAACGACCAATTGCATAGCTATGGCACCACTTCATTTGAGTTACCACGTTTGTTCGCCAATCGCCACCAGCCGTTGCCATTTTAATTCCAGGGGTAGCTTGGCACAGGCCATAACCCACACCGCTTGAACTTTCCGCACCAGCAAATTTTTCATAGTAACTTGAAGCACAGCCAGTTGTACCTTGCCAACGAATTGCACACCATAAAGCGTTCTCGTTGTTAATTATATACGCAGCGTACTCTTGGTCACCGCTAGCAACCCCAGCTGCAGTCATAATGGCAGCTTTATCAGCCGAGAAAGTTACCGAAAGGTTTACTTTATCACCTACTACTTCGACTTGGTTTTTTGGTTGTTGCGTGACAATGGCAGCAATTTCAGTTCGTAAAATTTCTTGGCCATCGCGGACTTCAATTTCATAGGTAACCGTTCGTTTTCCCGCGACACCTGGTGTTTGAATTTCTTTGTATCCATACGCCCGGTCAGCATCCTTAATCTGTTCTGTGCCGAAGGCAACATCTTCGTCAACGTTGACGGTTTGTTTACCTTCTCGCCAGATACGGACTTCCAGCCCGCTTGTTATAGTGGTAGACCCTGCTAATGAAGCTCGGTCATTAGCGGCCAAAGTAATACCTTTTTCTGCCAACATCTCTTCAACCGTATTTCCTTGGGTGCGAATGTAAGTTTTCTTACCGTATAAATTAAGAACCAGAGGTGTTGCCCGGTCGATTTTCAGTTGTAAGCCAGCGCCATCGCCAACAATATCAGCCGAGCGGCTCAGGCTACTGGTGTCTTCAGGGAACAGTGCAATACCGACATCGGCAATGATTTGCTCAGGTGTTTGATAAGGGGTCACTACTTTTAAACGGGTAGCACCATCTATAACCGTTACTGGGCGCGCCCGGTAGATATTTACCTGATAATCGCTAGCAACCAGTTTTTCGTCAATTGCGGGCTCTACGGCATCGTGCGAATCAACATCAATGCCCACTTCTTTAAAAGCATCCTTTAAGGTTTCGGCTTGAGTCAGGAAGACCGTTTCTTTACCTCGGTCGTGGACAGATATAAGTCGACCATTTTCACTTGAAGCGGCAGCTGGCCGAGCGATCAAGCTAGCCGCGAATATGCCAAAAAGCCCCAAAACGGCGAGGCTCACAGAAATAAACGTGGTGGATTTGCGCAAACGCAGTCTCATAAAAAAATAAACATTCCCTAACAGTGTGTATTGTTTAGTATAGCACTAAAGCTTTTGTAAATGGGCGTATTCAGCGTTTAACTTTTTAGTTTGACCACTGATAAAGGCAATCGTTACAGCCATACCATCAACGTCAATAATTTCACCATCACCAAAGGCTGCCGAACGGACTTTATCACCAATATCGAAGCCGATATCGTCGCTATAAAAAGGCTCATCTGGTTGATACCCCATCACATTTGGCTCGGGATTAGTCATCGCCACTTGGTCACCCATATCGGTAATAAATCGTGACATCGGATTATAGGTTCGCTGGCCAAATTGCAGGCGGCTATACGCGTAACTGAGGTGCAACTCTTCACGGGCCCGTGTCATACCAACGTAACAAAGCCGGCGTTCTTCCTCGAGCTCAGCCGGGCTAGCCTCGAAAACTCGTGAGTGTGGCAAAATACCTTCTTCAAGCCCGACCATAAAGACCACTGGGAACTCTAAGCCTTTAGCAGCATGCAGCGTCATTAACGTTACTGTATCACCATCTTTTTGGCTATCGACACTCGACATTAAGGCCACTTCTTCAAGGAAATCTGAAATACTAGTAAAGTTTTGGGCATCAGATAACAATGACCCGAGGTTCTCTTCGCGGTCTTCAGCCTGTGGTGTACCGTCAAGAATGTAATCTCGGTAACCAACTAACTTAATAACCGATTCAATTAATTCTGCTGGGCTAGCTTCTTCTACCCGTTCGCGAAGGCTGAGGAGTTTTTCGCCAAGCCGAGCTAAAGCTACTTTCGCCTTACCGGTTACAATATTTTCAGCCTCAACCCGTACTAAAGCATCAATGATATCAACCGGTTGTTCCGATTGCCACAGTAAAAAACGTTCTAAACTAGTAGCCCCTACGCCACGAGTAGGAACGTTAGCGATGCGGCTGAAGCTCATACGATCATTCGGCTGATAAATAAGTTTTAAATAAGCAATAATATCTTTAATTTCTTTACGGTCATAGAAGCGTACACCACCAACAATTTGGTAGGGCACTCGCATTTGCAAAAAGGCACGCTCTAAAGTATAACTTTGGGCATTGGTTCGGTATAAAACTGCGAAATTGTCATATTTGCGGGCACCAATTGTTACTTGGGCTGAAATGCGGTCAGCGACCTGCCGAGCTTCTTCGGCTTCATCATACACGCCATGTACTTGTACTGGCGCTCCACTGCCTTCAGCCGTCCATAACTCTTTATCGGTGCGTTGGGTATTTTTGGTAATTACTTGGTGGGCAGCTTCCAAAATATTACCAGTACTACGGTAATTTTGTTCAAGTTTAACTACCGTGGCACCGGCGAAGTCACGTTCAAAGTTTAAGATATTGGTAAAATCAGCCCCGCGCCAACTGTAAATTGACTGCCAGTCATCACCAACGACACAAATATTCTTTTCGTCGTTAACGAGTAGCTTTACTAGCTGGTATTGAGCAGCGTTAGTGTCTTGGTACTCGTCGATCATAATATGCTTGAAATGGTTTCGCCACTTAGCGCGAATTTCTTTGTTGTTTTGCAACAAATTAACCGCTTCTAAAAGTAAGTCGTCGAAATCTAAGGCTTTGGCTTCTTTACGGCGTTTTTCATATAGCGCATACACCTTGGCGACATTTTTTTGGAATGGGTAGTGAGCATCGGCTTCGTATTCAGTTGGGTTTAACATCGCATTTTTAGCTGATGAAATAGCACCACTGACTGCTGATGGCTTCATATCTTTATCGGTAATCGAAAGCTGTTTCATAGCTTGCTTTACTAACCCTTGGCGGTCGTCTTCATCGTAAATGACAAAGTTACGGGGAACATCAATAAATTGGCCATCCATCCGAAGTAAACGTACACAAATACCGTGAAAGGTTCCCATCCAGGGCATAAACGAGCGGTCATTGGGCTGGTTTAATAAATGCGATAAGCGCTCACGCATTTCTTTGGCGGCTTTATTGGTAAAAGTCACTGCCAAAATTTGGCTTGGCCAGATGCCTTTTTCAGCAATCAGCAATGCAATACGGTGGGTCAGCGTCTTGGTTTTACCACTCCCCGCCCCAGCTAAAATCAAAAGCGGCCCCGACGTTGTCAGAGCAGCTTGGCGCTGCGCATCATTTAATTCCCCAAGAATGTCCATTGTATCTAGTATACAACGGAATCGTTACAGCATTGGTACTACGTACGTGAAAATTGCCCAGCCGGCGCCGGCACCAAGTATGATAAGTAGAATAATCCAAAAGACAGTCAGCCAACCTGACTTCTTTTTAACAGGTTGAACAACTGGTTGATGATACGATTCAGTGTCGTACATCGCACCGGTCTCTTGGTTAGAGCTTGGTTGTTCTTTGTATTGAGGGGTAATCGAAGTTGGGCCAATAGGCTCTTCGGCAATTGGTTGCGGAGCTTCAATAATAGGCTGAGGTGTTTCAGTAACCGGTTCTGGTTCAACGGCAACATCTTCTGTTTTTACAGGTTCTTCATCTTCAAATGTCTTTAGTTCAGTTTCTTCACTAATAGCTGTAGCAGCCGCAAAATCAATTGGATCAGGTAAGTTCGTTGCTTCTAAGCGTTCTTGAGGCTCTGGTGCTTCAAGAAGTTCTTCATCTGGTTCGTCTAATAGTCCTTGGAAATCAAATGTATCAGATACTGCGCTTACGTCTGTAGGCAAACTTTCGCCACCACCCAAAGGTCGTTTTTCAACTTTTGTGTCTGGCAGGAAGGGTGATTCAAGCGGCTCGTTCCAGGCAGCCGGCTCGGTATATTGAGGTTGAGCAACAACTGGTTCTGCTGGAGCGACGGGTGTAATAACTTCTGGCTTCTTTTCAGCCGGCGCATCGGTTGTACGTGAACGCATATCAGATGAGGGGTGTACCATATCCATAAACCGGCCTGAGCTACGGCGAGCTGCCGGAGCGGTCGAGACAGGGCTTGGAGGTGGCGTTGGGGTTGGCGCTGGAACAGGCGTCGGTGCTGGCGCATCGGAGACTGGTGACAAGACCGTTCGTTCAACGCGAGTGATTGTTTGTGGTTCAGTTGAAGCCGTTACAGGTTCTGTATCGGTTACTGGGTCGGAAACCGTTCCAAGCGCACCATTTACAGCTCTATCTAGCTCATCAAAATCAATATCAGACATATTACCCTACTTACTTCTTACCGCTATTAATACTTCGGTGGGCTTTTTCAATAATCGTACTGAAGGCTTTTTCGTCCAAACTAGCCCCACCGACTAATAAACCATCAATTTCGTTTAGCGCTAAGTAATCCGCGGCGCTGTCAGCCGTAACACTACCGCCATATAATACCTGTACTTCGTTTGCAGCCTTTGCGCCGTATAAATGCTTCAACTGATGGCGAATGGTTACTACAGCTTCTGTAACGTCGCTAGGAACTGCATTTTTACCGGTACCAATTGCCCAAACAGGTTCGTAAGCAATAACAACTTGAGATAGCTCTTCACTGGTAACGTTAGCAAGACCGCCAATAAGTTGGTCGTGAATTACATCGCGAGTTTCTCCGGCGGTACGCTCGTTCGTAGTTTCACCCACACAAAGAATCGGACGAATGCCATTACGGATGGCAGCTTGAACCTTAGCGCGGGTATCTTTATCAGATTCATTAAATACATGACGACGTTCAGAGTGACCGACTAACCCATATTGCACAATGCCACGAAGGTTTGTAGCTGAGACTTCCCCAGTGTAAGCACCGTGGTCACGCCAGTAAAAGTTTTGAGCTGCTAGTTTGAACTGTTTGTAGTTCACTTGCAGACTAAGCGTTTGCAAAGCCAGCATAGTAGGCGCGATGATAACATCGACATTTCGGTGGATTTTCACCTCGTTAGCGAGGCGATGCAAAAACAAACTTGACTCATGCACCCCAAGGTTCATTTTCCAGTTTCCAATAATCAGTTTTTTATCGCTTGCCATAATGCCTATGCTTATTTAATTAACCTTAGTGTAGCTTATCTTGGTGCGTCAAGCAAACTCTCGATACCAGGGAGTTTCTTGCCAGCCATTAATTCCAGGGATGCACCACCGCCAGTTGATACGTGCGTGAAGCTTTCGCCACCTTTACCATCCCATTTCAGTACAAAATCTGCGGTATCGCCGCCACCAATAATAGACGTGGTTTCGGCCTGCGCAGCCAGTGATAACGCCAAGCGAGCGGAGCCGTGGGCAAACTCCGGTAATTCGGCGTATCCCAAAGTACCGTTCCAGATAACTGTCTTAGCCGTAGCTATTTCTTCGACCATCCGGTCAATTGACGCATCACCAATGTCTAAGGCGATGTCTTTTTCGTCTAGGTTACCGAGCTTTACGTTTTTACGGGTCGCAGCTTCAGAAATTTGTGACGCAACAGCCACATCATCTGGAAGAATAATAAAATCGTCTATACTAGTATCAAGTTTTTTATGCGCCGCCAGGTAAATACTATCGAGTACTTTTTCTTGGCCATCTTCAACCTTGCTATTACCCATGTGATGACCTTTGTATTTCAAGAATGTGTTCGACATAGCGCCACCAATGATAATCTTATCGGCAATACCGACAAACCGTTCAATCACGGTAATTTTATCGCTAATTTTAGCACCACCCATTACGGCAATTAGCGGCCGCTGAGGCTTTTCCATTGCACCCGTAATGGTGACGTATTCACGCTCGAGCAGTAGGCCAGAGACACTTGGGATAAAGTGCGTAATAGCTTCGGTGCTGGCATGAGCTCGGTGGACGACGCCAAAACCATCTTGAACAAAATAACGAGCACCGGTACTTTTGGCGATATTCTCGGCAAAAGCAGTGTCATTGGCTTCTTCTTCGGTATAATAACGAAGGTTTTCGAGCAATATAACGCTGTTTGTTGGGGCTTTTTTAACCGCTTGGACAACTTTGTCGCCAATACAATCATCGACAAAGATAACTTTGCGATCAAGTAAATCGCTAAGGCGTTTTGCCACCGGCTTTAAACTATACTTCTCTTCACGGCCCTCAGGTCGTCCAAGGTGGCTCATAATTACCACCTTACAGTGGTGTTCGAGCAAGTATTCGATAGTTGGTAAACTGGCACGTATTCGGAGGTCGTCACTAATGGCCCCGGTTTTACTTTGGGGCACGTTGTAGTCAGCCCGTATAAGCACGGTTTTATTATCAATTGGAACACTTCGAATAGTTCGTTTAAAAAAGCTCATATCCACCTAATCTTTTCTTGTTATGTTTATTGTACTACGTACGGTACATTTTTTACGAGATTATTCTAAGACGCGAACTTTGATTGTATCGGTAGTTCCGATAATTCCAGGTTGTTGGCCACTGACAATAATAACTTTGGCAATGTCTTCACCAAAAAAACCATCTTTTTTTAGCTCTTTAGCGAGGTCAAAACCAGCTTCAGCGCTGTCGGGACGAATGTATGTACGGTTAGCATAGCTTAAAGCTAGTTGCTGAGCCGACTTAATTTCACTGGTTACGCTGACAATTGGCAAGTTTGGACGGTGAGCCGCAATGTTTGATGCAGTCGCACCAGATTTAGTTTCAGCAATAATAGCATCAACCTTAAGTTGCTCCGCCAAAGTGACGGCAGCGGTACTAATCGCATCAAGTTGAAGGTTTTTAGCAATCAAATCGTGGATTGGTGCCACTGGAGCGTTATCTTGCGTATAAAGGATGACTTTTTTCATAGCAGCCACTGTTTCTAGTGGGTATTTACCATTGGCAGTCTCGTCGGAAAGCATAACAGTATCGGCACCTTGAATAACGGCATTAGCAACGTCACTTACTTCAGCGCGGGTTGGTTCTGGGTTATCAACCATGCTAGCCATCATTTGGGTAGCAACGATACTTAATTTACCGTGCTTACGGCACATAGCCAAAAGTCGTCGTTGAACAATCGGCACAACTTCAGCACCAGCTTCAACAGCTAAGTCACCACGGGCAACCATAATGCCATCGCTGGCTTTCACAATTTCTTCCATCACATCAGGCTTGATAGCTGCTTTGGTTTCAATTTTGGCAATAATTTGCGCAGTAGAACCACCGGCGACAAGGATTTGACGAAGGTTATTAATATCGTCAGGGCTTTGAATAAAGCTTAAAGCCACAAAATCGATATCTTGCGTAAGGCCATATTCAATATCTTTTAAGTCTTTAGGGGTTAAAATATCACCACCAAAGTCAGTGTCAGGCAGGTTAATACCCTTTTTGCTCATAAGCGTTCCGTCGTTTTCAACCCGAAGCTTAATGGCAGTTTCAGATGGAATGTCGATAACGGTTGTACGAACCTTGCCATCAAAGATATAAATTGGCTCACCAATTTTAACTTTTTCAGCCAAGTTGTATTGAACTGGGAAGGTTAAACCGTTGTGTTCAGCTGCGTAATCAAGAATAATCTCATCACCCTTCACAACAGGAGTGTTTTCATTCAACATACCAAGACGAATTTTAGGCCCTTGCAGGTCTTGAAGAATAGCCACCGGCTTACCAATTTTTGCAGCAGCTTGGCGAATCCATGGAATTTGCTCTTCACGTTCTTCGTGAGATCCGTGACTAAAGTTAAGACGGATACCATTTACACCGGCGAGAATAAGCTTTTCGAGCATTTCTGGATTGCTAGTGTCAGGACCGATAGTTGCGAGAATTTTTGTTCGTTTGAATACAATTGCCATAATAAATAATAACCCTTTTTACTTTAATGTGCCTTTGGTCGGTTCTCTTGGTGATCTCACGGAGAATCGAACTCCGATTGCCAGGATGAAAACCTGGTGTCCTAACCGTTAGACGATGAGACCATTCGAGTGAGTAAAAAGGAAAGCTTGCTTTTCCTTTTTCGAGCCGGATGGGTTCATATCGAAGATATGAGACCGTACACAACGCTCTTCATTCTCTGGTGCTTTACCACCAAAAGAACAAATCAAAGGCATTTTACCAGGGGTATTATAGCAAAAAAAATCCCCTTTGGCTAGGGGGTAAACAGTCTTAAAATTGTATCCGCTCAAGCGGAGCGCGTACTCAAGTCTACTACGACTCGGGATGCGCCCCGCTTGAGAGAGATCT
Organism: Candidatus Saccharimonadota bacterium; assembly: GCA_028289065.1. GTDB lineage: Bacteria > Patescibacteriota > Saccharimonadia > Saccharimonadales > Saccharimonadaceae > Microsaccharimonas. The sequence goes on from JAQGHA010000009.1 coordinate 125,256, forward strand.
TCTTACTTTAGTGATGTACTAAAGCGAGGTATGTGACGCTTTGCATCGTCACGTGGTCATGACCGCTAGGCTGTGGCCATCCTGCTGTTGCCAGCCTTGCGGCCGGTCCTTGCTCGATCCGAGTTCTTGAACTCGGTCCAGTGCTTCGCCTGCGTCTTCTCGATGCTCTCCGAGACGACGGCCTTGACGGCCATGACGTCCTTCGGATCCACCAGCGACTTGATGATGTTGGTGAACTGGGTGTTCTTGCCGAGGTACTCCAGAACGATCTTGTCGGTCGCGGCGACGCGGTCCTTGAGCTCTCGCTCGGCGCGCCCTCCGATCTTGTCGAGTTCCTTGGGCGGGGTGAGGCAGTCACCCAGCTTGCAGTTGCTGCACAGCCAGACACTCAGCTGCTTCTCGTGTACTTCGCGCACTTCTGATGAACCCATGCATTGTCCAATCCTGGAACTGTCATCGAGCGTATAGTCCTTGTTGACTACACATAACATCGAAATATACCTTGTTTGACAGATCAAGTCAATCATTTTATATGTAGCGTGTTGTTAAGCTCTCAACACACTAGCCGTAGCGCTTTACATGCTGTATATGCTTATAGGGGGGTATTTATAAAGCTTGTGCTTTCGCCGTATACGTTGTATAAAGCATTGACAATATGGACGTTTTGTGATACATTTATAACATCATTCACGGATAAGGTATGAGAACCCTATCAGGTGTGAGGTGGACGTTAACAAGTCAGATCATTATAGTGCATGTCTAAAGCATGTTTTCATGTTTATGACGCACTGAAAGCTATAGATTATTTACTCCTTTTGGGAGCAGCGCGTCAGCCTACTTTTTTTGCCGGTTGACGAGCTGCCCCCATACCACCCCAGGGACAGCTGCTGCGGTAACGCATTCTTGAATGCGTTACCGCGCATACATCCGTGGGGAGAAACAGGAGTAATACACCATGACCAACAACAAGACCATTCGCACCATCGGTGGGATCCTGACCGTCGTTCTGACGGCGCTGGGTTCCTACTGGGTGGCGTTCAACGTCCCGATCGAAAGCATTCCCGAACAGTTGTTTGGGCTGTGGCCGATCGGGCTCATCGTGCTCATCGTCGCCAGCATCGTGCTGCTCATCAAGTGGCCCGAGAGCTGGAACGACACGCTGCGCTGGGTTCTGGTAGGAGTTCTCGTCGTCATCGCTCTCGTCTTCGGAGGAGATCTGTTTCGCGACTACCTCCTGTCGGTCCCGCTGACGATGGTCGGCTTCATCCTGGTATCCGTTCCCATTCTTTGGGTTCTCTACTCGCTCACCATCAAGGGCGGCTTTTCTCGGAAGGCCTCAAAGACGGTGAAGACCACGACCCCGGAGACCACAACGGAGACCACGACCAAGAAGACCACCCCCATTCCCTCTCCTGCCTCGGTAGGAAACTAGTCACAAGGAAGGAATCATGCGAAACATGAAGAAGACCGCGGCCGCCCTTGTGGCGCTCGCGGTGATGATGGTGTCGGCCGGCTGTACGTCGACCGACACCCGCGCCGAGATCGAATGTGGAACAACCACCACTGCTGTCGGAGCTCAGCTGAAGTCGGCGCAAGCCGATCTGAAGCAGGCAAAGACCGAACTCGACAAGGCTGAAGGAACCGCTCGCGCCGCTTGGGTGTCTCAGGACGTCCAGAAGGCGAAGGCGACCGTCGCCGAACTCAAGGAGTGCCCCGCCAAGGACGCTGACCCCGCATCCGATAAGAAGGATGCGCCCAGCCCCTGCGGGGACGCCAAGTTCGAACAGGTCTTCATCGATCGAGCTGCAACATCAAAGGTTGAGCCGCGTTACGATGCCCGGGTTCGCCCGATCATCGACAACGCGACGCTGACCCCCCAGCAAAAGGTTGAGGCCATCATGGCCGTTGACCTGGAGCTGGCAGCCTCGAACATGCAGACCCTCGCGCTGTGGGCAGATGGCCTCGGCCTCGGTAAAGGTCCCAACGCCTGGCCAGAACTGGTCGAAGGCGGCAAGATCGTCGAAGGTGCCTGCCCCACAGAAGCCGGCAAGATGCTGTTCGCCGCGTTCGAAGGTGCTTACACTGCCAAGGGGACTACCCTGGAAGTAGGAGTGGCGCCCGTGACCGCAACGAACACCGCCATCAACGGAGACACCGCAGTTGCAGACGGCGTTCCGGGAATCTACGGAGACCTGACCGCTGTCATCATCACGCTTAAGAACGGCTCTAAGCTGATCAAGCTGGTGCGCTGCGGCAACGTGGCATTCATCGGGCCTACGACGCTCCCTCGGGGGCCGACAGACAACCCGCGATGCGCCTACAACCCCAACCTGCCGCCGGATTCGTCCCTCTGTGTTCCGCCCCCCGGGCTCACCCCCAAGAAGCCGGAGCAGTCCACCTCACGCAACCCCGCGGTCGAGCCATGGATCAAGGATGGTGGCGAGAAGCACACCGTGAACAACAACGACGGTGCGACTGATGCGCAAGGCGTCCAGGCAGACCCGCAAGGTGACGCCATACGAGCCCAGCAAGCAGCCGCAGCCGCCGCCGCGGCCGCCCAAGCAGCGCAACAGCACGCCATTGAGGATGCGGTTGATAACGGAGCCGGAGTCGTAGACCCCGTCCAGGATCACACCGTCTCCGATCCGGTTCCCGAAGGCTGGTAACCATCAGGTGGGGGCGCGCGTAAACGCGCCCCCACCCCAACCCCTATAGCTTTCCGAAGTATATTCCAATTAGTTTTTACTAACTTATTGTCGAGTTGACTTTGTGAGTTTTACAACCCGTGCGTGTCCTCTTGGAGGACATGCACATTATAATGATCTGATTTGAAACGTAATTTAACAAATTGGCAACAATGTTATTTTGAAACCACATGTTCAATAATTATTAATTTTGATTTTTATCTGCGAGATAAATCAAGAAATGGAGAATTTATGAGTAAACTAACCTCACTCATCCGTCGTTCTCCTAAGCGTTTCAGCATTATAGCTGCAATGATTGCTGTCGCAATCATCGTTCCAGCTGCTGCCTTCGCTTGGGGTCCGAACCGTGCAACGTTCACTGTTGAGCAACCTGCGCCTTACGTAACGTTCGACTCAATTACTAACAACCCTAACTACGGTGACGAACGAAACTTCGTAACTATCAAAGATGCTGCCAACACCAACGAAGGTGGCTGGACTGACGAAGTTTCTGTTCAAAACGGCAAAGAATACTACGTACGTATGTATGTACACAATAACGCCGCTGACAACCTAAACCTCGTTGCTGAAAATGTAACTGCTAAGTTTAACGTGCCAAGCCAAGAAGCAAAACGTATTCAAATTGATGGATACATTACTTCTAGCAACGCCAACCCAACTCAAGTTTGGGACCAAGCCGTATTCTCATCTGAAAGCAACTTCAAAGTTGACTACGTTGCAGGATCAGCTAAGTATACTAACAACGTATTCACAAGCGGAACAAGCCTTCCTAACACTGTTGTAAGTAGCGGTGCTCAACTTGGTTACACAAGCATGGACGGTAAAATCCCTGGTTGTTTTAAATACGATGGATTTGTAACTTTCAAAGTTAAAGCCGTAACAAGCGATTTTGACGTACAAAAAACTGTTCGCGTTAACGGTGCTACAGACAAGACTTTCAAAGAAAGCGTATCTGTAAAACCTGGTGACAAAGTTGATTACCAAATTTACTTTAAAAACACCGGTGGTACACCACTTAATGACGTAGTTATTAAAGATATGCTACCTGCTGGCGTTACTTACGACCCAGGTACATCTTTCCTACACAACTCAAGCGGAACTAAGCAAATTGCCGATGGCATCACTGCCGGTGGAGCAGTTATTGGTGGCTACCTACCAGGTGGCGACGCTTACCTTAAGTTTACTGCTCAAGTAGCAGCCAACGACAAGCTCCCTGTTTGTGGACCTAACACATTGAAGAACGTTGCTAAAGCAACGACTTCAGTTGGATCTAAAGAAGACACAGCAATTGTAACCGTTCCAAAAGAATGTATTGAAGTTAAAAACATCACTGTTTGTGAACTTGCAACTAAAAAGATTATTACAATCAATGAGAAAGACTTTGATGCTAAAAAGCACTCAAAGAACCTAGCTGATTGTAAGACCGAAGAACCAAAGAAAATCACTGTATGTGAGCTTACTACTAAAAAGGTTATTACTATCGATGAAAAGGACTTTGATGCTAAAAAGCACTCACTAAACCTTAACGACTGTAAGACTGAAGAGCCTAAGAAAGTCACAGTATGTGAACTATCAACTAAGAAAACCATTACTATCGACGAGAAAGACTTTGACGCTAAAAAGCACTCAAAGAACCTCAACGATTGTAAGACTGAAGTTGAAAAGATCACTGTATGTGAATTGGTTACAAAGAAGATCATCACAATTAACAAAACTGACCTTGACGAGACTAAGTACTCTACAGACCTCAGTAAGTGTGCTGAAATTCCAGTAACCCCACCAGAGCTACCACATACTGGTGCTGGTGATAACATTGTTGCCGTAGTTGGTCTTGGTGCGATTGTTGCCGGTGTAGCTTACTACATCGCCAGCCGCCGTGCTCTTGGCCTCTAAGAGTCTGACCGCTCAATCTGCTGAAAGCATTAGCGATCAGAACTAAACTTAAACCCCGCCCCTCAAAAGGCGGGGTTTTTGGTATACTGAAATTATGGCTAATAAACAGAAGAAGAAGCGCAACAAACCGTACCGTGGTGTAGATGCCGCAATTGACCGTCCAATCCTAACACGCATTTCAGCAGCGAACCGTAATCCGGTCGGGCAATGGTGGTTTGATCACAAGCGAGTCGCGAAACCTATTTCAATCGCAACTGGTGTCGTAGCCGTGGTTGCTTGGCTCATCTTCGAACTTATTCGAATAAGTTCTCTTTAATTTACTTCTTTTTAGGGAGTGGCAACCTGAACCCAAATGAACTTCCCTTACCTTCTTTGGATTCGAAAATAATCTCGCCGTCGTGGGCATCAATCACCTTTTTGGCCAGGAACAAGCCAACACCAGTCCCGTCGGGACGTGCTCGGCGAGCGTTCGTTGCACGGAAGAACTTATTAAATAAGTGAGCCTGCTCGGCTTCCGGAACGCCAATGCCGTTATCTTTAACGATAAATTCGATTTGATCGGCTATTTTTTTCAAAGTAATAGTTATTTTGCCGTTGTCCTTTGAGTAGTAAAGAGCATTATCGGAAAAGTTCATAACAACCTGTTGAATTTTATTCTCATCAAGGTCTAGCTCAGGAATGTTTTTAGGCATTTTATAAATAAACTTCATGCCACGGGCGGTAGCATTTTGGGTTAGACTATCAATCTCTCGCTGAATCAACAAAGCAATATCTACCGGGTGTTTTTCAAGAATGAATTTACCGGTTTGGAGCCGCGATACATTCAGGAAGTCACTAATAAGGCGAACCATTCGCTCGCTACTCAAAAAGGCCTCATTAAGGACATGTTCTTGCTGTTGCGATATTTTACCAACGTCACCTTCGATCATCATACTAAGATAGCCTTTAATACTCGTTAAGGGTGTGCGGAGCTGGTGGCTAGCCATACTAATAAAATCATCCTTAGCTTCATCAAGTTTTTGCAGCTGAGCGTTTGTACGCCTTAATTCTTTAGTCGCAGCATCAACGCGCTGCTCAAGGTGGGCGTTGAGCTCTTTAATTTGTTCGACTGTTAAGGCATTCTGGATTGCAATTACCAGCTCGTCCGCAATGGATCGTACTACACGAATATCGCGAGCGTTGTAGCTACTTCGTTTATGGTCACCGAGGAATAAATAGCCCATTTTAATACCTTGGCGGACAAGTGGCAATATAATTGCAATGCGATGGCTTACCATCATTCTACGCAAGAGTTCGTCGTCTTCTTCGAGCTGTGATAAGACTTTAGGTTCGACGACAGATATGCCAATAAAATCGTCCAGCCATCTAACATCTTTGTAAGAGATACGGCTATATGAGCCTGTTCCAATTTGTTCACTTCTTTCGCTTCCCGTATACACAACAAAAGATATGTCTGTAGATTTCATTGTGTATGCAATTTTTTCTGCCGCCTGCCTTAACAAGCCATGAAGGTCATTAGTACTGGACAATGCTCGGCTAAGCTCAGTTATAAATTCATCAATATTGTAGTTATCCTGGTAAAAAACTCGGTTAGTAAGCTTGTCAAAAAAGCGTTTGATTGGTTGGAAGGTAAACGCTAATACGAGTGTCAAAAAAACGTTTACTGTAATTTGACTAATAGTTGATGACTGGTTTAAAACAGTATCAAATATGAGAAATATTACTATTAGATATATTCCAGCAAGTGTTACTAAAGATAATAAATACGTTACCGTACGAACTACCGCAAGCCTGATGTCAAAAAGCCCATGGCGAGCTATGGCGTAGAATACCGCCGTCACCATGATGAACGTGAATAAAGGACCTAAGCCAATATATTGATAATATCCGAATCCAGGAAGTATTAGGTTAAAAAAACCACCACCGATTAAACAAATCGTAAACCATACCGCCAAAACTCGGAAACGTTGGACTCGTTTTTTGAGTAAGGCTTTACGCCATAATAAAACCATTCCTAAAGCGGTATAACTAATAAATATCAACGTAAACAATGCGTACATACTAGGAACAAGATCAACTGTATGGTTGACTGTCGAAATACTGGCAATAAATAAACCTGGCTGAAGAATAAAAAAAGACATCACAATCCATGGCAGTAGTAGTCCTATTGTCGTCACCTTTGAGACAGTTTCAGATGTATAAGAGATACAAAATATCAACAATGCATAGGCTATAAGGAGCGCTGCTATATAGTAGGCATACACCGCAAAGGTAGCGACTTCTGCGCTTGCTGCAAGGCTAAAAAGGCCTACGCCAATTGACCATACCCCTACGCTCGATGCGAATAGAACAAATGACCATTTACTGCTCCGTGTTTTGACGCTACTAGTTGAGGTCGACACAACTAAGCCTAGTATCAACGATATAAAGCCGGCAATTATAGTGAAAATACCCAGTACTATCACGATTTAGTAATTTCCATAACCACATACACACCATCTTCGGCATGTGTCATTGTTACTTGTTTTGTATCGATTCCAGCATTGGCTACAATATTCAGTAAATCGGTTTCATTTCTTAAATGTAAATCCGGCCAACCAACAGCACGCTGGTTAAATTCGCGGTGAGGACGTGACGGCAACATATTAGAAACAATCAGCGACCCACCTGGTTTTAGTTTTTCAAAAAGCTTTTTAGCAAAGTCGATGGCTTCATGTGGTTTTAAATACTCCCATAGGCCTAGTGCATCGACTACATCAACCGATTCGTCTTCCATTTTGAAAGCACGCTGGTAAAACTGACCTTTTGGTTCAACTTTTCCATTATCCGGGTTAATCCATTCAGGCCCGTAGTCAAATGTTGAAAATTGAAATTTATTTTCGTCAATAAGTTCGCGCGCAAACATTAAGGCTTTTGGATCAAAATCAAAAAACTTCCAATTCACTGCTTTGCCGCTCGCTTCTAATTTTCTGGTTGCCTCAATATTTGGTACTGCGGCTCCAGAGCCTAAGCTTAAAATGGATAATTCATCCACACCGGAGTCTTCGGCGTATTCAACAAGTCGTTGGCTGTAAATATGCGCCCGGCTACGAAGTCCGATTGCATCTGACATATACGTATAAAGGGCTATTGACCTTTCGTCAGAATGGCCCAGCTTAAACCATCTGCCACCATCTTCCAGTCGTTGAAGCGGCTCAAGCGCTATGGCGGTTGGAAATTTAGTAGCCCATTCAAATGATTGAGTAGGCTGTCCTTCATCATAATATAACCATTGAGCGGCTTTATTCTCGACTGGTACGTTTACCTTACCGTCTTTAATAACTGTTTGACCCCATTGTGGGTTATTGCGTAGAGAAAGTTCCAAGATGTCAGCTTGTTGATTATACATATCTCGCATTTCAGGGTTAGCATCCGATTCATCCTCTACGTGGACACGGCGAACTGTATATTCGTGGCCAAAGCGGTCGCGTTCAAATTCTGTGCTCAATACTTGCACGTCACCGACGCGCATAGGCATAGATTCTGGAGATTTCAGCTGTTCATCGACTACTGTCATTTGCTGTTTTGTTTCCATCTTTAATTACTACTTGCTATTATAGTACATAACCATGACCAAAATAGCCATTATCGAAGACGACCCAGTGATCAGCCAAATGTATCGAATGAAATTCGAGGCCGATGGCTTCGACGTGCAACTTGCCAATAATGGCATCCGTGGCGTCGCATTGGTTGAAGATTATTCCCCCGACATTATCTTGTTGGACTTGCAAATGCCGGAAATGACTGGCGATGAAGTGTTGCATATACTTCGCAAAGCCCCATGGGGTAAGGATATTCCAGTTATTATCTTAACTAACCTCGGCGAAGAAGAAGCACCTAAAACCATCCGTGGGCTTGGGATTGATAGCTACCTCGTTAAAGCCGAATTAACTCCTCGACAAGTTGTGCAGCGCGTTAAAGACGCACTTGAAAAAAGTTCTTAGTCTTTTTTAACCGTTGCTGTTGCTGCAACGATGACATTATCAAACAAAGCTGCGATAGTCAGCGGCCCCACCCCGCCTCTGATAGGCGTTATAGTAAGGTCTTGGCGTTCGCGAACATCAGGGGCGATATCGCCAACAATGACGCCATTTTCTGAAGCCGTCCCAGCATCAACCACCACCTTGCCGGCTGATATCATTTGGGCAGTAACTAAACCGGGAACACCGGTGGCAGAAACAATAACATCAGCTTTTCGGAGTTCTGATTGTAGATCAACGACTGTGTCGTCATAGGTAACTACATTTAAGCCGGCTCGACTCCATAAATCGGCAAGCGGTGCACCAACTAAGCGGCCTTGACCGACGATAGC
>JAQGHA010000014.1 GCA_028289065.1 Candidatus Saccharimonadota bacterium
GTACTGAACTTATTAACTTACGAACTAAAAGTGCAGCCGTAAAGACTGCGGTTAAGCAGGAGGCTGTACCGGCACTATACGATTACGCTGCCTGGCTGAAAACCGCGACTAGCGACACCAAGGAGAATCAATAATGAACCCGACCCAAGATGACCCGAATAGCCCTAACACAAAACCGGCCGACGATTTCTCGCAAGATACACCTTCAGCATTTGTTTCTTCCGATTCTACCCCCGAAGCTGATGCTGCTGCCTTGCAAGCTATTGAAGCCCTTGAAGCAGAAGATAATACGGCAACTTTAGTAGAACCTATTACTAGCACTATTCCAATCACAACATTACCGACGCCTACAACACCACAAGCAGTTGATACCACTCCTGAGCCAACAGTTGTTCCACTTGAAACAACTCCCGTATCGGAAACACCTAACCCACAAGTTGCCGCGGCAATGGCCGGCGCATTAAATGAAACACTAGCATCAACCACGGCTCCAGAATTCGCCAACAAAAAGAAATCTTCAAAGAAGTTTATTTTAATCGTCATTGCAATCGTCGTTTTAATTGGCGTCGCTGTAGCCGGGTATTTCGTATGGCAAACACTACAAACAAATGCAGCTAATGACACAACACAAAATGCCACAAGCGGAAACCAGCCTGGCGGTACCGCTTCTTCTAGTCCAACTGATACTGAATCAAGTGTGAACGAAGGGGCAGCCAGCCTTGAAACCGATGCCGACAGTATGGATGATACTAGTTACGACGACAGTACGCTTTCCGACACTACCCTGTACGAAAACTAGTTTAGAGCCTGACAACTGTACCATTCATTTGCTATACTGTCATATATGAAGCCAATCACCCCTGCGAGTCCGCATGTCATTATTATGGTGGGCATCCCTGGTTCCGGAAAAAGCACTTTTGCTGAGCACTTTGCTGACACATTTAAAGCGCCTATTATCAATGAATCTCGGATTGCTTATGATGCTGGTTTAGATAGCCAACAAACCGAAGCGGTATTTAGTTTGCTGCTAAATGAACTCCTTAAAGTTGAACGCACATTCTTAATTGAAACCACTACTCTTTCAAAAATTCGTCGGGCTGCACTAACAGCTACTATTACTAAAGCCGGCTATAAGCCTTTGCTTGTATGGGTCCAAACTGAGCCTTTAGAAGCGAAGCGTCGTGCCTTGAAACCGCAACCAGCTGGCTCAGGAATGAGTGAAGCTGACTTTAATGCTGCCTATGCAGCTTTCCAGGCACCATCAGCTCAAGATAAAGCGGTTGTTATTAGCGGCAAGCATACCTACGCTACTCAATTGAAAGTAGTCCTAAAAAAATTAGCCGGTAGTCGCCCAGACACCCATGTTGCGCCGCCAAGCCCTCGCCAACATGGCAATATTACGGTTCGGTAATACACTTTATGCCAATCATTCAAGATGACGAGTTTGGCAAAATTACAGTCCGGCGCAGCGCTAAGGCCACCCAAGTTCGCCTCCGTGTGGCCCCTGACGGTACTTTAAGAGCCTCGATGCCAATGTACGCGCCAATATTTTTATTGAAACGCTTAATAAAATCATCTCGCACAGAACTTCGTAACCTCCTCGCCCAATCCAACCCAACAAATGAATTTAAAGATGGCCAGCAAATTGGTAAAAGCCATACGATCATCGTTCGTCCAGCTGTACGGTTTAGTACCAAAGTAAAAGGGCAGCATATATTAGTTGAGCTACCAAGCTCTGCCACCTTAAACGACCCAGATGTTATGCGGGCAGTGCGCGACAGTGTTATTGCAGCTTTAAGAGTAGAGGCTAAAAGTTATTTGCCTAAACGCTTAGCGTACTTAGCGAACCAACTTGGTTTTTCGTACGAGAAAGTTCGTTTTTCTCACGCCAGTGGCCGATGGGGAAGTTGTAGTAGTAACGGTACTATTAGTCTTAATATCGCTTTGATGAAACTACCGTTTGAATTGATTGATTATGTATTAATTCACGAACTGGCACATACCCTTCAAATGAACCACAGCACTGATTTTTGGGCACTTGTTCAACAAGGCGACCCGGGTTACAAACAACATCGAAAACTGCTTAAAGCCGAAGCTCCCTCAATATAATCCCGTTTGATATACAAATACACTTGCAAGGGTTATAATCATAAGCAATTATGCAAGAGGGTGTACCTAAATTTAGTCCAGCGTCAGATAGAGCTATGCGCTACGTTGGGCTGCTTTCAACGCTAGTAATGGCGTTTTATAGCTATTTAATTGTATTTGGGGTCATTCCAAGCGTCCACTACGCCGATCCCTATGTATCGATCGTATTGTCAGTCACCTGGATCATCTTGAGTGCTTACTACTTTTTAGTGCCTCCTCGTTCTCAAGTTTCTCGGGCCTGTAGGTTAATAAACTATCACCTTATTGCCTTAGCAACACTAGTGTTCATCACTGGCTTCTCGCAACCGTTTGCAACCTTATTTATATTGCTGTTTATTGCTACTAACTTATATTTCGGACGAATCGGTTTAATACTCAGTTTGCTGTCGTTTGTTATAGCTGGGGTGCTTGATAGTTTCGTACGCTTTGCGGATGTCGCCTATGTACAACAAGAAACTTTCACTAGCGTAGCGGCCATTCTTTTCCTAGGCATTACTACTGTTGGTTTAATTACCGCCCAAGAGACCCGCCGCCAAACATTGCTCCATAGCCAGGCTCGTGAACGTTTACAATATGACCGCATCTTGACCATCATCAACAACCTAACCGATGCCGCCTTTAGTACCAACGAAAAAGGCACCGTACTTATGTACAACGCTGCTTGCCTTGACCTACTGGATACCAACGACAGTATTAAAGGTAAAAATATTGGTGAATTATTCAATCTATCTGATTCGGATAAAAAACCAACGAATCTGTTTGAAATTTTAAAAGAGACCAAAAAGGCCACCCGTCGTGATGACATTAACCATACTTATACTGATGGCGAATCGATTCGTTTGGAAATTAATTTCGCACCAATTAGAAGCTCTTATAGCCCATTCAAAAAAGCCGACGAACAAGGTGGCTATATTATTATTGTTCGTGATGTTACCAAACAAAAAAGCCTAGAAGAAGAGCGCGATGAATTTATTGGCGTCGTCAGCCACGAACTACGAACGCCGATTACAATCGTTGAAGGTACGCTGTCCAACCTGGATGTCCTTATTAAAAGGTCACAAACACCCGACCCGGTTTCGTTGGCAGCTTCCATTAATATTGCACATGACCAAGTTATGTACTTGGCGAAAATGGTTAACGACCTAAGTACGTTATCACGTGCCGAACGTGGCGTTGCCGATGCTACGGAAGAGATTGACGTCACCGACATGATGCACAGTCTTCACCATAGGTATCAAAAAGAAGCCGAAACTCGCAAGCTTCACCTAAACATCGATCTAGGCCCTAAGCTCGGTACCGTAAACGTCAGCCGTTTGTACTTAGAAGAGTTACTCCAAAACTTCATTACGAATGCCCTCAAATACACCAAAGAGGGAAGTGTTACTTTACAGGCCAAGCGCACTAAAGATACGGTTCATTTCACCGTTAAAGATACCGGTATTGGCATGAGCCGCGGTGACCAAGCAAAAGTCTTTAATAAATTTTATCGCAGCGAAGATTACCGCATCCGTGAAACCAACGGTACCGGCCTTGGTTTGTATGTCTGTACAAAACTAGCTAATAAATTGAATACAAAGGTCGAACTTAAAAGCCGTTTAAACCATGGTTCGTCGTTTAGTTTCGAACTACCGACTAACTAGAATCTCAAACATTATCTTTACCATACACCATCTTGACGATTCACTAGTGATGGGGTATGCTTGTATTGACAGTCTGCACAAGCAGATTATTTATTTTGGAGGAAAAAGTGGCAGAGTCTAAAAACGTCACTCGCATCAAGGCAACCGATTCAACACCTTCTAAAAGTGCTGGTACCAAAGTTGTAAAAGCGAACAAAGCGCCGAAAAAAACAACTAAAAAAGTAAAAGTAGCCAAAGAGCCTACAAACTGGTTTACAAAAGCACTTTTTGGAACTGGTCGCTACTTCAAGGGGGCTTGGACTGAACTGAAACAAGTTCGCTGGCCTACCCGTAAAGCAACCTGGGGTTTAACATTAGCAGTCATTCTGTTTAGTGTGTTCTTCGTGGTGCTTATTCTGCTCCTCGATGCCTTCTTTAAATTTATTTTTGAACTAATGATTAAGTAATAAGGAATTATATGTCTTCAACTAACCGATATGACTCAACCCGCCAATGGTACGCCATTCACACATACAGCGGCTACGAAGAAAAAGTAGCTGATAGCATTCGTCAACGTATTAACGCTGTCGATATGGCTGACAAAATCTTTGACGTTATGGTGCCAAAGGAAAAGCAAATCGAAATTAAGAATGGTAAACGTAAAGTTGTTGAAAAGAAAATTTTCCAAGGTTACGCCTTAGTTGAAATGAAGCTCACCGACGAAACTTGGTACATCGTTCGTAACACTCCTGGTGTTACTGGCTTCGTAGGTACTAGCACTCAACCAACCCCAGTATTTGACGACGAAATTCGTAAAATCAAGAAACGTATGGGCGTTGAAGAACCAAAGCACTTCATCGACTTCCAAGAAGGCGAAGTTGTGAGTATCACTGATGGCCCATTCAAGGGATTTGATGGTTCTATTTCTGAAATTGACAACCAAAAAGGTAAAGTCAAAGTTATGGTCAGTATGTTCGGCCGTGACACTTCAGTTGAACTCGACGCGCTTCAAGTTAAAAAGGTCTAACCGTGTCGGTCGAGTCTTTCAACTCGCCAGACAATTCACCATCTTCATATGATGCTTTATCTGCTCACGAGCTAAAAGCAATCGCAGCTCGTTCTACGGATATTGCAAACCTTACTGAATTACTCCACGTGGCTCGTAAACGGTCACTAAACGATGCATTCGATGTTAAAGCCGCCGATTTAGTGGTGTATGTAAAGCACCGTATAAAATCAATTCAGGACGAAAAAGATTTTGTATCTGCTTACGAAATGGAAATGCATGAACGCAATTCTCAAGATAAACCTTCTGAAGTTGCACTTGGAAAAGCCCTAGAAGATGACGTGTTTGATAACGCCGATCCAGTGGACGAAGATCGATTAAAAAAGATTACCGACTTATTTCCCAACAATAAGTAACGGCGTTGTGCAAAGTGCTGCGCTTGATATTAACCCATAAAACCGGTATAATACTTGAGTTACGCACTAAATATAGCTTCAATAATATTTAGTACAATGCGAACCAACGAGAAATATATGCTGGCATATATAAGAATGGCAAGCAACCGTATCGTTTGATACAAGAAAGAAAATTATGGCAAAGAAAATTATTGGTAACCTAAAACTTCGTATTCCTGCTGGCCGTGCAACTGCCGGTCCTCCAGTAGGTTCAACACTTGGTCAATGGGGCCTAAACATGATGGATTTCATCAATCCATTCAACGATGCAACTAAAGACCTTATGGGTAAAGACGTAATCGTTCATATTCAAGTGTTCGAAGACCGATCATTTACATGGAACAGCCTTGGCCAACCTGTAGATGACCTTATTCGTGAAAAAGCTGGTATTACAAAAGGTAGTGCTAAGCCTCACACCGACAAAGTTGGTAAAATCTCACGCGCTCAACTTGAAGAAATTGCTGAAATCAAGAAAGATTTCCTTAATGCAATCGACGTTGATGGCCGCGTAAAGGTTATTGCTGGTACTGCTCGTTCTATGGGCGTTGAAGTTACCGAATAAACTTCGAAGACTAAAAAATAACCCCTCTATACGAGGGGTTATTTTATTGCTAATATCTTTTAGAAATGTTCACGAATATGCGAGAAGGTATATTCCCAAGTCGCGTAAGCTTTCTTACGAGGGTTGAAGATGTGGTCAGGGTCGAAGATGTCCTTAGTTTGTTTAAACAAGTTCAAAACTTCTTCGCCGTACATGTCTTTCAACCATGGGCCACGAATCAAACCGTCGTTGTGCTCACCGCTAATTGAACCCTTATAACTAAGTACTAGGTTATTCACTTCACGCATAGCTGGTTCAAGCTTCGCTCGGTCGTTCGGGTCTTCCAACTTCATCAGTGGAATAATGTGGAAGTTTCCATCGCCCATGTGTCCGGCAATTGTTGCGAACAATTTATACTTTTTAATGATTTCACGAATCTTCGGGAAGAACTCAGGCAAATGCTCTGGGTTTACAACGAAGTCATCAATAAATGGTGCGGTGTGCTTATCTTTCACTTTACTTCGAAGAAGTTGGAAGCTACGTCGGCGAAGAATCCAGAATTTTTCGCTGGAGCCTTCAGTTGGGTCTTCTTCAAAACCGTTAATTTCGTAACGGGCCTTGTATGGCTTGAGTTCTTTGTGAAGTGCTTTTACTTTTTCACGAACTTCGTGTTCGGTCTCACCGGTAAATTCAATCATCAATACTAACTTCGGGAAGCCTCGAAGTAACTGGAAGCCTTCAGGAATTAGGGTGAATAGTAGGTGAATGAACTTGACTGGGCCAAGGAAAGATAAGAAGCTTGGCATAAATTTCATCGCTAGTAATAACGTTTGGTCGTCAAAACCTTCGAATGAAGCTGGTTTATGCTTTACAACTGTGGCAATTAATTCACCGAGGTCATCAATGTCGCGAAGGAATAGAACCAGTAGACCGGAGTGCTTTGGACGGGGAACGAGTTTAAACGTCGCCTCGGTTACAAACCCAAGCGTACCTTGAGCACCGATAATTGCCTGTGTAAGGTCAAATACGCCAGTTTCACGGTCCCATACGTTCCAAAGGTGATATCCGGTTGAGTCTTTACTCACATTCGGCTTAGCAGCTTTAATGAGGTCGTAGTTAGATTCGATCATTTCGAAAAGGTCTTTGTATACACGGCCTTCAAAATCAGCTTGTCCCATTTTTGCAATTAGCTGTGTTTTGGTGAGTGGTTTTACAACCCGTTCAATACCATCAGCAAAGATAAACTTCAGTTCAGGTACGTATTTATCAGTTTTACCAAACTCTAAAGATTTCTCGCCACCAGAGTTGTTATTGACCATACCACCAACTGAACATAGGTCGCGGCTGGCTGGATAAGAGGGTAGTAGGGCGTCAAACTTTATAGTCTCTAGGTCAAAGTCACGGAAAAACATTCCCGGCTGAACCACTGCTTGCGTGGCATCCATAGAAATAAGTTGGTTAAGGTGCTTATTGAAATCAACAATAATTGAATCGTTGATAGCAGCACCGGACATATCTGTACCAGCACTGCGAGCAGTTATAGATAGTTCTGGGTTATTTTGCTTATTTTCGGCAACAAATTTTACCAATGTCGCAACGTCTTCGGCTGTCTTTGGAGAGGCAACCACCTCTGGTACAATCTCGAACATCGAAGCATCGTGTGAGTAAAATTCTTTCGTTTCTGCACTATCGTCCAACTCACCACTAAAAGAAGTTTGTTGCAATTTCCCTTTTAAGTCATTCATATTTATTTATCATAAGCTGAATAGGGGTTGAGCGCAATAGGAGCACCCTCTAGTAAATAGTAAAGAATAGTGCTATAATAATATGATACAAATCAATGTTGGGAGGCCGTAAAACGCCGTTTGCACCACAGAAAGGGTTAACACCTATGGCTAAAAAAGCCGAATTGCTTGAAGAAGCACAAAAATTAAAGCTCGATGTGAGCGCCAAGAA
>JAQGHA010000002.1 GCA_028289065.1 Candidatus Saccharimonadota bacterium
GTGTTGTTTCTCCTGAAGATCGAGCTTGGGTTTCCGGCCCTGAAGAGCTGAAAGAACGCAATGACGACCACGTTCCACGTGTTCGAGCGTCTGAAGAATACATTAGTTATCTTGCTAAAAACCAACCAGACCTTTTGGCTCACCTTAGCTACGAAGTGGTATCAGACACTACTGCAAACCTTCCTCCACTTAAGACCCACCATGACTTCGAAGGTCTTATTATGGGCAACGACCCAGTTGTCATGAAAAAAATTAGAGAAAATAAGTAACACTTTCAAATATTTAAGAGTTTACGAAGCTTTTTACCGTTTTCAAGTGCATAGCCTTCAAAATCATTGTTGAAGTATACATATACCCTCTTTATCTTTTTAGGAAGCTTGTGTATATATTCAACCCATTCGGTAAGTTGTTCGGTTGAATATGACGATGCAAAGAGCTTTTCTGGCCCGTGCAGCCGTATATACGCAATGTCGGCGGTTATTTGGCGCATCTCCGGCCATCTTGATGATTGCCCGGCAACCAGCGCAACGTTATATTCTTTTAGTAATGCGTACAGTTCATCAGTAAACCAATGTTTGTTGCGAAATTCAATGGCTATGTCAAAGACGTATGACTTGCTGCGGACTTCTTTAGTAAAAAATGCTAAAAACGTTTTTAGCCGCTTAAGGTCATATTTAAAACTAGCCGGGAGTTGAATCAGAATGGCACCTAGTTTATTTTCGAGTATTTGAGTCGCCTGTAATATATATTCAACTTTTTCAATCACTTCATCGTTTATCTCTAACTTGTGCGTATGGGTAATAATTTTGTTAAGCTTCATGGAAAATTTATATGACTCTGGTGTCATGCGGCTCCAGGTTTTATATGTTCCCTCGCTGGCAATACGGTAAAAAGATGAATTATTTTCTACTGTATTAAAATACGTCGCATGATACGTTAATTCACGATAGCCTTTAATATCGGCTGGGTAAAATAATTTCATCCAATGGTTATAATGCCATCCGGAAGTTCCAATATATATTTCAGTACTCATATATTCATTTTAATACATGGTTAAATGATTTTTAAATTAAGAGACCCTCCCTGCGCCGAAGCACAAGGAGGGCTTTTCTCTCAACGATTACGACATGTTAGCCGCAGTACTTCGGCATCACCCACGCGCCGGGGCTAAACGCGCCCGGCAGCTGGCAGTAGATGAAGAAGTTCCATGTTCCTCTCTTGTACTTCACGGCGGTGGCGGCGGACTTGAAGCCCGTCGAGTTCGCGGCGTGAACCGTGCTGATGGATGACTGGGTGCTGGTCGAGGCCGGTGCTGCCGAGGCAGGTGTTGCTCCTAAGAGCGAACCACCGATGACCATTGCCGCCACTGCGAGAGTGGCGGGTACCTGATGTAGCTTCAAAATAAACTTCCTTCGAATCTGGTTGAAATGAGGGTTTTCTTGTAATGCTATCGTTGAGAGTGCTTTCTCTTTCGAGAAGAACTTACTTATAATAGAACATATTCAATCTGTAGTCAATAAAATACCATAAGTTTTACTAAAAGAAATCATCTGGCTGATTTGTTATAATAGTTAGACATGGTAAAAATACGTAAAACGCCCGTTTTTAATGAAGACGACAACGCCCTGCTGGGCTTTATTGTCGATGATGGTATTAGCTGGCAAGCGCTGACTATTTTTGGTTATCAAATATCTCGAACAATGAGTCGTAACGAGGCCGTGGCGGTTTTAAATGACGAAGGTGTAGCTTATTTAAAAGGACTTTGGCAGTATTACGATAAAGATGATCGCGATTGGTTCCCGTGCGTTATTAAACAGGCGCTCGAACAAAGAGTGATTGTAAATAGAACCACCGCCCTGGGCTATCAAGACCCAGAAGATTACAAACAAGTTGTAATTGAAAACCCCACCGAGAACGATTTAGTAAAATCATCCTAGCTACGTGTACCGAAATTATTCAGCTTGTTTTTTGAATTCTTGCACAGCTGTTAGGCTGGTTTTGCTATCAACTAACGAAGCATTAAGCCCGTCGCCATCATAGTAGCTTGCTTCCGGTGAATTACCGATAACTTTAGGTAAGGATGCCCATTCTTTGGAAAGCTGATGAGCGAAGTCTTCGGCCGATAGCTTGTTTTCAACAAAATCGACTGACCCGCGGCGTTCCATCAAGGCTATAGCCATACGGTTTTGCATCGCTTCATTGTACTGCTCTTTAGTGGTTAATTTTAATTCCTTTACTAAGCTTTTTAACGTTGGCTGAATAATTTGATAACGACCGACTGCACTACTCGGACTACCTTGTTGAACATATTTCTTTTGCCAGTCGAGAACATCAGCAATGGTCATGGAGGTAAATTTAAGGTCATGGTTGGCTACATTACCAAAATAGGCATTATAATTCCCCCTACTCTCGGCATCAGCAATCACCTCTAAAAGTGGAGTATAGGCGGTTGTTGGTATAGAATCTTTTGGCTGCATCACTATCCAGAATACACCGATGAGAAGAATTGAAACAATGGCCAAACTAAGCTTCCGCTTTTTAACGAAGCGGCGCAGAGTTTTTTTGAGGCGGCGTACATTCGATGAATAAGTCATAGTTATTTCCTCTTCTATTTTAATAGAAAAAGCCGGCCTTAGCCAATAAAGTTATGTATTAACCAGCCGGTTACAGCAACAACGACAACGCCAAGGAGTAACAATATTGGTTGCCAATCGAACAGGCTTTTTTTATTGTGATTTTCGTGCAGTGTTGGAATAATGTCGCTGAGGGCGACATACAGCAAAAAGCCAGCGCTTAAGCCAAATACTACGCCTAGTGGCAAGGTATTTGTTTGACCAATAAAGTAGGTTGCGACAGCTGCGGCGGTGGCAACTAAAGCACTTAGGACATTTACTAAAATAACCTTACCGCGCGACATACCTTTGGAAAGCAAGATGCCAAACTCCCCCACTTCTTGTGGAATTTCGTGAGCTGCTACGGCCAGGGCTGTAACAATACCAGTTGGAATACTAATTAAGAATGCGGCTGCAATCGCTACGCCATCAAGTAAATTATGAACGGTATCACCAATAATTAATAATGGAACCGCTGGGTCACTTTGCTCGTGCTGATGATGGTGATGAAACCAGCGGATAAAACGTTCCGCCATAAAGAAAAGCAAAATGCCAATTAAGGCCGACATCATAATAACTGATGCTGAATTATTCTCTAGGCCTTCAACAAACAGGTCTAAAAATACAGCGGCCAGTAAAGCGCCAGCCGCAAATGGCATAGCGTGTTGGGCAAACGTTTGCGCAAGTTTTTTGTTGATAAGAAGTAGCATCGCTAGGCTTAATGAAAGCAAACCACCAATTAAGCTGAAAACAATAATGTAAGTAAGGACGGTCATTGCTATAAGCATAGCGTGGTTTCGGTTAGTTTTAAAGTATAAAAAAGAACCGCAGGCGCGGTTCTGATTTATTAACGAAACTATTAAACGATTTCGTTAATTGTGGCTGCAATTTGCGCTTTTACGCTTTCTGCATCAAGGATAGTACCATCTGGGTTCAAATCTTTCATGAAACCAAGTTGAGCAATGGTTTGCTTGGTATCTGTCTTTAGGTTACCAAGTACTTCGCGAAGGTTCGCTACAGCTAGTGAGCCACCGCTCCAACCATAAGCTACGGCAGTAACTGGCTTTCCAGCCCAGTCAGCACCAAGTGAATCAAGCGCGTTCTTTTGGATAGCGCTCAATGAATGATTGTATTCTGGGGTAATGAATAGCACGCTATCGGTTGCCTTAACAAGCTCGCTCCAAGCGGCAACCTGAGGGTCGGTAATAACGTATTCAGGTGATATTGGTGAATTTTCATTGTTGAAAAATGGCAGGTTAAGTTCTGCTAAATCAACAACTGTTGCTTCAATATTTTCACGGTTAATAAAGTCATTTTGAATGTAACCTAAAACTTTATCGGCTACGCGGCCAGGGCGGGCACTTCCTATAACGAGAAGAATTTTTGACATGAGTTTTAACTCCTTTTACTTATTTTGTGTAGGATATAAAGACGTTATTTATACGACTGCATAAGAATTTATACTTTATCTAGTATAGCACAGTACTATATTATGTATAGTAATTTTATAAAAAACAAAAAGCCATAAGCATCGTGCTATACTTTTACTATGAATAATTTACTAGCACACGCCGGACACACCGTATCATCTACGGACCTCGACCACTGCATGCCAATTCTTATTGCTGCGGTAATCGTTATATTTCTTTTATCAGCTGTAATTGCCTATATGATTGCCAAATGGCAGCCTAAAAGCTTCACTGCTGCTAAAAAGTCCTCAACAGCTACAAAAAAGAAAACAACGAAAAAATAATCGTTGGGCGTTTTAACCTTTGTGATAACGGCTTTATTTGCTTGGTTAAATACACAAATCAAGCTATGATGATAGAAGCATATGCGTAAAGATAAAAAAACTATCTTCAAGAGGGTGGCTCAAGTTGTTATCTCGAGCCTTGTCGCCCTTAGCATTATTGGTGTTCTTGTTTTCGTTACTCAAGGCCGCGACATGCCAGTACTTGATACCCACGGTACTATTGCGAACCAACAACGGGATTTAATTTTACTCACCTTTGGCCTAGGGCTGTTGGTTGTTATACCGGTACTTGTAATGTTATTTTCAATTGCTTGGCGCTATCGAGCTGGTAATAAAAAGGCTAAGTACCAGCCAGAATTTGATGGGCACCTCGGGCTTGAAGCTTTATGGTGGGGTATTCCTTGTATCATTATTATTGTTTTAGCTATCATTACATATGTATCAACCCATGCCTTAGACCCGTATAAGTCGATTGAGTCAAAAACTGAAGCTTTAAAGGTGCAAGTTATATCACTTGAATGGAAGTGGCTATTTATTTACCCTGACAAAGGCGTCGCAACACTTAACTACCTAAATATTCCTGAAGATACTCCGATTGATATGACTATTACATCAGACGCACCGATGAACTCCTTCTGGGTTCCGGCGCTGGCGGGACAAGTATATTCAATGACGGGTATGTCCACCAAGCTTCACTTAATGGCCGATACTGTGGGTAGCTACAAAGGTACCTCGGCAAATATTAGTGGTGAAGGTTTTGCCGATATGCGCTTTACGGTGAATTCAATGACAAGTGATAATTTCTCAAAGTGGGTCATTGAAGCCGCCAACTCTAAAAACGCTTTAAGCAAGGATAGCTACGCTCAGTTAGCCAAGCAAAGTAAGAATGATGGCGAGAAAACGTACATGTTAATGAATAACGGCTTGTATAATGAGATTGTAATGAAATATATGTCACACCAGGCGGCCGACAAACCGGCCGATACAAAAATTGATACAACTGAAACGCACCAGATGGATCATATGGACCACGATATGTCTGGGATGGATATGTAATGTTCGAATCAATCCAACAAATCGTTTTTGGCCGCTTAACCTTCGAAGACTTTATTCACGAACCAATCATGGCTGGTGCTGGTATTGGTATGGTGGGCGCACTATTCGCGGTTATTATTGGCCTGACCTTCTTCAAAAAATGGAAATGGCTATGGCACAACTGGATCACCGCCCTCGACCCTAAAAAAATCGGGATAATGTACTTAATCGTGGCGGCAATTATGCTGTTTCGAGGTTTGGCTGATGCGCTGCTACTCCGTGCTCAACAGGCTACCAATGGCTCGGCCGAACTATTAAACTCTGACCATTTCCAGCAAATCTTCTCGGCCCATGGTTCAATTATGATTTTCTTCGTTGGAATGGGTGTTATTTTTGGTATCTTCAACCTAATTGTTCCATCACAAATTGGATCACGGGACGTTGCCTTCCCTTTTCTTAACTCGGTAAGTTTTTGGTTGTTTGCGGTTGGTATGATTCTTATCAATATGCCAATGGTGGTTGGAGAATTTTCAAACGCCGGTTGGCTGGCCTACCCGCCACTTTCGGGCTTAGAGTATAACCCTGGAGTCGGTGTGGATTATTGGATATGGGCGCTGCAGATATCCGGTATTGGTAGTTTGCTCTCGGGTATTAACTTCTTTACAACTATTATTAAAATGCGCGCGCCTGGTATGACATTAATGAAGATGCCGATTTTCACCTGGAGTGTCTTGATGAGCACCTCGTTGATTATGTTCGCCTTCCCTATCTTGACTGTTACGCTTGGACTGTTGGCGCTGGACCGTACCTTAGGCATGCACTTCTTCACCACTATGGCTGGTGGTAACCCAATGATGTATATCAACCTCATTTGGGCCTGGGGACACCCGGAAGTATATATTTTAGTATTGCCAGCCTTTGGTATCTTCTCGGAAGTAGTCGCTACCTTCTCTAAGAAACGAATATTCGGCTATACCTCAATGGTGATTGCTTTAGTGGCCATCGCCTTCTTGTCGTTTACCGTTTGGCTGCACCACTTCTTTACGATGGGCGCTGGTGCCGATGTTAATACCTTGTTCGGTATTATGACTATGGTGATCGCTATTCCGACCGGTGTGAAAGTATTTAACTGGATTTTCACAATGTACCGCGGCCGAGTTGATTTCAAAACCCCAATGCTATGGTTTATGGGCTTTATTGTTACCTTCACATTAGGTGGTTTGGCCGGCGTGATGATGTCGGTGCCAGCGGTTGATTTCCAGTTCCATAACAGCCTGTTCCTAGTGGCCCACTTCCACACTATGATTGTTGGTGGTGTGTTATTCGGTGCCTTTGCTGGTTTCGCCTACTGGTTCCCGAAGTTTACTGGCTTTATGTTGAATGAACGTTTGGGACGCTATGCCTTTTGGTTCTGGATTGTCGGCTTCTTGCTCGCCTTTGTGCCGCTTTATATTCTAGGCTTTATGGGCGCGACCCGCCGGCTCGATCACTACGACCCTTCACTTGGTTGGCAAGGTTTGTTCATCGTCGCTGGTATTGGCGTGATGCTGATTTGTGTCGGTGTGTTCTTCCAGCTGCTACAAATTGTATACAGCGTTATTAAGCGTAAAGAAAACCCGGCTGGCAGCGACCCATGGGACGCCCGAACCTTGGAATGGGCAACTAACTCACCCCCAGCTGAGTATGTATTTGCAACCATCCCAACAGTTACAACTCGTGATGCTTTCTGGGAAATGAAACAAACCAAGAAGAAGCCAACCGAACCTGAATACGAAGACATTTGGCTACCAAAAAATAGTGGCGCTGGAATTATTATTGGCTTGTTCGTATTGATATTCTCTGGGGCGATTGTTTGGCATATGTGGTGGTTAGCAGTACTTGGGTTACTGGGTGCAATTGTCACCACTATTATAAAGCTCAGCGATGACGAACCTGACTATAAGTTAACGGCTGCCAAAATTGCCAAGCACGAATTAAAGTTGAAGCTTAAACTCCAGGAGAAAACCGTATGACCCGTGCTGAAGAAGAAGTTGTAATTCACGAGCGCAAAACACTCGGCTTCTGGATTTACCTGATGACCGACTGTGTACTATTTGCGGCGTTGTTCGCTACCTTCGCGGTACTTAAGAACGCTACCGCTGGTGCTCACGGCGGACCGGAGCTATTCGATTTACCTTTCGTATTAATCGAAACAATCATCCTACTGACGAGTAGCTTTACGATTGGCATGGCCTTACTGGGGAGTGTGCGCGGATACAAAAAACAAACCTTTATTTGGTTGTTTGTTACGTTTGCCCTCGGTATAGTCTTCCTTTCAATGGAGCTGTATGAGTTTATGGTCCTTATTAGTGAGGGCTATGGTCCACAACGCAGCGCCTTTCTCTCCTCTTACTTCACGCTAGTTGCCACCCACGGTATCCATATTGCCATTGGTTTACTTTGGATGGCGGTAGTGATTGTGCGATTGTGGCGACACAACTTCAAGAAAACTGATATAAACCGCTTAGCACTGCTAGGGTTATTCTGGCACTTCCTTGATATTATCTGGATCTTCATCTTTAGCTTTGTATACTTGATTGGAGGTATGGCATGAGCCCAAAACTAGACCATCGTCACTCACCGGCTAAATATATTTCGTATGTAGTTGGGTTTGTACTGTCGTTGGCAACGACCTTACTCGCCTACTTCTTTGTTGTAAATGAATTATGGCCAAAAGAATCACTCATATATACTGTCATGGGTATTGCCGTCGTGCAGCTGGTGATTCAATTGGTATTCTTCTTGCACTTAGGGCGTGGCAACCGTTGGAAAGTACTGACCTTCTTATTTGCCGTCTTGGTTGTACTGGTGGTTGTGGTTGGTTCGTTATGGATTATGCAAAACCTTGATTACAATATGATGCACATGTCGCCCGACCAAATGACGCAGTATATGAGCGAGAACGAAGGTATTTAATGGAGCGGCACAGTCGGTCATATTTCCAGCTTATTAAACCTGGCATCACCTTAAGTAATACGATTAGTGGGATAGCCGCCTTCTTTCTAGCCGCTAGTTTTATACCATTTAGCTGGACGGCATTTATTGGTGTGATTGGTGGTATTGCCCTTATTATTGCTTCGGCCTGCGTGATGAATAATATTTTAGACCGTGATATTGATAAACGCATGAAACGCACCGCCAAACGGGATGTGGCTAGCGGTGTAATAAGCGTGACTAAAGCATTTGTTTTCGGTGCGGTATTGGGAATCATTGGCTTTGCTCTTTTGTTGCTTCTCACCAACGTAGTCACCTTCCTGTTGGGTATCTTAGCCTATGTTTGGTATGTTGCCATTTATGGCGTTGCCAAGCGTACAACGGTCTACAGTACGCTTATAGGTGGTGTGGCTGGTGCCTTACCTCCAGTTGCTGGCTACACTGCCTTAACCGGTACGATTGATGCCGGGGCAATCATTCTGTTCCTCATTCTATTCTTCTGGCAAATGCCGCATTTTTACGCCATTGCGATGTTCCGACAATCAGACTATGCGTCGGCGAGCTTGCCTGTTTGGTCGGTTAAATATGGGATGAAAAGCACAAAGCGGCAAATCCTTATTTTTACGATTTTATATGCTTTTATTTCCTGCTTGCTAACCGTATTTGAATACACTGGTATTGTGTACTTGGTTGGTGTGTTGGGGCTTTCTGGCTATTGGCTGTACAAAGGTATTTCACTCTACGATAAAGTCGATGATATTAAATGGGCACGGACTATGTTTGGCGTATCATTATTAGTACTACTAGCGACCTGTTTCTTGATTGCTGTTGGCGGCTACTTAGCGTAATATTTACAGTCTACAAAATATTATTGTTATAATAGAAAATGAGTGTTCTTGCTATTGACCAGTTCATGGCGAACCTTGTACGAACACAAAATGATCATCCGCCATCCCCCAAGTTTTGGAGATAACAATGCATTCTTTCATGAAAAGTATCGTCACCATTTCGGCGACAGCACTGCTACTGGCCGGTTGCGCGGCAGCGAAGGCTGAGTTTCAGACCACGGTTACACTCGAAAATGCCGGCACGGATTGCGACCAGGACCCCAACTGCTGGTTGCCCACGCAATATGGACCGAAACTCGTCAGCGGCCAAAGCGTTTCGGCGTTCAACGAATGGCCGCAAAAGGGCGACCGAGTCCAGGTGCTCTGCGAGACGACGGGCGAAAGGCTGAGCGACGCCTACGGCAAAACCTCCAACCAATGGTATGGCATTCTGGTGCCGTCCGATAAGGTTGTCGAGGACATCCAAGTCAAAGAGGTTGAAGGTGGCTATCTGGGATACGTCAGTGCGCTATGGCTCGCTGACAAGGACGCAACTGCGCCGGCGTGTTAGTATCCGTTTTGTGGCCCCGTACAGTCCCGTCCACACCTTTGTGGACGGGACTGTTGCCTTTGTTTTATTATCGGACTAAGGGTATAATGAGCTTATGTCTATTGTTGTATTAATCCATGTTATCATCGCGCTATTAAGTGTGGCCGCCTCAAGTTTTACTTTCTTTAAACCAACAATCAAACGATTAGCTACCAGTTACGGGTTTATTCTGGCAACAGTTGCCAGCGGTACTTTTTTGATTCTGTCTTCAACCGGTAGTATTTTACGCAGCTGTATTACAGGTCTGTTCTACGTAACGGTTGTCAGTCTTATCACTATCGCCACGCACGTTAAGGTTCGCAAGTTAGCCAAAGAAGAGATTTAATTTTCAACTAAAAAGAGATCCTCTACAGGATCTCTTTTTTATTACCAATTTTTCTAAGCTTCGGCTTCGATTTTTGGCTTAGCTGTGTAAAAGAATTCTTCTTTAATCTTTTGGGCACGCCAGACACCAAGTGCTTGGCCAAATGGCAGAATGTCGCTGTAGCCAACAAAGTCAGCAGCACTACGAATAAGCGAACCTATTTTGCCGCCGAAACGAATTTTCCGGTATTCAAAGACTGCCCAGTTTTCACCAACCGGTACAACCACTGGAGGTAGCTTCGCTGAGTATTTACGTTTAGATTTTCCGAGGATGTGTTTGGCAACGAAGATACCGTCATGCAGGGCGGTTTGAGCCAAGCCACTCCATGGTGTAAAGGCATTGTCACCAATGACATACACGTCTTGGCCAGAACGTAAGTGCTCATCAACCACTACTTTGCCGTTTTTCGACAGTTCAAACTGGCTAGCGTTGGCAGCGAAGAATGGGTTATTGGCTACACCTGAGGTCCAAATAACCGTGTGGCTTTTGATTGGCTTACCGCTAACAATCAAGCTGTCGGCTGTTTCAGCTTCAACCTTTTTGTTCAGTTCAACGTGCACGCCTAATTGTTTCAAGCGAGCCGCAACTAAGGCGCTAGCTTGTTCTGACATGCGTGGAAGCACCCGTGGGGCGGCTTCGATGATACTAATAGTAATGCGAGGTTTGTGCTGGCGGTAGCGCTTTTTAAGGTGCTTTAAGTAGGTACCGAGGGCAGATGCCAATTCGACACCGGTTGGGCCAGCGCCAATAATTAAGAAGTCCTTGTCGGCACCATCAGGTTGAGAGAATTCTTCCAGAAGGTGTTGTTTTAGACGAGAAATTTCGTCGTGTGATTTAATACCGTATGCGTAATCGTTTAAACCAGGAATACCGAAGTAAGTGGTAACCGAGCCAAGCGCCAGAATGAGCTTGTTGTATTTGTGAGTCGCGCCAGAGGCGGTGGTAATCGTTTTTGATGCTTTATCGAGTGTTTTGACAGCGTCAATGACAACTTCGACGTTATCGTGACCGGCAAAAATTTCACCAAGTGAAATCCAAGATTGTAAGTGGCTGTGGCCAGTGGCCGTGCCGTAAAGTGCTGGGTAATACTGAAAATCGGGCTTGTCTGTAATAAGAGTAATGCGGGCGTTCTTCTTTTTTGAGAGTGTCAGTGCTGCTTTTACGCCGCCGAAGCCTCCGCCTACGATAGTAATCTGCATATATGAATCCTGTTTATGTTTTGAAGTATGTCCGTATAATAGGGGTTATTTCAGTAATAATCAAGTTTTTAAAATAACCTCGCGTTAACGAGGTTATTTACTTAGGCGAGACGGCCTTTGAGCTTGAGTGATTTTGCTTTCTTTTTGAGCATGCGCTTTCGAGCAGCTCCGTGCCAGTTCTTGTGTTTAGCCATATTAATCCAATTAGTTTATAAGTAATTAAGAATCATTATAACAGATAACATCCCGTTTAGCTAACCCCTATTTGCTATACTTATAGAACATGCCACTTACTATCCTGCTGCACTCATCAAAAACAATGGTACCAACGCCACCTAGCCACCCGTTAACAACGCCGGTGTTTGAAGCTGATGCCAATGAGTTGACTGATTACTTGCAAGAGCTAAGTACTGAGCAATATGTGAAAATAATGCATATATCGGCTAAGCTGGCGGCTGAAGTTGAAGATTTATACCTTAGTCGGCTTGATATGCCACTTACAGCTGCGGCTGAAACCTTTCGAGGCGATATATATAGTGGTCTGCGCGCCCTGGAATGGAACGATGTTGAAAAAGACTTTGCCCAAAAACACTTGAAGATATTATCAGGGCTTTATGGAGTTCTACGACCCTTTGATGGCATTCAACCCTATCGTTTAGAGCTTGGCTACCGATTACCTGACGGCCCTTATAAAGATTTGTACGCGTTTTGGAGTGACCGAATTGCCGAGACATTGCCGCCTAACGGCCCAATTATTAATGTCACGTCTGATGAGTATGCTAAAGCTATACTCCCCTTTTTGGACCCATCTCGAGTAATAACCCCGGTATTTCTTACACAAAAAGCACCCAGCCAAGAACCAGTGTTTGTTGTAGTGCACTCAAAAATAGCCCGCGGTGCCTATGCTCGCTGGTTAATAAAACGCGGCCAAGCCACGGTAGATGGCTTAGAAAAGTTTGATGATTTGGGTTATGTGTACGACGCTAATCGAAGCTCGTCGTCTCAACCGGTGTACGTTTGTCATGAATTTGGCGGCATTGGGTTGAGCCAACGACTTACGTAAGGTTGTACCTAGTTCATCGTCTTTTAATAGGTTGTTTGCAAGTTGAACAGCTTGACCCATTCAGTAAGGGTGACGCGTGAGGGTGAACCACCGACTTCTAAACCAATTTCACTTATAGGAAGTTTGGCTAATTTTTTAGGGTCAGAAAAACATTCCGTAGTAAAAGTTTTATAGGCTTCAAAACGTGATTTTTTGACAAGTGGTACGTCGCGACGCATCATTTCTAAAAAGACGGTATCAACAGCTGGCTGAGGCAAAAAGTCAGTCCGAGCCAGGGCTTTACGAATTTTAGTTTCATAGCGAGCGCCAACAATCATGCCGAGTTGGCTGGTGAAGTGTTCGCGGTCGGTTTCAGCAATGAGCTTACGACCGAATTGTTTTTGAACAATTAAGTACACGCATTGGGGCGGTCGGTCGGTCTCGACGAGATGATTAATAATTGGTGAGCTGAGATGAAACGGAATATTCGCAAAAATACTATATGGAACTTTTGGCAGTTCCATGGTTAAGAAGTCGCCCTCGTAAACGGTGACATTTGGATAATAATCCATATTCTCGCGCAACTTCATAAACATACGCGGCTCGAACTCTACAGCGATGACACTACGAACCTGACGAGCGAGTACTGATGAAATAGTACCCGTGCCGGCGCCAATATCAATTACCAGCGCATCACGGCGAATGTTAGTACGCTCAAACAACTCTTTGATAAGTTGAGGGTTGCGAAGCAGGTTTTGCGAGTAAGTGTGGAGACGTTTCATTGTATCTATTATCTCACAGGGGTAAGTGGTTACCTAGCCCAGAATTTTTGCTAAGGAAAAGGGCGTCTAGTTTTCACTAGACGCCCGTATGCGCATGCCACTATATGCTTGCGCTTCCTTGACTCACTCCTTACTGATCGGCGACGACCTTACGGCGACGCAGACGATCGATGATGAAGGCCACGGCAGCCGCGAAGAAGAGTGCGAACATTCCCCAGAGCGTGGCTGCGATGTCGGCACCGGTGGACGCCAGGTTTGACGGCTGCGGGTGCGTGACGTGTGCCGCGGGCGGCGAAGCCGGGTGGTTGTCGACTGGTACGACAACCGGGTTGCAGGCTTCAAGCTGAGCGTCGCTCAGCGATTCTTCCCGCGTTTCGGTTGCGACGGTAGTCTCGACCTGCTTGGTCCAGGTGGAGCCACTCACGAGCACCGGAGTGGTCGTGGTTTTGCTGACGGTGCGGGTCACAGTGACCTTCTCGTTAACACAATCGGGCTTACCAGCTTCCCACTCGCCGTTTACCACCGTGGGCTCGGGAACTGCGGGCTTGCAGCTCTCGATCTCCTCGGGGGTCAGTGCTCGCGTCTTTTCGTTTGTGACGACAGTGCTCTTGGCGGTGTCTTCCACGAGCTTGAACTTGCCGTCCACGAAGACCACCGTGAAGTAGGTCGTCGTAACGGTTTGCCAGCTCTTGGCGACAGTGTCGCCACAAACGAACTTGAACACGGTCCACTCTGACGTGGTCACCTTCGGTCCGGGGACCTCGGGCTTGCCGGCACAGCCATAGGTCGACGATGCGTGATACGTCGTCGGACCGGTGCTGTGCTGGTGAAGCATGTCGGCCTCGTAGGGGTTACCGGGTCCATACAGCACCTTGGGGGGTGTTGCTTTTTCCCAGCTCTCGAATGAGATGCCGACGTCGTACTGACGGCAGTCCTTGATGAACGGCGGGGTTGCCGAGTACGAACCAACCTTGTCCACATAAATGCGGGTGGGGTTGTCTTGCCCGATGGCTTCTTGCGGCCACAGCGAGTTCGCCTTCAGGTAGGCAAACGGCGTGATAACGACGAATCCCGGGTTGCAAACCAGAGTTCCGACCTTGCCGCTGACTGTGATGCTGAGCTGGCCGGTGATCTCGCTGAAGGTGTGCGACGTGGTCTTCTTGTTGAGCGTCACACACTTCTCGTCGGTCACTGGAGCCGTTGTCAGAGCCTCCTGTACAACGGCTTCCGCTTCAACAACTACTGTCTGCTCCTCGGAAGGAGTGGACTGCGTGTCGTCAGTGGTGACGGTCTCGGAAGGCGTCGGCGCTACGGTTGTAGCGGGTTCGACAGGTTCAGCCGCGACTGCAGGCGGCTTGGTTGCGATGGGAGCGGACTCCTGCGCAACCGGCTGCTCGGTCGTGGCGTCACCGGAAGCGGGGTTGGTACCCTGCTCGGACGGTGCGTCGATGATTCCCGAGGACACGATATCCTCGGTCGGCGCCTCCGTGGCGAAGGCTGCGGTTCCCCCGAAGATCAGGAGAGCGGCCGTGACGGCTGCTGCTCCTGCGATGATCGGTTTCTTGAATTTCAGAGACACTAAGTCCCCCTTCATTTCGTGTCGAAAACGCTTATTGAAAGCGTTAGAAGTGAGTCAAGTTGTTAAAGTGGCATAAGAGCCACCTTTTCAAGCTAGACTCACATGCATAAGCTTGATTATAACATAAATAACCGTAAAAGTAAATAACCATATGCTAAAACAACACTTATCAAAGCGGTTTTGCTAAAAATGCTTGACGCCGTACCTAATGCCCGGAGTATACTAAGTACAGTCATGTGAGTACTTCCGGCCTCCTCAGTTGTGTGGCCCAAGGATTTTTACTTACAGGCTTATATATGAAGCCACCAAACGATGCTATGCTCACCTTATCCATTTGGTAAAAGCGCCCCTGGTACTCGACACAATTCTAACGTGATATTTGGTAAAAAGGTCCTGCGATATAAGCGGTTCGCACACCCTCTCCAAATCACTCCTCCAAAACCCGTTGCTGATCAACTTTTTGTTCGGCCTTTTTCGATATACAGGTGTTGCACATGCGAGATGCAATACAGAAACAATAAAATCTTAAACTTTGGAGAATCAATATGAATCGTGTAAATGTAAATGAACAAGTAGCTGTAACTCAAATGGGCTTTAAAAAGAACCTTGCCGCCTACCCTCGGCGCATGGAATTCCGTGGTACTATGTACGACTTCCTTGATGCTGGCCTACGCTGCCTCGTCAGTACCGGTGGACGTATCTCAGAAATTATCACGCTTACTGATGGACAATCACAGTTTCGTTTACGGACTGATAATCATGGTGGCAACTGGACTTTGCTGAGCATTATATCTTAGCCTGAGAAGAAGTTTTCTTCAGCCCAATATAAAACACCGCAACATTTTGCGGTGTTTTATATTGAAGCCGCTTACGAGTTATCAGCAAAGATAGTTCGTTATATCGTTACTATTCAGCTAAATGCTTCGTCAATACCAATCGGCGCCCAATAAACTTATGAACCTCAACAACCAGTATAATTGCTATAAAAGCTGCGATACTTACGGTTAGCATGTCACTAATGGCAATCGGGTAAATGTGCAGCATTTCTTGAAGTGGCCCGAATAGAGCGAACCATTGGAGGGATAGCGAAATAGTTAGGCCTATCCAGAAAATGCGGTGGCGTACAAAAATGCGCGTGAAGGCCGATTGGTAAGTACTGCGGGCATTGATGGCATTTGCCCATTGAATCGCGACGAGGGCGACGAATACGATGGTCTGAGCGTAGGCTGCGCCATGGGTTTCGATAAAGTAAATGTAAAGTCCTAAGGCTATACCGGCCATAGAGAGCGCGACCAAAATTACCCGGCTAATCATGAACTTATTCAAAATAGGAGCATCTGGGGCAACTGGCTTTTGGCGCATGGCACTTTTACCACCCGGCTCTAGGCCTAGAGGGATCACCATAGTCGTATCAGTCACAAGGTTGATCCAAAGGATTTGGACCGGTGCTAAGGGTATTGGTAGCCCAATAGCTAGGGCTCCGACGGATGTAACGACCTCACCAATATTGGTAGATAGCAGGTAAAAAAGCATGCGACGAATATTGGCATAGACAATACGGCCTTCACGCATGGCGCGCACGATACTTGCAAAGTTATCATCTAGTAGAATAATATCACCGGCGTCCTTGGCGATTTGCGAGCCACTCCCCATGGCTACTCCAACATGGGCATTGGTGAGTGCCGGGACATCATTGACGCCATCGCCGGTCATAGCGGTGACTTCTTTCAATTTCAAAACTTGTAAAATACGGAACTTGTTTTCAGGCGTCACCCTTGAAAAGATGCGAGCGCGGTGTGCTTCAATAGCCAAGTCTTTGTCGTTCATATCACTCATACGGCGGCTATCAAACACTTCATCTCGTGATTTAACTAAGCCAAGCTTTAAGCCAATACTGTAGGCAGTTTCAAAATGGTCACCGGTAATCATGCGGACTGAAACACCGGCACGTTGGGCGGTGACGATGGCGTGACGAGCCGCCGGGCGAAGTGTGTCGGCAACGGCAATTAAACCGCCGAAGCTCAAATTAATTTTCGGATGCAGTTCATGGAAGCCAGTGACTGGGGCTGGAAGTGGCGTAGTGGCAACTGCAATAACGCGGTAGCCTTGGCTAGTAAGTTGAGTCAAAGCAGCTTCAATCTCGGTGCGTTGTAGTTTCGAAAGATGGCTTCGGTCCATAATATGTTCCGGAGCCCCCTTTACTACCAATTCATGCTCACCTTTATGGTGCCAGACGTTACCACTCATGGCGTAGGCTTGATCAAATGGCAACTTAACAATTGCTTCACCTTTTAACTTCACCGTCGCTTCAGCGGCGCTATAGCTAATCAAGGCGACATCCAGAGGGTCACTACTATGTTCGTTATGGCTGTTGATTGTTTTATGTATAACAGTTGGAAGGTGGTGGGTTACCCAGTCAGGCTGCCAGGTTTCTTGAACAGATAATTTATTTTCAGTTAGGGTGCCGGTTTTGTCGGTAGCGATAGTAGTAATGACACCGATGGTTTCGATAGCACTCATACTGCGCACTAAGGCTTTTTTAGCAGCCATACGGCGCATACCAAGCACTAAAATAACCGATATTGCTACCGGTAAGCTTTCAGGAACCGCTGATACGGAAATGGCGATGACGAAACGTAAGGCTTCGACGACTTCAATACCTCGGCTGAGGGCTAAAATAAAGGCAACAATCGCTACCCCACTGACGGCAGCAATAATGTAAGCTATTAATTTATCAATTTTCTTTTGGACAGGGCTGGCGCTTTCGTCTGGTGAACTGCCGGCGAGCGCGGCAATTTGCCCAAACTCGGTATTGTTACCGGTTGTCACTACGATTCCAACGGCTTGCCCGGAAGTAATGAATGAGCCCTGGAATAGAATATTGGTTTGCTCGTAGACTTCTTTTTTAGAAGTTAACGTTTCGTTGTTTTTACCAACCGGTGCAGATTCGCCGGTCAGTACAGCTTCATCGGCCCGTAATGAGTCAGCGACTATCAAGCGAATATCCGCTGGCACTTTATCGCCTTCGTGCAGCTGAACAATATCACCGGGTACTAATTGGCTCGTATCAACATCCACAGTTTCGCCTCCGCGAGTCACGGAAACCTTCTGTGCGCTATGTTTTTGCAATGAACGTAAAATACGGTCGGTCGAGAAGCGCTGCACATAATAAATGCCGGCACTAGTAAGCATGATAACTGAAATAATGATTGCATCGAAGTAGGCATGGTGCCAAATACTTATTAAGACGGCAATGAACAGCACAACCATAAATATATTGGCGAACGGTTCGATGATACGACGCCATAATGGCTCGCCCTTTAATTTAATTTCATTAGGGCCGACCCTTTTCAGGCGTTCACCGGCTTCGTAGCGTGAGATTCCATCAAGGCTCGACGACAGGTCTTTATACGTGTCTTCGACTGATTGTTGGTAGAAAAGCATTAGCACTATTGTATCATGCCCTGGCGACCTTTTAACAGATGAAAAGCCTCGAATCGTCGAGGCTTTTCAATTAGTTTACAATTTAATATTAGTGAATGCTTACGAGCTGCATGGTGCCTCGTACGGTACCATTCCCCCACTCAACTACATCTTTCACGGTTTTGCCTACAAGGCTACTACCTAATGGGCTTTTAGCTGAAATGCGACCATCGCTTGGGTTAGCTTCGATACTTTCAACTAATGTATAACGGAATAATTTTCCTTGTTGATCGATAAGGTCTACTACCGAACCGACAGCTACCTTCATTCGGGCTCGTCGCGATGGCATAAGTTTTGCTTGTGCTAAAGCGCGCTGTTTTTCGAATAATTCAGATTCAATAATTTCAAGACGGGCAAGGCGTTCAATTCTTTCAAACCGATCGTCATGACCAGAGGTTTTGTCAATTTCTCTTAAACCTCTAATTGCCGCCATTCGGTCGTGTTCTAACTGGGCAACATCTTTTCGAAGCTCTTTCATTCCCTTTTTGCTAAGAAGAATTGGTTGTTTGGTTTCAATGGTTACTGTGTTGATGGTGGTGTTCATAGTGCTCACTCCCTCCTATTAAACGATTACTCGTGTTGTTTGTTGTAGCTTTGCTACTGGTTGTAGTATGACAATCAAATCTGAGAAGACTCTGAATTATAAAAATCTATTCGTTGTAAAATTTCCGTCGACCATAAGCACTACGGTTGATTGGTTCGGATGATGGGGAGGCAAAAGGTAAATGTTGTCCCTTCTTCGTTGCTACTCACCTGTAAATCACCATGGTGAATGTCTACAATCTTCTTGGCGATTGAAAGCCCTAGCCCGTATCCATTTTCACTACTATTGGTACGTGAGGTATCGGCACGGTAAAACCTATCGAACAACTTAGGTAATTTATCCTCAGGTATTGGCGTACCGCTATTTCGAATTTCAAACCCGACCATCAGCCGCTTCATAAAAATTCTGATATTAATTTTTGACCCTTTAGGGCTATACTTTAAAGCATTTTCAATCAGTATGCCGATAAGTTCGCTAATTGCTGGTTCATTGGCGTTTATGACTGCCTTCTTGCGAGCAACAATATCAAAGCGCTTTTTGTCCGCCTTATACAAGCTTAGCTTTTCGTTCAATAGTTGCACGACATCAACGGAAGTCCGCTCTAATTTATCATGGTCAAGCCGTGATAGCTGCAGCAGCATCTGGGTAAGCTGTATAAGCTTATTTACCTCTTCAAGGTTGCTTTCGAGTAACTCACGGGATTCCTGTTGGCTTAAATGGCTATCGCGTAGACTTACTTCCAGTTCTGCCTTCATGGCCGCCAGCGGAGTTCGTAATTCGTGGCTGGCATCACTCGTAAAACGGCTTTGGGCCTCATGCGATTCTTCAATTGGTCGTAATGTACGACGAGCTAAAAAGTAACTACCTAAGCCACCGGCTACAAAAATAACAATATTGATATAAAACAGCGATAAGGTCATTTGCCCGGCTGCTTGGTTGGACTGAATGGTTAAAGGGCTGTTAGGCCCGTAGCTAAAAATTTGGCTTTGGGTGCTATCTGGCAAAATTGATATTCCGCTTTCCATTAAGCTATGTTGCAAATTTTCCAGTCGAAAGCTAATTTCGCGAAAGTTCAACTGATAAATAACCACACTAAATGTCAGGCTAATAGTCATTAAGATGGCGAGGTACCAAGCGGTTAGTTTAAGGGTTGCGGACTGAAACATCTGCATAAATGTTTACGCCTCGAGTTTGTATCCAAACCCACGAACGGTGTGGATGAGTGGTTTCTTAAATGGAACGTCAATTTTGGCACGCAAATATTTAACATACACCTCGACAGTATTGGGAAGTACATCGGCATCGTAATCCCAGACGTGGCTGATAATAACATCCTTACTTAGTGGACGATTTTGGTTACGAAGTAAGTATTCTAATAAGGCGAATTCTTTACTGGTTAACTGTATGGTTTTCCCCGCCCGTTGTACGGTATAGGTTACTGTATCCATGCTAAGGTCACCAGCGATTAGGGTGTCCGATTGCTGCTCGGTTGGTCGGCGGAGCAAGGCTCGAACTCGAGCTAATAATTCTTCTAAAGCAAATGGTTTGATTAGGTAATCATCGGCTCCAGCATCTAGCCCGGCAGTCCGTTCGCTAATACTATCTAAGGCACTTAAAAACAGTACCGGGGTATGTACCTTGGCATCACGCATCGCTTTTACAATTCCAATTCCATCGTATTCACCTGGTAACATTCGGTCGATAATGGCAATATCGTAGGGTTCAGTTGTAGCCATGGCATAGCCTTCGTCACCATCGTAGGCGATGTCAACGGCGTAGGTCTCTTGCTCTAGCGCCTTAGCGAGCGCTCGGGCGATTTTATGTTCATCTTCAACAACTAATACTCTCATATGACTATTATACAGTGAAAACGCTTAAAGAACCCTTAGTAGAGTACTGGCTAGGCGTATTGTTCGCTCCAATTTTGCATATCACGCAGAATTGGGGTGAGCTCTTTGCCCTTTTTTGTGAGGCGGTATTCACAGCGGCTTTTTTCTGGCGCAGTTACTTTTTCGATGATACCTTCAGCCTCCAGCGCATCTAGACGGGCTGAGAGTGTACGAGGGTTAATGCCTTCCACTAAGTCTTGGATTTGGCAAAATCGAACTGACTCTTCGTTTACGAAGAAACGAAGTAGTTGAGGAGTCCATTTGTCTCCGAGAATTTTGGTAGCTGCTTTTACACAGCCGATGGTTTCAGTTGCTGTCATATGTACCTCTACTATACAATATCTAGCGAAATTAAGCTACTTTATCTAGCCTTCATCGTTAGCGCTACGAATGTGACTCATACTATATTCCCAAGAAGCATCAGTTTTCTTATGTGGATTGAATATGTATAAAGGGTCAAAGATTTCTTTGGTTTCTTTAAAGATCTCATACACCGGTTGGCCAAAGACGGCTGGCAACCACGGCCCGCGGACCATACCATCGTTATGTTCGCCGGCCATAGTGCCGCCGTATTTCAACACAACCGGAATGAGTTCGCGCATAACCGGCTCCAGTTTGGCTCGGTCTTTTGGACCGGCGATGTCCATCAGTGGAATTACGTGGAAGTTGCCATCACCGAAGTGGCCTTGAATTGTGGCCGGTAATTTATATTTACGAATGACCTTACGGAGCTTTGGAACGAACTCCGGTAAGTAACGTGGTGGCACGGCCATATCGTCAATAAATGGCGAAGCATATCGGCCATGGACTTGGTTTTGAAGGAGCGACAATGCAGCCCGGCGAATTTTCCAAAACGGTGCACTGGCGGCTTCGTCGGCTTGAATATCCATCTCAATTTTGAACGATTTTAAGTCATCGTGAAGGATAGAGATTTTATCTAACACTTCCCCTTTGGTTTGGCCGTCAAATTCAATCATCAAAAACATACTGGGTATGTGGCCTTTGAATTTAGCCACCGACTTTAATAGAACCGCTTGTTGGCGCAGCCATTCTTTGGTGCCAAGTTGTTTACGGAAGGTGTTGAAGTAGCGTAGCCCAAGGTTGAAGGTAATATTATCAAAACCTTCAAAGGTTGCAGGCTCGTGGTGCATTACCGTTGCAATAACATCACCAAGGTTCTTAATAGATGGCAAGTAAGCCAATAGTAAACCGGAGTATGGGGCCTTTGGAACGGCTTCGATAGTTATATCGGTAATGATACCAAGGGTGCCCTGGCTGCCGGTGATTAAACGGGTCATATCAAAAATGCCGGTATCACGATCCCATACGCTCCATAGGTTATAGCCCATTGAGTTTTTATTAACATGCGGCCTGGCGTTTTTAATGAGGTCGTAGTTTTTCTCAATTAATTCGTAGGTTTGACGATACAAACTTGCTTCATAAGTTGTTTCTTTCAGCTTTTGTTCAAGTTGTTTGCGATTGAGTGGCTTAACGGTATATTCGTTACCATCGGCAAATACAACCTTTAGTTCGCGCACCCAACGTTCGGTATTGCCGTATTGCAATGACCGTTCGCCGCCCGAGTTATTCCCCACCATACCACCGATTGTATTAATAGCTCGGCTGGCTGGAACACACCCCAAATGGAGGCTTTTGTCATATAACAGCGGGTCGATGGCACGCATATATACACCTGGTTGAGTTTTGAGTAAAGTCCCCTGTAATGATTCGATTTTGTTAAAATGCGTCGTCATATCAAGTAGTAATGAGCTTCCAATTGCGCCACCGGACATATCCGTACCGGCGCTTCGGGGAGTAATAGCTAGTTTTGGGTAGCTGCTTTTATTTTTACTAACGAATTTAACGAGCTTTTCAATGTCAGTACTATCAATAGGCCGAATAACCGCTTCGGGTAGCAGTTCGTACACACTCGCATCGTGGCTGTTGTCGTGACGAACACTAAGGTCGTTCGTTACCTCACCTTTAATAAGTTTCCGGAGCTTCGGAATAATGTCATCCATATACTCATACTATACGTGAGCCATAAGCAGAATGCTATAACCCGTTCGACCACTTAAGTAAAACGGTGTATAATATGCGCTATGAGTACTAAAATTGAAATTGATACACGTACATTTGTTCGTTTTTGGCTAGTTGTTATCGGCATGGGCCTTGCCATCTTACTTATTTATAACGCTCGGGTTGCCCTTATTATTTTAGGTACCTCGCTTTTCTTAGCTTTGGCTTTGAACGGTCCGGTTTCGCGAATTTCTCGGCGTTTACCGGGACGAAGTCGTGTTGGTGCGACAGCAATCGCTTATGTGATTGTGGTGGCGCTGCTTGGCGCAATTATCATATTGCTAATTCCACCTATTGTTCAGCAAACGGCCGGTTTTATTCAAACCGCTCCGACGCTACTTGATTCTAGATCAACACCATTCAAAAGTCTCGACCAATTTGTAGACCAATACAACCTTCAGCCGCAAGTTGATAGCGCTGTAGCATCTGTCAAAGATAACGCCGCTGGTTGGGCGAGTAATGTTGGTAAAGGCTTAGTCACTGGTATAGGTTCAGTCTTTAGCTTTTTCGCAGCATTATTACTTACATTAGTGCTTACTTTCTTAATGCTGATCGAAGGCCCTACCTGGATGAAGCGTATTTGGGGTGTTTATCGTGATAAAAAACGTATGGAAAAGCACAAACGTGTAGCTGGTAAGATGTATAGTGTCGTAACTGGCTATGTTACTGGGCAATTGACCGTTTCAACTATTGGTGCGACGATTGCCGGTTTAGCGGTATTTATACTAAGCTTTATCTTCCCTAGTGTTGAAGCTGGCTTGGCTATTCCAACGGCAGCTATTACCTTCTTGCTATCGTTAATTCCTATGTTCGGTGCCACTATTGGTGGTGTGATTATTACCCTGCTGTTGGCGCTTAATAGCCTTCCGGCAGCAGTGATTTACGCCATCTTCTTTGTGGTGTACCAGCAAATTGAAAACAACTTCATTTCACCGCATATTCAATCGAAGCGCATTAACCTATCAGCTTTGATGATTTTGAGCTCGGTAACAATTGGTTTGTACATGTTCGGAATTGTTGGTGGTATTATCGCCATCCCAATCGCTGGTAGTGTACGTATTTTGATTGATGAATACCTTGACGCTCGTGACGATGCAGAAACCGAAAAGCCAAAAGTATTACTCGCAAAAACTAAGAAGTAGTATATTCCCAAATTGGTCCAGAAGCGGTGTCACGTACAGTGACGCCGCTTTTTTCGAGCTCGCTGCGTAGTTCGTCAGAACGTGAGTAATCTTTTTGGTCACGAGCACGAGAACGTTCAATGATAAGCCGCTTTTGATCGTCGGTAATATCGGGTGTGGTTTCAAGGAGGTTTAGGCCAAGTAGTTCGTCGATGGTTTCTAAGAAGCTAACAAGGGCGTGTTGGTGTAGCTGGTTAAGTTTGTTGTTAATGACCGTGTCGAAGGCGTCATCAATGATAGCTAAGGCCTCTGGGGTGTTTAGATCGTCCGAGATGGTATCAAGTACCTTCTTCGATGCCGCATAAAGAGAAACGGTTTTACTTTCATCCTCAACATCGCCATCTTCTTTCAATGTATCGTGAATTTGGTGGCGAAGTGCCGCAACATTCCGCCAGTTGTTTCGGCGGTTTTTGGCAGCGGTGAGGTTATCAAATGTAAAATTACCTTCTGTCCGATAATGGCTTTGAAGAACAAATAAACGCAGGTCAAGCGGGCTGTAACCCTTTTCCTCTAAGTCGGCTAATGTGTATCCATTGCCTAGCGACTTGCTAATCTTTGTACCATCAACCTTAAGGTGGTTGTTATGCAGCCAAAAATTACTAAAAATATTGCCAGTCGCCGCTTCAGATTGAGCTATCTCGTTTGTGTGGTGCACGGGAATATGGTCGATGCCGCCGGTATGTATATCGATTGTTTCGCCGAGTAGGCTCATAGACATTGCGGAGCACTCCAGGTGCCAGCCGGGGAAGCCCATTACCACTACACCATCGTCGGTTACATCGGCAGGTGTTTCCCATTCCATGTCACGTTTTTCACCGTCTGGTGTGAACTTCCATAACGCAAAATCGCTGGGGTGATGTTTTTCAGGGTTGAATTCTACACGAGCGCCGGCTTTTTGTGCCTCGAGGTCAAGGTCGGCAAAATCGGCGTAGGTTGGAAACTTTAGAGTATCGAAGTAAATGCCGTCATCAATTTGATAGGTATAGCCCTTTTCTTTAAGAATACGTATCAGCTCAAGTTGTTGCGGGATGTAATCGGTGGCGTGCGGCATGTGAGTTGGAGGGATAAGGTTTAATGCTTTCATGCCAGCAACAAAATCATCGGTATAAAACTTGGCTACTTCCCAAGCGGTTTTTCCTTCGCGCTTAGCACCTTTTTCTAGCTTGTCTTCGCCATCATCAGCATCGCTGACCAAGTGGCCAACATCGGTAATGTTCATAACCCTTGTTACTTTATTGCCATTCGCTTGCAAGGTGCGCACCAACGTATCCCAATATATGTACGCTGTCCAGTTACCTACCGTTAA
Organism: Candidatus Saccharimonadota bacterium; assembly: GCA_028289065.1. Classification (GTDB taxonomy): domain Bacteria; phylum Patescibacteriota; class Saccharimonadia; order Saccharimonadales; family Saccharimonadaceae; genus Microsaccharimonas. The sequence continues at coordinate 25,259 of JAQGHA010000002.1, forward strand.
GTAGTTATAGACGGTCGGGCCGCAGGTATACAGGCGTACGAAGCCTTCTTCAATGGGAATAAATGGGTCAACCGTTTTAGTAAGTTGGTTATGAAATCGCAGACTCATAGTCGGTAAGTGCCTTATCTACTGCATTAACTAATTCTGAAATAAGTGTGTCATATTTTTCGTAGATTTTGAACCCCGAAGCATATTCATGACCACCACCACCAAAATAACCGGCGACAGTATTGCCGATTGGGATGTTAGCTCGAATTTTACCGGTGGCTTTGCCGTCAGGATAGCTTTTAATAGCTACAGCGATTTGGACGGTATCAACTAAACGCATTTCATCGAGTACTAAAACGCTCGGGTTGTAACGGTCGCTAAATTCTTCGATTTCGGCCCAAGGTATGTGAACAGTCGCTAATTTTCCATCGAGGAAGTATTCAACACGCTCAATTAAACGGCCTTTGTACGCCAGAATATCAGCTGGCTTCTTCATGTATTCACGGCGACGACCTTCGATGATAGAAGGGACGGCACCCAAGGCTACTAATTCAGCCGCAACTCGGTAACTTTCCGCGGAAGTGTTTTGAGTAGTTAACCCAAGGCTGTCGGCTTGAACGGAAATGAATAAGTTTTCAGCCGCTTGTGGGTTTATTGACCAACCGGCTTCAATCGCTAGGTTATATAGAATTTCTCCAGTTGCTACGGCGGTTGGAATGATGAGCTTGGTAGTATCGAAAGGTAAATCACCTTCTTCGCTTTGGTGGTGGTCAATAATAATCGTTGGGTGTGATTCGAAGAAGTGTGTCACGCCTGGCGTAGTGAGTGCTTTAGTGAGCAACGCTTTGCTTGAGGTATCAACAATAATCGCCATATCGGCTTTTTTAGGCCAGTCTTTCTCGACTCGGTCCCAGCCTTGAATGTACTGCATGTATTTTGGGATATCGATGGCGCAGTATAAAGTGACGTCTTTACCTGCATCAGATAATAATTCTTCTAACGCCAAAGAACTTCCAAGGCTATCGCCATCAGGGTTTTCAGCTTGGACGACAACAATATGCTGTGCGTCTTTAATAAGGTCAAGGACAGAGGTAAACATTACTTATTATTTTAACACACCAACTTCATAAGAGGTGGCTTACGTTGACTTATAATGCCGATTATATTATAATGTATTCACAAATCAGTTTTGGTTTGGTCGATCTTTAATCCGTAAACCCACCCTACGATTGGACTTTAAAATGAATACACCACTCCGCGTCACCACTCAGGCTGCCATCACCACGATCCTCCCCTCCAAGCGACGTCTCGGTCTTCAGCAATCGGTTCTCGCGTCGCTCTCAGCTGGGAGTCTCTGCGGGGAAGTCCTGTGGGCAATTTTCGCCGTCATGGACGTCGTTTCTTCCTCGGAAGGCTGGAACTTTTTTCCATGGTATTTGCACCTGGTGGTTCTCATCTGGTTCGGCATCAGTTATTCCATGAGTACATGGTTACTCATCTCAGTCAATGCGATGTACGAGTACTTCTACCCCGCATCCAACGCCCCCGGTGAGTACGTCGATTTGTCCCCGAAGATCACGCAGTAATGCACTGCGTCGCCCCGTATCCCTTCTCTACAGAAATGTAGTTAAGGGTGCGGGGCTCTTTCTTTTACTTAAGAGAAGTTGCGTCGGCCTTCAAGCGCATGGCCTAAAGTAATTTGGTCGGCGTATTCCAAATCAACGCCAACTGGGATTCCACGCGCTAAGCGGCTCATTTTTACATCAAGTCCAGCATCGCGGATGTGCTTCTGCAAGAACAAGGCCGTTGACTCCCCTTCTACGCTGGCGTTAGTAGCAATAATTAACTCACCCACTTCATCTTCGCGAATGCGTTTTAGCAATTCGGGAATGTGCAGCTGCTCTGGGCCAATGCCGTCAATCGGGCTCATTGCGCCACCAAGTACGTGGTAAGTGCCCTTAAATAGGCCGGTACGTTCCAATGAGACAATATCAAGCGGTTCTTCAACCACAGCAATCAATTTCTTATCGCGGTCGCTGTCTGAATATAAGGCCGATACTTCTTCATCGGCATCAATTAGGGCAAACGTTACGGGGCAGGTTTTTACTAAGGCATGAATATCATGCACGGCTGTTGCCAAGCTATCGTTAATGCGCTGGTCGGCACGCAACAAATAATACGCGTAGCGTTCAGCGGTTCGTTGGCCGACTCCAGGCAAACGTCCTAATTCATCAATCAGCTTTTCTAGTGCTGCTGGCAGCAGTCGTGGCATGGACTATAGTCCTAGGTTGCCGAGGCTTCCCATAAGTGGCTTCATTTTTTCAGCAGCGACTTCTTGGGCTTTAGCCAGTCCATCACGAATGGCAATCTCAATCCAGTGTTCAAGCTCGGCGATATCGTCGAGGTCGACTTGGGCTGGGTCGATGTTAATTTTTTTAATCTTAAGTTCACCGGTAATTTGTACGACAACCGCACCATTACCTGCTTCAACTTCAATAATCTCTTTTTTCAAATCACTTTGTGCTTTACGCAACTTGTTCAACATTTTCACTTGGTCAAAAGCCATAGTCTATTCTCCGTCTCTTAAAAACTCTTCTGTCTAAATATAAATTATACGTTAAGTAGCTGTCTTTTTATAGATGTACAATCGGTCAGAGTCTTTGGATAGGCCGTTGGTGATAATTTTATCTATGCCATATCCTTCAAACGACTTTCGGGCATCACGGGTTACCGCGAAGGTATTTTCAGAAGGCTCAGAAACAACCGACAGGTCCTTTCGGTATTTAGTAACGGCGCTATAAAAATCATGCTCATCTTCAGAAACAATTAGCTGTTTCGTATCTTGTGGCAGGAGTGCTAAATCTTTACTAAACAAAGTAGTTTGGTTTGGGCTGTAATGGTAACCATACACATAGCGCGCTAAGCCAGAAAAGCTAAGGGCGAATACTAATATAACAATTGGTATTAGGCCAACAATGCGTGCGTATGGATTGAGCGGAAAGAGTCGGTACCAATAGCCAATTAAACTTGTTAACCCACCGGCAAGCAGTAGCATGGAAGGCAGGAATGTCACACTTGTAAACGCAGGGTTGAAGAGTAATACCGGTATTAAACAAAGTATCCAAATGATTATTAAGTAACTTCTGGTTGTTTCGCGTGTTCGGACCATGCGGTACAGCCCGAGCAAAATCAGAATAGCTGACCCTAAGCCGAAAACAGGTGTCATTAATGAGCCGATGCTTGGTTCCCAGAATAAAAAATATTGTTTTAATACAGTAATGGCATTAGCACCAAAATCAGGTGGCCAGATAGCGGGTACACCCAATAAGGTAAGTCCGAGCTGAGGGTTAATGTATATGCTGTATCCAAGGGGTAGCAAAAGAACGACAAACAATGCTAAGACTATCGCTACTTGAGTTTTAGGTAATCTCCGAACAGCATTACGTAAATGAGGGTGTAAGATGGTCGCCAAGCCAATCGCTAATAATGGATAAATACTAAGTGGTGAATAAAGGCTGAGTGCGGCACTAATGACAAACAATGTCTTCCATAAAAATCGATACTTTTTACCACGAGTGATTTGCGTCCCTAAAAGCAACAACACTATTGGCCAGAATACGTATAAAATACCCGGAGCACCGTGTTGAGCAATAAACAAGAATTGACCAGTCGTAATGGCAATAAGTGATGTTAAGACAGCGATATTTGGCTTGAACCAGCGCCGAAGAAGTAATATGAACCCAACAGCCGTCAAAAGTGCTAAAACAAGTGACGGTAATTTAATAGTAAATATGGAAACTCCTAACAACGAAAACGCCGCGGATTGAAGTGCGTAGTACGGTAAGTTAGGAATTGCTAAAGAAGCCGGGTCGGTATAAGAAAGAGAGGCGCTACGAACTGTTGAGGTCATCTCAAGGGGTGAAAGCCCACCTGGTAGGAAAAATCCCACAAAAACTAATAAACCTGCCAACAACAGGCCAATAAGGCTATATCCAATAATATAGCGCCACCGATAAATTAAGTATTTTGATAGGTCAAGCGTAGCCATAGCGTCTCTTCGATTATATCACGCAGACTATTCGTCGTGCTTACGATCCAACGACATAAAGCGCAAACGTTCTGGGTGGAAGTAAAGTTCAACCTTACCAGTTGGTCCGTTACGGTGCTTAGCGATAATTAGGTCGGTAATATTTTCCCGGTCAGTATCCGGGTTGTAATAGGCTTCACGGTAGATGAACATAACGATGTCGGCGTCTTGCTCGATTGAACCTGATTCACGTAGGTCGGAAAGTTGCGGTATTTGTGGTGTTCGAGATTCAACCGAACGAGACAGCTGACTTAAGGCGATAACCGGTACGTTTAACTCACGAGCGAGCAGCTTTAACCCACGAGAAATTTCACTCACCTCTTGCACGCGGTTTCCACTATCGCGGCCACTTCCCTGCATAAGTTGCAAGTAGTCGACGATGATGAGGCCGAGTGGCTGTTCATGGGCGGCACGACGAGCTTTGGTGCGCATTTCAAGCACGCTTACACCAGGGGTATCATCAATATAAATTGGCGCTTCGGCCATCTCACCCATAGCATCAGATAACTTACTAAAATCATCGTCAGAAAGGTTACCTGTACGAATATTCCACGCATCCACACCGGAGGCATCGGCTAACATACGGTCAACCAACTGCTCTTTACTCATCTCAAGACTGAAAAAAAGCACTGGCTGTTTTGCAATAGTAGCCACGTTATAAGCTAGGTTCGTAACCAATGTGGTTTTACCCATGGCTGGACGAGCCGCCAAGATGATGAGATCGCTACGCTGCAAACCGGCGGTCATGTTATCTAAGTCACGGTAGCCGGTGCGTACACCACGTAATTGGCCTTTGTTTCGGTGCAGCTCTTCCATACGGTCAAAGCTATCGGTTAAAATAGTTTCAATACTTACGAGGTCTTGTTTTAGCGATTGGTCACTGACTGAAAATAGTTCAGCTTCGGCTTGTTGTAGAAGTTCTTGGGTAGTACTGTCTTCGTTGAATCCCATTTCGGAAATTTCACCACTGGCCTTAATAAGCCGGCGACGTACAGCTTTTTGGGCAACAATTTCTGCGTAGCTTTCGGCGTGAGCAGACGTTGGCACATAGTTGGTTAATTCAGTTAAATAGGCTGAGCCACCAACGTTTTCCAGTTCTTTTTTTCGTTTCAGTTCATCGGTCAGCGTTAACAAGTCGACGGGTTTTCGCTTTTCGTATAAACGCATCATGGCATCGTAAATAATTGAGTGCCGTTTTTCGTAGAAGTCTTTAAGAGTAACGTGTTCGGTAATATCCGCCAAGGTTTCTTCGTCAATTAAAACAGCACCGAGTAAACTTTTCTCGGCGTCGATATTTTGTGGTGGTATTTTCCCCGCAGGGACAGTCTTGTCGGCCATTATTCCCCTATTTCCTCTATTTATGAAGCTTGTAACGCTATGAAAGCGACACCTCTATTCCTCCGCCCATAATATCAGCTATCGATGCTGCCTGCACGTCCTTGAGGGGCGCACGTGTGGGTATAGTGTGGATGGACAGTTGAAAACCACCAATGGCTTTGAGGCAATCGTAGAGGTGGGAGCTATATTTAGGGTCGTCGAGTTTTTTCTTGTAGAAGGCGTTAACCGTAAACAGTGTCAGTTCGTCCTCAAGAAGTTCATAGCTACATTTGGAAAGTACGCTAAACAAGGCAACGTAATTTGTCCGCGCGTGTTGAATGAGGGCATCCCAATCAAAAGTATCGCTACTAACAGTACTGCTCGTAAACGGCTTCGCGCTGGCAGTGAGGTCGGGCACGGGCGCCGACTCGCTGTCAGGCTGCAGAGGTTTACTTACAGTACTGTCAGCATCGCTACTTTTGGCGACAGGTTTTCTCTCTTCGATATGTGGGTGCTTTTTTGTTGCTTGATTAGCGAGTTCTTCGATGGTGGCGGTGATTTCTAGTACCGGCGAGGCGAGGGCAGCGGTTTTTGGCGGTTTGGTTTGAATGGCGAAGCTGCCGAGGACGCTGAGGAG
>JAQGHA010000006.1 GCA_028289065.1 Candidatus Saccharimonadota bacterium
GCACGGCCTTATTCAGCAGCTTCAACCGCTCACAATATGCCATTACTTGAACTCACTATTCAACATGTACCAGACGGCGAAGTAAGTTCTTATGTGAATAATGCTCTTGAGATTGGTGACACGGTTGAAATCCGAGGACCGTTTGGCAAATTCTTTGTATGGGATCCAACGATAGTTGAGCCGATGCTTTTGATTGCTGGTGGCTCCGGTATTGTGCCTATGCGTTCTATGCTTGAATCACACACAGCTAGCCAGAGCTCGGCAAAAATGCACCTGGTTTATAGTGCACGTACCTATGAAAATATTATCTATAAAGACGAATTAGTTGATTCGCCCGACACAACAATTACTTTAACTCAAAACGATACCGAAGATTGGCAAGGCGCTACTGGGCGAATTAACGCCCTACTGCTTCAAAAGGTGCTTGATAGCTACGAAACGCCACCGCTGTGTTACATATGCGGCATGAGTTCGTTTGTGGGAGCCGCCAGCGATATACTTCAGAGCCTTGGTGTTTTAACTGACAAAATTAAAACGGAACGGTTCGGATAACTCAACGCAATATGTCAGGTGACACCCTTCTTGCAAGCATAAACAAAATAAGACCTCCGAATAGGTCTTATTTATAATATTGGTACAGCATATTATCTACTTTTAAAACTTTATTGTTGCGATGCCAGCACCTTCATTGAATCCTGTCTTTGTATCATCTCCCCATTCAGGTAGGGCTTTGATAGCGTACATTTCGTCCAAGCTTATTTTATCCCTAGAGATGCCATGCGCTTGACAGTACGCATTCACGATAGTATCAAGTTTTCTTTCTGCCACCGCTCGTTCAAATGGACGTCGCATAACATTGCCAAGTATTTCCTGTCTTGATTCTTCAACTTCCTGCATCAACACCTTGCTTGCCTCAATGGCATCTTGCATAGTCTGATCTTCTTCTATGGCTTGTTGCTGCAGTTCTGCTAGGTTTTCTGTCGCAAACTCGGTTGCGGCCCTAGTGTGATCTTCTTGAATTCCCCGAACACTTTCTGTGATCATGTCTGTTATTTTAATCGTTTCTGGATCCGATGCAAACATACTTGCGATATTTGCGTTATGCTGACTTCTTGCAATGTCTTCATGCTCTTGATACAAGGCCTTTGCTTTTGCTGCTACATCTTCGGAGTTAAGATTCGATGGTTGATCTTCCATATTTTTACCTGTTTATTTATGTATATCTTTTAAGTAAAATACCATAAACGCTTCTGATTGTCGATACGAGCATAAACAAAATAAGACCCCCGAAGAGGTCTTATTCATAATATTGGTACACCCGGACGGATTCGAACCGCCGACCCTCTGTTCCGAAGACAGATGCTCTAATCCACTGAGCTACGGGTGCATATTTGTTTAAAGTACAGGGGTCATTGTAGCATAAAACAATCATTAAAGCTATAATTCAATTTAGTTATGGATATTCGTACTAACATTCCCCTCAAAAACCTGACAACCATGAAACTGGGTGGTCCGGCTCGCTTCTTCGCTGAAATCCACACCCCACCAGAGCTTCAAGAGCTATATCAAAACGCCGTAAGCAAGCAGATTTCAGTATTTGTTATCGGTGGTGGCAGCAATTTAGTCGCCCAAGATGCCGGATATCAAGGTTTGGTGCTGCGTATGCGTATTCCTGGTTTCGAAATACTTAAGGACGACATTTATTCTACAGTTATTAAGGTTGGAGCGGGTGAAGCCTGGGATCCAATCGTCGCCAAAACCGTTCAAATGAACCTCTCCGGTATTGAAGCTTTGTCGGCAATTCCTGGCACAGCTGGGGCCGCACCGGTACAAAATATTGGTGCCTATGGCCAAGAAATATCCGAAACGCTCGTTTCGCTAGAAGCCTACGATACCTCAAATAACACCTTTGTGACACTCGAAAATAGCGATTGTCACTTTAGCTACCGCTACAGTATATTCAGGGGTGAAGAGGAAGGCCGCTATATCATTACCAGCATCACCTTAGAATTATCTAAAAATCAGCCTTCCCCTCCTTTCTATGATTCGCTGCAAGCCTACTTAGACGAGCATGCCATTAAAATAATCACTCACCAATCGGTTCGTGACGCTGTTGTAGATATTCGCAAAGAAAAACTTCCCGACCCAGCGGTTAAACCAAGTTCTGGCTCTTTCTTCAAAAATACTATTGTTGAACAATGGAAGATTACTGATATTCAAAAAACCTATCCGGAATTAAAGTCTTACGATATGGGTGATGGTAAATTCAAAATTTCTACCGGCTGGTTAATTGAAAAATGTGGCTTTAAAGGTCAGCTCATTCACGGTATGCGTATTAATGAGAAGAATTGTTTAGTACTTATTAACGAATCGGCTACTGGTTATAGTGACCTTGCCGAGGCTCGTGATGAAATCATCACTAAAGTTCGTGACACTTTCCAAATCCAACTTGAGCAAGAACCCTTAGAAATTCCGGCTTCGTAGATTCCTTGCAGATTTGATACAAAGCTCTTATGCTAATAGCATGAAACAGCGTGGGTTTACAATCGTGGAGCTGCTGATCATCATCAGCATAATGATTATTCTGTTAACTTTGGCGTTTGTGAACTTAAATGCAACTCAAGCAAATAACCGTGACACCGAACGAACTAGCGAAATTGGCGTTATTGCCAACAACCTAGAAACGTTCTATAAAAACGGAGTCAATACCACAACCGTACATGGCCGCTATCCTTCCACCGAACTCTTTGCTAGCGGCGAGACATCTATTAAAACCTTCTTCCCTACTATCGATCTTAGCTCTGTAACTGCACCGGATGCTGCAAGCGCAGCTGCTTCATTTATACCGGCCACAAACGCCGCCCAAACCACTACGGGTGTATTACCGCAACCCACCAAATCACAATACGTGTATCAGCCGATTCAAACGGACGGTACTCTATGTACAGCCGAAACACAGGAATGCCGTAAATACGTACTGTATTATCGAACCGAAATAGATAGCACTGTTCGAAAAGTTAACAGCAAAATACAGTAGTCCTATTGATTACCCGAGCGTATTATTCATTGTCTAAAAAACGCTTGCGCTTAAATGGCTGGCGTAGTAAAGTTATGGCAGAATAATTTGTATTTAAATAATTAGGGGGCAACTCATTATGAGTCTCAAGAACATCAAATCTAATACACAAAAGCAAAACGGTTTCACAATCGTCGAACTTTTGATCGTTGTGGTAGTTATTGCTATCTTGGCAGCGATCACAATTGTGTCTTACAACGGTATTACAAGTCGTGCAAACGATTCAGCAGCTAAAGCAGCGGCAGCAACAGTACAAAAGAAAGCTGAGCTTTACGCTTCAGACGGACCTACTGGTAAATACCCAGCTGCATATACTGACTTAACAAGCGCATCGCCAAGTACTTCTTACTACCTTTCAGGTGTAACAACAACAGCAACTGCAAACGTTAACCCAGATGCAAGCAATGGTAAAACCACTATCAACTACATCCGTTGTGGTACAACCGGTACAACAACTGCACCAACTACTCAAGGTGGAATCACTTCTTACACCGGTGCAATCGTTCGTTACTACTCATTTACATCGAGTGCAACAGCCGACATCACTGTTGGTCAAAAAGATGGTTCAGTAGGAACCTTCCCAGTAGCTTGCCCAGCAACCGCTTCATAGTACTAGCAACTTATAGCTAAATAAAAATCGGCCTCGCAAGAAGCCGATTTTTATTTAGTATTTTTTATTTTTGTTTTAAGGTTTCAATAATACGTTCAGCAATCTTTACCATGTCACTTTCAGTAAAGCCCTTAGTAGTAACCGCTGGGGTTCCTAATCGGATACCGCTTGGCCGATATGGCGGCAACGGGTCATCTGGAACGGTATTAGCGTTCACAGTAATACCAGTAACTTCCAGTCTTTCTTGGGCCTCTTTACCGTCGATACCAAAGCTCTCGTAAACATTTGCCAGGATTAAATGGTTCTTCGTACCGCCCGTAACAAGCTTTAAGCCACCTTTTTTCAGCTCCTCAGCCAATACTTGGGCGTTTTTGAGCACTTGTTCACTGTAAACCTTAAAGCTAGGCTGCAGGGCTTCGTGAAACGCCACAGCCTTAGCTGCAATCGTATTCATGTGTGGGCCACCTTGCATACCAGGGAATACAGCTCGGTCAATAAGGGTCGGGATGTTTTCAATCGTCTTTTCTGGTGCTTTTAGTGGATTACCAACTGTACCCATCGAAAGTATCAAACCACCACGCGGGCCGCGGAGGGTCTTATGGGTAGTGGTGGTCATAACGTGAAAACCGTGGTCAAGTGGGTTTTCGGCGACGCCAGCGGCAATCAGACCAGCAATATGGGCAATATCAGCCATTAATAATGCGCCTACCTCATTTCCAATTGCCGCAAATTTATCGTAATCAAGCTCACCTGGGTAGGCACTAAAGCCAGCGATGATTATTTTTGGCTGATGTTCAATCGCCAACTGACGTAATTCGTCATAATCAATCTCACCAGTTTCAATGTCTTTCATTTTATAGCGAATGAAATTATACAGTTTGGCACTACGAGTTACCGGGGCGCCGTGGGTTAAGTGGCCACCATGGCTGAGGTCCATGGCAAGTACCGTATCACCCGGTTCAAGCCAGGCGCTATATACAGCTTCGTTTGCTGGCGCACCAGAATGTGGCTGCACGTTAGCATGGTCAGCACGAAACAGCTTTTTCGCCCGATTAATCGCCAGTTGCTCGATTTGGTCGGTAAATTCTTGGCCACCATAATAACGCTTGCCAGGGTAGCCCTCGGCGTACTTATTTGTAAACACACTCCCAAGTGCCGCTAACACATCGTTACTGACATAATTTTCACTCGGTATAAGTTCAACGATTTTTGCTTGACGGTTGGTTTCACCGGCAATTAATGCTGCAACCGCATCATCAAATAGAACCACTGGCCGTACGATTTCATCCATAGTACATGTTCTCCTCTTTAACCTCTATTATACAGACTAAATTAAAAGATGTCCCCTCTTGACCGTATATCACAGAAGGTATAATATTAGCAGTATGGAATCTAAATCTTACGCTGCAAAAATTGGTACATTAATTCAAGAAACACGTCAAAATAAGGGCATGACCCAGAGTGACCTTGCCAAAGCTTTGAAGACAAGTCAGAGCGCAATCAACCGAATTGAAAAAGGTGGTCAAAATATCAGCCTTGATATGTTGGCTCGCATTAGTGATGTTTTGTCAAGCCCTATCGTTACCGTTAACCAAAGCGGTACTATTAACTTTCGAGTTGAAGGTGGTCATAAACTCTCCGGCCGGATTGTTGCTAAAACTAGTAAAAACGCCGCTGTTGCCTTACTCTGCGCCTCACTTTTGAACCGCGGAACTACAACACTGCGCAAGGTTGCCCGCATTGAAGAAGTAAACCGTATTATTGAAGTACTCAACAGTGTTGGCGTAAAAACCCGCTGGTTTGGCGATAACGATTTAGAAATTACTCCCCCAGCTAAATTAAAGCTGGAAGACATGGATATCGAAGCGGCCAAAAAAACCCGCAGCATTATTATGTTCCTTGGCCCACTTCTCCACCGTTACAAACAGTTTAACCTCCCCTACGCCGGTGGCTGTAGCCTAGGTGAACGAACAGTCGAGCCACACCTTAGCGGGCTAGAAGCTTTCGGTTTAAAAGTGAATACCGTTACCGGCAAATACGAAGCTACCGTTACGGCCGTTAAACCCGAAAGCGCTATCGTTCTATCGGAACGTGGTGATACGGTCACAGAAAACATTCTAATGGCCGCAGCTACTAGCGACGGCGTAACTATTATTCGTAACGCCAGCCCAAATTACATGGTACAAGACCTATGTTTTTACCTTGAAAAACTTGGGGTAAAAATTGAAGGTATTGGCTCGACTACCCTTACCGTTCACGGCCTTCGCGATATTAACAAGAACGTCGAATATGCTCCAGCTGAAGACCCAATTGAGGTCATGAGCTTTTTGGCAGCTGCCATAGTCACAAAATCTGAAATAACGATTGAACGTGCGCCAATTGAGTTCTTGGAAATTGAATTAAAATTCCTTGAAAATATGGGCTTTAAATATGAACTATCCGATGAATACACTGCCTTAAACGGGTACACTCGTTTAGTCGACATCACAACCAAGCCAAGTACTATGGTTGCGTCAGTGGATAAAATTCACCCAATGCCCTTTCCTGGTTTAAATATCGACAATTTACCCTTCTTTGCGATTATTGCCGCCACAGCCAAAGGCCGTACGCTTATTCACGACTGGGTATATGAAAACCGAGCTATCTATCTAACCGAGCTGAGTAAACTTAATGCCAAAGTTGAGTTAGTTGACCCACACCGGGTGTACGTCGAAGGGCCAACAAAGTGGAAACCGGCCGAAATTATTACCCCGCCAGCGCTGCGCCCAGCAGTAGTTATCTTGCTTGGTATGTTAGCCGCTCCTGGGGTTTCGACACTTCGTAATATTTACTCAATTAATCGTGGTTACGAAGATTTAGCCGAACGGCTGAATACCTTGGGCGCTAAAATTAGCATCATCCGAGACATAGCCGAATAGTCCACTTGTCACACAGTCATGCTTCTGCTTAAATAGGAGCAATAATGCGAGGAAAAAATGTCTGAAATACGTGAGCGGCTTGCCGTTGTCCTGGAAGAAGAAATGGATCGAAAACGGTTTTTGCAATATAGCTTAGCGGTTTTTCTGGCTGCCTTCGGGGTTTCTGGCTTTATTTCGGCTATTTTAAACAATAAAGCCTCTAAGTCTACACAATCCGGACCTTCAAGAGGCTACGGTTCTTCTCGTTTCGGCAAATCATAAGCAGATAGTATATAATCAAAAAAGATACAAAAAACAGAAAGAAACAAAATGGCAACAAAACAAGGCAAGCGCAAGGGCACGTCGGCTAAACAGGCCGCTCTTCATTCGCATGTCGCTTCAAGCCTTTTTTCTGTCTCTTCACATGCCCATACCGGCAAAAGAATGCAAGCTCGGCATACCTCACACGGCTTTTTGCTAATTGCCCTACTTTTAACCGGTGTATTACTTTTTGCTAATTTAGGAGCGCTTAAAGCCTACGGGCTTAATAGCAGTGGCAGTAGCCACATTACCGTAAATGTTGCCGGTGATCCACCAACTGAAGGTGCAGCTATACTTTTTCCGGCTCCTAACCAGTTAACCCGCAGTCCACTTCTCCAAGTAAGCGGTAGCTGCCCAACCGATACATTGGTAGCCCTTTACAATAACGCAACCTTTGCCGGGTCGACTACCTGTACAGCTGCTGGCGACTTCGCTGTGACAGTTCAACTATTTGAAGGTATTAATACCCTTCAAGCCCAAAATTATGATGGCTTGAACCAAGCTGGGCCAAGTACGCCGCAAGTATCCATCACCTACCAACCCGAGGCCGTATTACCCGAAACGCCCATTGAACCAGTCGTCACCCAACCAAGCCAATTAGAACCAGCTCCAAATGTACCGGCCGTGCCTGTAACCGTTCCTCAACCAAGTGCCCAACCGTGTTATGACTTACCAAATAGTACCGTCGCCAGCAGCACCGCAACGCCAACCATTTCAGTCAATTGTATCTATCGAGACTTGTTTGTTGGTGATACGCTGCAATTTGCTGTATCAATCAAAGGCGGCGCATCGCCATATGCCCTTCTTATTGATTGGGGTGATGGCAAGACCGACCTTGTTAGCATTACAGGCAATGCAGTTCAAAACCTTGAACATGTCTATCAAACCCCAGGTTTCCATAAAGTCGTTTTAAGTACAACCGATAGCAATGGGGCAAAATCACAAATTCAAACTGTCGTCAGCGTTAATGGCGCACCTGTCACCGGTGCTCCGACCAACCCAGTTGATGATGTTATTAAAAATATTGCATCAATTTGGATTGAAGCTCCGGTACCACTGTACATAGCGGCTGTCATGTTAGTGCTTGGTTTCTGGATTGGTGATATTTTCCAACGAGTGCTATTGAACAAACACTCTCTCCACGCTCCTCGACATAAACGAACCTAGGTTTGTTTAGTAACCAACGAAATAATCGGTTTTGATATGCTTCGTGTTTAACGAGCGTAGGGCTTTTTTAGCCGAATCCACGAACGGCGTTGGGCCAGAAATATAGGCTTGGCGTGAAGCAATATCAGGCACTACTTTAGCTATAACTTCTTTAGTAATACGTGGTACTTTAACCTGTATCCAATTTTCTGGTAGCTCACTTATAGGTTCTTGCGTCACAATAACTACTTTTATACCCGCTTTAACCAATACTTCTTTATAGGCAATTTCAGCCGGGCTATTCACTGCATAAACAAGAACAACATTACGGACGTCTTTATGCTTCTGACCTGCCTTCAGGTGGCTTATAAACGGTGTGATGCCAATACCGCCAGCAACGTAGGTAATTGGCGTGGCTGGGTCTTTTGGTAAAACAAAATCACCCCAAAAGCCGGTAGCAGTTACAGCCGAGCCGATTGGCAACGTTTTTAACGCCGACTTAAATGAACTTGATGGTTCATAGAACTTAACACCCAACGTGACTTCATTTTTTTCTGGTGCTGAAGTGAAGCTAAAAGATCGGCGATAGCCACGAAAATCAACTTTTTTGTGCGGTAACTGAATTTCTATATATTGACCGGCTGAATAACGAATCGGTTTATTAGGCATAAACACCAGTTCTTGAGTAGTGGGTGCTAACTGGCGGCGCTTTTTAAGTACCATGCGAATGTTTTCACGGGCCAAGAAAATGGTCGACACAAGGTTACCGATTAAGATAGCTAAAGCGGGCGTCATTTCAACAAAGTATAGGTCGAGAGGTACTGCGAATAACACACCAACTATGCCTGCCTCGACGTACATTTGCCAAGTACGTGGTGGTAAGGTAAGCGGTTCAGTCAGCATTACACCAGCTACAAACAACAGTGGCCATGAAAGAAGTAAATACATATTCTCCAACAGAGTAGTTCCATACATCGAGAAAACAATGAGTAAGATTGGAATTGAGACTGCTAAAAATACACCCGCTACCGCCAAACGATGTGATTTATAAAGCGAGATTAAAGCAACCAGTAAAACGATTGGGGTTAATACTGGCGTCGCTACCCACCAACTTGCTCCACCAAGCCCTGCAACGCCAATAACAAACGCCGCTAATGCCGCCGGGTTAAATATGTGCCGGCCATTACGAACAATAATGAATTTTGATACACCAGCGATAACGCCAGCAAAGAATAAGACAATCAAGCTACCGATATCAAGTGACGGGCTAATAATGAGGCTTAAAATCAAACCAGTAATGAGCGATGATTCACCATGAACATGAACACCAAATAATTTTCCGCAGGTATAGCTAGCTCCATACACACTAAGCACAGCTACTATCAGGCTTGCGACCATTGCTAAGGGTGAATAAGAAATCAGCCCGAAGAAGGATAACGTAAAAGCGGCCGACCAAATACCTAGCAGGCCAAATGATATGCCTTTATACAT
Organism: Candidatus Saccharimonadota bacterium; assembly: GCA_028289065.1. GTDB lineage: Bacteria > Patescibacteriota > Saccharimonadia > Saccharimonadales > Saccharimonadaceae > Microsaccharimonas. Next base: position 9,542 of record JAQGHA010000006.1, read on the forward strand.
TGTAAATATACTGGACATTTTATTTATAAGTTCGGAGAGATTCATTTACTGATTATAGCAATGAAACATATAATTTGAGACAAAAAATAAGAGGCACGTACGCGCCTCTTATTTATGGAGGAAGATTTGCACCAACAGATGTAGCCTACGAACTAAATAACTGAGCTTGAACTGAACTATTGAACTTGATCGGCTACATATAATGATCTTGTGCTGTATCACTTGATCTTCCACGTCTAAATATAGCAAATAAATTTCTGTATGCAAAGCCTTTTTTAGAAAATTTTATCTTTAAAATATGCGGAGTATTCTACTCCACCGCTGGCATACATCCGCAAATACTCGAACGTATAATGGTGTTGTAAAATTTTCGGTTCAACAAAGAATAAGGCTGTCGCTAAGCCGTCAGCTATCATGGTTTCATCGGCGATAACCCAAGTAGCAAGGATGTCCTGGGTTGGCGCTTTTTCATCCGGGTCGAAAATATGGTGCATCCCCTTTCCCCATATGCGACGGTTACTCGCCGAGGCGCATAAGCTTCTATTCTGCACATCAACCGCACCAATAATTTTGCCAGGGTTGGCTGGATGTTCGAGCCCGACGATATTTTCAGTGGTACCTTTATGCCGTAAGTCACCACTAGCATCGACAACATATTCACTTATAGAATAGCCATCAAGTATTTCGGCAATAATATCAACTAAGTAGCCTTTTCCGGCCGCCCCAACATCAAGCGTAATTGGCTGAGTGGTAGTTAATATCGAGCCATCCCAGCTCATTACCTGTCCCCAATCTGGAAGTGTAGCTAACGGTTGGGGTTTCAAAGAATACCGTGCATCGTACCCAGCTCGCGATAGCATATCGCCTATGAGTGGTGTCACTTTGCCATTAGTGATGCCATACAGTTGTTTGTAAAAATCAAATAATTTTGTGGCATCATTGGGAAATGTATAGCGGCCAGCTTGTTTTGAAATTTGCGTTATTAACGAGTCCTCACGGAATCGCGAATAAACAGCATCAAAGCTTTGAATTCGCTGTTGGATTACCTTTTTTACATGTACTGGTATTGGCTGGGCAGTTTCGATACTCCACGGCGTACCAATCGCCTCGAAACTATAATTATGCTTCAGCATCAGCCTTGATAAGTTCAACCGCTGCATTAAAACCATTCGAAGTTAAAGACGATCCAGCTACCCGTGATAGCGAAACCTCATCAATATCCTTACCGACAACCGAGCTTTTATAGCCTGATATAAATTTTTCTTGGTATTCTTCAGCTTCACCCGAGGTTGCATTGCTAGCAACGGAAGCTGAGGTAATAATGTCATTGGCAATCATTAAAGTTACCTCAATCGATTCACCTCCACCTGGGCTGATATAGCGACCTTTCTCGGTATACGTTCCATCTTTGTACGTTACTTGCGTATCGGCGCTTGTATCCGCGGCCGTGTCAGTAGCCGGTTGTTGCGTTTGTGTAGCCTCAGGTGCAACTTCTTTTTGCTGGTTCACGACTGCAGCCGCAGCCACCGCTAGCCCAACTAAAACAACCACAATAAGGGCAATAATAACTGGGCTGGGTTTTTTGGCTGGTAGCATGAATTTCCTTTTTGCTGCTTGAAAGAAATACTATACTTCTTCGCGAGGGCGAGTCAGAGCGATGAGTTTTGCGATACCAACTGTTAACAGTGCGTACACAATAATGGCAACAATTGCTGATGTTTCAAAGTGAGATTGTCCAAAAGTTGGTTCACCAAAAATACCAGAAAATGGAGCGACGAATATTGATGATAAGGCATAAATAAAGCCAACAAAATCACTACCTTGGTTTGCGCCTAATAGTTGTAATAATACGCGTACTAATAGCAGGGCAATAATAACGCCGCCAACATAATAGATAACTCGTTGTGCAATTACTACTCCAGATACCGCAGTACTTTTTGCGACACTTTCACGTTGTACAGTTGTGTTTCCAACCTGTTCATTAGTTTGTCGGACTTCCGTAGTTTGACGATCTTCTTGCATGAAACCCTCCTCTTTAATAACTTGTACCTAACACTATATCATTAAATTAAAATGACTGCTTATAGTTAATGAGGTTTTTACTTAAACGAGTCTTTTAGCGCAACAAAATCATTTTTCAACGTTTTAGTATCACTTGTCACAGAAACAATAAAACCTTGTTGGCTTGGGCGAATCACATCTTTAACAACTTGGAAAAGCAAAAGTGCTTTTGGTGTCGACGTTACCTCGGCTACCCTGAGTAATTTTTCAACCAGCAGCTTAGATTGCTGCCGTTGAGCTTTTGTTTGCGCCGGGTTAACTGTTTTGATAATAATCCAAATAATTATTAAAGCAGCGGCAACAAACAAAATAAGCCCACTAATAAATACTACTAATATTAACCACCACTGGCTAAAAGTAACTAACCAAATCGATAGACCAAGTAAAATAGCTGCGATTATGCCAACGGCAATAGTAACCGGTTTATATAAACTAAGGGCAAATTCTGCGGCAATCGATCGAATTGCTAAGAGTGAAGGTATCATACGCCTATTGTATCAGTGCCTATGCATTTATAGGAACCTGCTCATAATTAGATTTATTTTAAATAGTGGATTTTTGCATCAAGAGTATCGGTATTTATAATGGCGACCGTTGGTACCCACTGTTTGCTACGAGGTATAGAAAAGGCTGTTGAGCCTGGGTTTACAATTAACGTTTGTTCGGTTTTTTCAATCAGCGGTTTATGTGTGTGGCCTAAAAGAATAATTGAATACACCGCCTCGTTAATAATTTTACGTAAGGTAGGTTTGTGATGCCCGTGGTAAATAACACCAGTTACGTTGCCCGCTTCAAACTCCAACGCGTTCTCTTGAAGCATAAAATGACCCGGCGCCTTAAGTGCATATTCAATGAAATCTGCTACATCAAGGTCATTATTCCCAAGCACTCCCCTTACCGGCAATGATAGAATATTGGCTTGCTCGGCAAAATAACGCACGGTTTGTAAAGATTTCCAATCTCCACAATGGAGGACCATCTCCACCTTTTGCTTCTTAAAAAAAGCCAAGGCAATATCAATTGCTGGCAGGCGGTCGTGAGTGTCGGAAATTATACCTAAAATCATTCTTCTAGTATAGCGTCCTTAAATGCTCAGTAATCATAGTGATTTCGTATATTTGTATTTTTTTCAATAATATACTATCGTTGAATCATAATTTGGAGGTTACTATGGAGAATGGTATTAGGTTTGAATCGCTATCGAAAAAGCACATTCGGTCGATTGCAGGCATGTCATTTATTATAGGTCTGACACTTACTGGGTGTAGCTCTGAAGCAGCACCTCCCGGCCCAATCAAAACAGCCATCGACCAAGCGCAAGCAGACCTTGATTGTGTTATTGCTAATGACCCTTTGGCTGATTGCGACCGAGATAATGTTGCTAACCTTGCCGATGTCGTACCATGGCGAGATGATTACGCTGACGATGACGGTGATGTCGTTGCTAATCGGCTCGATAGGTGGCCTGGCCACGATGACAAAGTCATAGACCTTGATGGCGATACGATTCCCGATTACCTGGATACTTTTTTTGGAAATAATTACATTGATACGGATAACGACGGCTTAATAAACGGCTTCGACCCGCAACCGTACGTTATGCCACCATCCGGATACGCCGAATTACCGCCAGCCACCTTAACCCCAGAACAGTTATCTGAAAGCCTACTAAAAGTACAAATGTCTCGCAAACTGATTCAAGAAATATATGGCCCAAAACAAGATACAGATTACGATGGCATCCCAGACAGCTCAGATACTAATCCAACTGGATATACCAATGACCGCGACAATGATGGCGATCCTGACTTCTACGACCCTAAGCCAAATGATTATTACACTGATTCAAAAAATAACCCCTACGACCCTCGAAACGATGAGTACTGGGAAGACTAACTATTTAGTGTTTGAAAGTGCCCACAAATTTTGAAACTTCTCTAAGGCAGTGCTACAATTTCGCACGACTGGGCCACGGGTTGGGGCTTGTGTAACGTGATCCCAAACATAATCGTCGTGTTCATGGCTGAGCATAAACTCCCCACTGACGACACGGGATACGATAAAATAACTGACGTGTTCTAGGCCTTTATGAAAACCACTCACTATTGGCTTTCGCTCGACATATATTTCAGACTGTTGAACCGATTCTGCTAATGGCTCAATTATTAGGCCGGTTTCTTCCTCAATTTCACGTCGCAATGTAGTGATGCCATCTTCACCGGGGTCAACCTTGCCGCCCGGAAATTCATAATACCCAGGCAGGTAGGTGTCTTTAATCGAGCGTTTCACCATAAGCAAACCGTTGCTTTCTCGATCATAAATAATAGCTCGGTACACTTCTAGTGAAGTAGCAGCATTTGTTTTAGGAAGTCTCTCAATAAAATCGGACATGTGAACTATTTATATCACATTTTTATGTTTATGCAAAACTGCATTAAAATGAACAGCCCGCCGTATCGCTACGGCGGGCTTGCTTGTTCAGACTGGATCGACCCTATACCAGAGTTCGTCATCAGGCTGGCTGGACGTTATGCCCAAAATCACCTTCAGGCCCTTGATCCAGAACCTTAGGGTGTGAGCGTCGTCCAACGGCTCTGCCTCCAAATTGATAAAAAGCAGTCCACCGAACGCGAGGCAAAAGGTTCCGACCATTCCTTCGCTTGAGACGAAGTAGATGTTGTACCCACCTTTACCTGAAAAGAAGACAGTGAACGAAGTCCACATCCCGGGTAACGGTCGAAAAACCGGAATGCGTTCCCATCTCCAGTTGTGCAGACACCACTTGCGGCCCGCGAGAACCCCGACGGGTTCGGGTCGGAGTTCTACCGTGCCATCCGTTATACATTGAACGACCTGTTCACGTAGATCATCGAGCTCCTTCATGAGCTCTCTCTCCCTCTGCGACGGTCCGCCAACACTTACTTTGCCCATGATGACCTTCTTCTCTCGTTGCCAATTTTCCAAGCTTCCATTTCGGAGAGCCAGAAAAACATAGCTCTCAACAAAATTTACCTTACTTTAAAACTATTTTTTAATATACACAAGCATAAGAAAGTTAAATCAAAAAGGCAGGATACTATAAAGCTTCCTGCCTCTACGAGAAAAATATTTAACGTCTGTCTCGCGTCAGACTATCCAGTTAAAACTTCGGTGTGTTATCTCGGGAGATTGATTTCCCCTATCTCCGGATGCTCCTCGTCGAGGGTTTGCATGAGGAAATCTATTGCAACCCTCACCAAATGAGAACGGGAGACATGCCGATAGCCTTGACCTTGAAAGAACGCTTCTGCGCGGTTCAGGTCATCTACGGTTTCGCTTTTAGCCCTGAATCTCAGCGGTACTTCCAGATTGACATCAGATACGTTTTTGCGCGTAACCAGCAAGTCAACCGATTCAACTCCGTTATTAACCATAGTTCTCTCCAAACAATCGTAAATCAGGATTTGCATATTATAATACAAAAAAGGTGTTTAATCAATATTTATTAGAGATGGAGTAACAGAAGTATTGCTAAGAAATAGATTGCTATTAACGATAGCGCCACAGCTATTCCCCGCACTTCAGTAAGTTGAATATGCTTAATACTCAACGGTGCAATACTTTTATCAATTTTAGTGTCGACTGCAAGCAACCTCCGAAGCACCTTACTCGGCAGTCGCTTCTTAACAATACCTTCATAAATACTTTCGAAAACAATCGCGCCTATATTAGCCGCGACGTAAATTGTGATAGCTAGAGTGCCCACACTAGTTACGAGTAAGTAATTCATCAGTACCGGTAATATAAAAAACGTAATGACATATAAAAATATTGCTTGGCCTGGGCTGAACAATTGCCGTATAAGATCCCAGATGAAATAGCTCAAAATAGCGTAGCCCATAACAGCAAACAAAATGGGTGAACTTAAACTACCAAATGCAGCCGATACCGCTACGCTGCCTATTACTGTAAAGAATAAATACAGTACTGTGTAGCTGGAATCAACGTTTTCGTCGTGAAAATCTTTTGTCATAGTTAGAAGTATAACAAATTAAATCAGGGGTTTATCTATATAAAATTAATATTGATTGCGCTCGTGCTTCAATATATACTTACATCACAATCGAAAGGTACAGCATGACACTTGAATCATTACACTTCGTAGAGACAACACCATCTACCGAACAAGATATTGAAAAACTGTTAATTTTGAGGCGGGAAGAAGCATCTCGCGAGTTAGGGAGGGTATCCGTTGAACTTGCGCAAGTTTCTCATATATATAACAAATTAATTCTAGAAATTATTCAATTGAACCAGAAGCTTGCGGAGGGCGGGACAGACAAACACGCTATTGCCCTGATGATTCAATCCCCTACACCGGCTGAAGAATCGCCGTTATTTAGCGGTGAACCATTTGTAGAGGCCTCAGAAAATGGCGAGTACGGTACTTTAAAAGCCGTTTCCGGCTTCTAACAATTAACCGATTCTACGATTAGCATGTAAATTCTGTGACTACTGTTTAACGAGCGACATGGCTTCAATTGTAGAATACGTGTCATCAAGCTCACCGCTTGTCGGGCAGACGCCGCTTACACTTACGTATCCATTGTCAACTTCTACCCAGCCGTAGCTCATACCTTTCATAGCGTTTTTCGCATCAGGCCCAATAAGCTCATAGCTTGTTAGTGTGAAGTTTCGAGCCTTATCAAATGCGTCAATCGAAAGGCTTTGTTCACTCGTTTTTTGCATAGATGTACCGGCTTGCGTCTCGCTATCTTTATCTGTTTTCAGTTGGTTTACATCAACTTTATAGTCATAATATGAAAACATCACAAAACAAGCCGTTGCATACTCGCCTTGTTTACCTTTGAAGACAGTCATACTGGCGACCGGTAACTTGTCGACTGGTTCACTCCCTTGATAATCGTCGGTCGCTGATGCTCGACTGTTATAATTTTGTGCCGCCCACCAGCCTGGTGCCTTTGATACATTGAAAGTAAATACTGGCGCAGGCTGTGTAACGCCAATCGCCCGAAGAATTTGCGTTGAATTCAGTATAAAGATTAGGCTTAAGGCGATAAGGATACCAAATACCCCAATTAGGGTATACGTGAGTTTTTTGTTTGATTTCATAGATTCTGCAACCGATCGTACTCCGCCATCGTAATACGAAACCCACGAGTAAACCCTTCCTCCGGCTCATCAGTCATTGCTCGGCGAATTGCAGGTAAAGACATTGGAAAAATAACCTTCACTTCTTCGTTTGGTTTAAACCGCCAATCGGGTTCTGCAACACAAGTATATAAACCGAACATATGTTGCTCATAGGGATACTCTTCACCGGATAGCGAAGTTGCTAACTCTTCAAGAGGCTGAGTAATTCCGAGTTCTTCCTCGGCTTCACGGGCAGCCGCCTCTGCATACGTTTCTCCTTTCGAAACATGACCACCAACAGAATGATCCCATTTTCCATCTCGAGCATGTTGTTGCACGTATAGCTCGCCGAATTCATTGAAAACAAAAACAGCTGCAACTCTGTGCAACAAACCTTCGGTATGCGCGGTTTGCCTATCGGTCGTTCCAACAATACGATCTTGGCGATCGACAATATCAAATAATTCCGTACTCATAGCTTTACTATAGCAAATACCATGTTCAAGCTCGTTAAAATGGTACAGCACTTTGGTAAAGCTAGAACGACTTTAGCTACTGAGAGAGTCTCATTTTACCTTGTTTGCTGCCGTTTGTATCGAACTGCTCAACGGTTAGTCCGCATTTTTTTAGTACACAACTTACACCCTTACAGGAAAGTTGAGTTATTATCTCTTGTGGCTCATCTCTTTCTGGAAAGTGAACTCCTCCTAAGTCAAAATCACCCATTAGTTCCGTTGCAGCACCTTGCTCAATATGATCGAAACATACCTCGCGCTTTTTAGTAGAGTTCGGTAAATCAGGGACTAATTGATATACGTCAAATACCTGAGGCTCTTCATCTCCTGATTGCAAACTTGATTGACCCATTAACATACGGTCCGTTATGTCTTTTTCTAATTTCATTTTTTTAGTATAGTCCGAAAGGTTATAAGGAAAAAGTATAAGCTATTTGGTCGAAGTTAGAACTAGTTTAATCGCTTAACTGCTAGCTGACTATACTCGTAAATCTTCTGTTCTGTAATAATATCCGAATCTTTGAATTCATTAGGATTAATAAACATAATTTCATCACTATCACTACCTACGCTAAATTCATACTTTTCGGGCGTAACAACAAAAGTAACACGCATCTGGTATAGATTGTGACTCTGTTGAAATCGAGGGTCTTCAACGAGAATAGCTTCATATTCGAAGTCAGCTTCTAACCCAACTTCTTCATATAGTTCACGAACAAGCGCCCCTTTTATAGTCTCTCCGTGATCAAGACCGCCACCAGGAATATCCCACCAGTCACGATCATGTTCTTTAACAATAAGCACTTGTCTGCTCTCATTGAGAATTACAGCTTTCAGAGACACTCGAAAAAGGTAATCATTACTCCGATTTGCATCAGGGTACTTAACAACACCACTAGCATTACTGTCTTGATTCATATAATCATCATAACAGACAACAGGGCTGCAGGTTCTAATCGCATAAATGGCATATAAAAATAGAACTGAATTAACAGTTCTATTATGCGTAATCTCGTTTTGGTACCCCGTAGTGGATATGTTCACAACGAAATACTATGAGGCTATTGCAAAGTCGGCTAAAGAAATCAACTTTAGTGAAAGCTACTTAAGGCTGACCGAAACCGCTAGACCAATATGATCACTGGGTATATCGAACGTTTCGGAATCCAGTACTTTCCCATCCTGTTTTTTATACAAGATGTGATCAAGCTGCTCATTATCACCAATGATTGTCGTATCAACTTCGATCGCTTCAATAAACCCCGCCTCGAATAATTCTTGAAATGCATCAGATAGCTTAAAGCCCATATTATTGAAATCGCCAGTGATAATGTTAACTACAGATTGGTCCGAGCCAATTAGGTGAGAGACTAGCTTTTGGCGCTGTGGTGCAAATTCTGGATCGTTCATTTGGCGATTGAAATGGTGAAAAGGAAAATAATGCAGACTTGTGAGTGCAATCGTTTTGTCATTGAAGGTTATATATGAAGTCTGAGCTAACTTATTGTGCAATACCCAATGATCGCCATTTGATCGATCAACTTCTAGCTTTGGAGCTTCAACAAAAAAATGATCGTTCTTGGTGATGGGGTATTTGCTTAAGATAGCATTGCCAAGAATCTTTCCTTCGGCAAGATGTGACTTATCTGAACCCATTACATCGAAATACGGCAGTCCAAGCTTCTTTGCGATATAGGCAACCATTTCGCTATGCGTTTCATCTTCAAGATGAACTTCCGCCAAAGACAGTAATTCCGGCTGCTGTTCGGCTATTTTTTCAATATATTGATCTATAACATTATCACCGAAATTAGTTTCACCGTACGTTTCGCCTAAAAACTCACGACCACCCAATATATTCGCAAAGACAACCTTGATATTCATCACTTAACTATAACAAAAAGCCTCCGGATCGGAGACTAGTTAGTGATGTATCATTTGGTACCCCGGACAGGATTTGAACCTGTGACCTTAGGCTTAGAAGTCCTACATTCGCATCTAAGCTATTCCTAAATCAAAGGTGTAGGTGCTCGTAATCGTGAGGTGATTAACGCGAAGAAGTGGCTGTATTGCCGTCAGTTATGCCGTCAAAGCAGTATGCAGTTTAATCTATCAACGTAATCGGTTAAAAAATATCGTACTATAATATATCTATGACTACTTATAAGGCAGAGATTGAATTTAAATCGTTTCTTAATGAAGAAGATTTAATTAGACTTAATTCTGAAACTTTAGAGCTTTTATTCGACCCGAATATTACTCAACACAAATTATTTTTTAAATTTGATTGTGACGAGTCTGGCAAGGACGCAGCTGCAAATAATTTAATGAAGAATTACCTTGGCATACTATGTGTATACCTCCAGTGTAAAATCGAAGAATTCAGACTGATTTCAATCACTAATGTATCTTCACCAGTAGTGACTATTAGCCAATACCTACAAATGACATCCAATTCAATGATACGACTAGGACCGCTAAGTGACACCGGCGTTGAAAGATTAACAGCTGCGCTAAACAATGTACAAGACGTTAACAATTATGATTTTGTGTTGATTGATATGTATAGAATGGCTCGAGCTGCAGAAAGTAACGTTGAAGCATTTTGGCTCTACTATGCAGCACTTCTTACCCTGGTAACTAACCCTAACAGAGACCGCCCAGAAGTAAATAGCTGGTTAATCAATAGGTTTCCAAATGATACCGTTCATAACGACCACTTCAATCAAAATGTGAATATTGCAATTGCAGTTCGTGACACATTGTCACACGTCGGCGCAACTTTCAGTGGCGAAACACTAAACATAACTGAAAGCATAATGCGGGCTAATAATCAGATGTCGATATTCCTTAGAGAAAAAATACTAAGTCAACTTGAAAACGGACTTTAATTTCGAACTTATACTTATGAGCTAAAGATTGATTTATGCTTAAGCTTTTTATGTTTGTCACCAACTAGCTTCTTTACCTTATATCTCCACTCTGGAGTGTCGAGTATCTGAACCGGCCTCTTATCGATTAACTGATTAAAGTCAGCCCTTGCCGCAGCTATCACTTCTGTTTTCATTTCCACGGTGAGAGAATCTGGTGTTATAAGTACTTGATAGTAATCACCAATTTTATATACATCGAGTATAAGAAATCTGAATTCTAAATCAAAAATGTATGCACCTCTGTTTCTATATTCCGTATCCGCCCAGGAAAGTATATTACCAATTTCTAATGTTATTAAGAATCTTAAATTACACCCCGAGATTAAACCACCTCTTAAGAATGAGCCTACCAAGCCAGCAGGTTCAGACAAGGCATCTCCTGCTTTATATACAACCACTTCTCGAGGTGTCGCTATAGTATCCCTATAAATAAAATTATATTTTGATGTTTGAATCATATCTATTCTAATTATAGATTAAATAGCTATTTCACCAGGTGTGGTGGATTCATTTTGTAAGTACAATACTCACAGTGCCAACTCTCTTGCTATATCAGATTCTTCTTCATACTCATCAGATATTCTGAACGATGATAATCCCGTATGTATTGCCCTATACGCAATGACTCTACCCATATGCGGTGCTGTTATTTGATAGCCCAAAAGATAGCTCCCACCAGTTTCTGGGCGTGGTACGTGTAGGGTAATTGAAGAAGATAGGTCGGCAGCTTCTCCTTTCCATACTAGTCCGTGCTTATACGACGACCATCTGACTAACAACATCGTAACGCTGACAGTCTTACCATCAATTTCAATCTCGCCTCGGCTATCCTCATAGTGCGCCTCGTGTATTGATTGTATATCTGGCAGCTCGACTTTAATTCTTCTATCAATACAGATTCTTACTGCAAAGTTTTCTGCAGGAACATCAGAATTATTAATCACACGAAACATTGTTTCCGTAGGTCGAATAGAAGTACCGTTATTTATACTATTAAACTTAAATGCCAACCTCAGCGATGGTGACGACTGCCTACGCATAACGTCCATAATTTCATAATGCTCCATAGGAACACTTTTAAAGTTGAACCTTTTATAGAACTTTTTATCTTGAGCCTGATGCGGTGCCCTTTCGCTTCTTGGAATGTGCACAATATATGCGTACGAACCTGCGGATATTTCAATAGGGTGAATAACAATCCCGTCTATACGAGGATTGATGGTTGAAGTGATAATATTCTCAAGCCACTCTCGTTCAAGACCGCTCACCCCACCATCCAAGCCACTTGCCTTATTGTCGCTCTCTAACATTCCGTAAACAATCGTGCCGCCATCTGAGTTAGCAAAGGCTGATACGTCCTTACTAATTTCGGTTTTCTTTTTATCTTGCTTGCCTAGAGAGCCAGACGCTTTGAAATCAAGGTGTATATCTTCGTGCGCTTCGCTTGCCACGAGAGTATTCAAGTCTTCGAGTGTCTTTAGATTCTCATACATATTCTATAATCACTCGCTACACTTTAACATCAGGCTGACTATCACTATTGTTCAGATACGTCTTAAAAAGCCTCGTCTCTTGAAGTCTCTTAATGGTCACTTCTTTCTTATACTTGTGCCACCTTTTCGGATTAATATCTAGCTCGAGGTTAATTGCTTTTTTAGTTATAAACGCAACTGACTCCTCACGTAAGATGCCACTCTGCTTAATAAAGTCTTTCATCACAACGACGCTCAACGTTTCTAATTCGGACTCGCTCATTGTTTTCATCAACCCGTATAAATTCACCGAGTAGTCTTGAGTAAAATATACTTCCTTAAGAACCTTAGAAGAAAGCCACATTTGCTGTGAATGAACTCGCTTGAACTGGAGCATCCAAGCCTCATAAAGCTGTACAGAAGTAACAATACCCACTCCACGCACTGGGTTGTCGGCGTCTTCTGGTAAGTTCTCAACGTTGTCGAGTAATGCGGTGGTCATCATAAAATCAGCAGCTTCAATAACAGCTTCGTGTGCCGCAATCATACGGTCAACAATTTTCTCTTTCTGCCTAATCTTTGCCTCACGAGATATTCTGAGAAACTCAATTACCTGACTAACTATTAAGCCGATAATTACGCCCGCCAAAGCTAAACCTGCTGCTATAAGCGTAGCGACTCCCTGGTCGATGGTAGGTGGTATCTCAATCATTGTCTGTCTTACATCCGTACTGCTTAATTCGACTATATACTATGTAATATTATACGCCACCGTACAATATGATGATAGTAACACCTCGCCTTTTAGAAGCCTTCTTTCGTTTATGGTTGTTTAGCGAATACCATAGCCTATAATGATTAGTATGCAACAAGGACTGCCAATAGTAACAGCACAGCAAATCGTTGACGAGGCATTTCCATATCTTGGTAGGGGTTCTCGCTTTCAAACAACTGCATATAGTACGAATCTTTTTATAAGCGACTCAGACCAGTACGATGCCTTTCATCATTTCGAGTTATTTGGCAGAAAGATACTATGGATTAATCAAGTACGTGACGATATTGCAGGTGAAACCGTAACTATAATGCCGCGCACTATATTCTCATATAGTGATGACGGTTTTGATGGGCATATCGTTGCACATAGGTTTGCCAGTCTTTTATGTTACGCAACACACGGTACGTATATTCACCCTAGACTTTGGGTGGGTATAGCTCATCCAGCACCCGCAACTAATCAGCCAGCGGAAAAGTATATAGGAATGCATTATGGACACGACCAGATAGATGCAGAAATTCAACGATTGAATGTGGATTCATTTACAGATAGGCGATGGGCTGCACTTGCTCATTACCGTCAAGCTACGTTAGCCGAAACACCTTATTACCAAGTGCTATCTTACTGGAAAATACTAGAATTACGATTCAACAATGTTCGAGCAGATATTAATCAACACATTGATGACCTATACACTTCTAGGCCCGACTTGTTTCATTATGTGGGTACGTTTGCGGGTGCTGCTTCACAGAAAATAAGAGATATTAGAAACTCCAGTGCTCACTTTATGCTCGATGGCGATACCACCATACAAGACCCCGACAATCCCGATATCTTCAATGAAGCAAGCAAGGGTATTTTTGTATTGCGCCGTATCGCAGAGTCATTGATAGATGAACCTACCGGCTGGTAATGCATCGCCGTCTTACTACGGCTTATAGAAACGGTCATATGGAAGGCTCTGAAGCTAGTCGTGAAGTAAACTTTAAGGTGAACGATAAAACCCTCATAGACCCCATAAACCCAAGATAAAACCCCGATTGATTCGGGGTTTCACTGTCGTTAGGCACGTTAACGCCCACTTATTATTACAAATGAATATTAAATAGTAGTGAACTAATTAAACTTGGCGCTTGAATCCACAGTTAAGGCAAACTAACATTATTCGTGTTTTAGTTTTTTCCCTTGTAGGCAATGTACCGGGGGCAGTGCTAAATATTTGCCCCATCGTAGTATGTCCCGAGGGGCCAAGAGTGGTTTTGCTGTAGGTATCTGAGGCAGCTTGAAGTTTATCGGAACCGCATTTGATACATTGACCATTTGCTTTACGCTCCTCTACAACTTTTCGCGCTTCAATAGCAGCTTCCTTCGACGTCTCTTTTTGGAGCTTCTTATCAGCCCGTTTCGACTGTTTTGAATCTAGCCAATCGTCCCAGTCGTTAGCGTGCCTCTTAATTACAAATATATCTATAATCCATAACACCAATGAAAAAGGGATACCTTGAAGAGAAATAGTAAGTAATAATTTCAGAATTCCAAGCCAGATGTCACCAATGTAAAAACGGTCAACGCCTAATAGGCCTAAGAAGATAGATAGTTTTTGTGCAGTATGATAATTTGTCTCCCGTACATTGCGATTAGGATTTGTTGTAGACAATTGAGTTACGCTTTTCAAGATATTACCTCTTTTATGAGTTAGTTACATAGTCGAGGCACTTCGCAATGAACATAAGTCCAATAAAATAAAGCAACCACGGTAAGTTGCTTTACGACTGTTTACACCTGGAGCTTGCGCTGAAGGAAACCGTGGCTGCTTCAAATGCGCAAACCACGATAACCAAAGTTACCTTGTCAGGTGTATATAAATGTCGTAAAGCTTCTTTATTATACTTCATTATCGCAATATCAGTGGTTGGAACAGAGAAAATTACAAATAAGTGACTTTCGAGTTTTAGGTTTAATAGCCTACAATAGTAGTAATTATGAGAGCATCACAGGAAATAAAAGCTATTGCAGAAATCATTTTTACTCAGTGGAAACTTCGACCAGAAACTCTTCCTTTCTCAATCGACCTTGAGCTACTCGAGGGGCTCCCGAATGTCGAGGTGATAATGGAAAAACTTGATAAGCAGTTTGGTGTGATTAAGTTAATCAGAAAACCTTACGCAAATGTTGAACCGTGGTTAATGGGAAAAGATGTCGTTACAATTGCGGACGAAGTTTATGGGAGCTGGAGCGAAGAAAACTTACGCCTAGCGACAGACGAAGTGGTAAGTTACGAAGTTCTTGTTAAGCCTGAATTCGACAAATGGTTCTCAAGCCTCACAAAAGAATCATCTGAAAAAAATGATGTTAATGAAATACGGAATAGAATTGCTATTGCTTATGTCAGGCTTGATGGAAATGACATTTATGTAGGTGTTAAAAATGAAACAGAGCAACAAATTAATCGGCTCCGTACCGATTTGCCGCCATACGTCTTTATTCACTTTCTCATCAACCATAATGGGACTGAAATAACTCGCAATACAATCAAATCATTAGATGGATTGGGCAGTATAAGTGATTTGTCGGAATTAATACGCTCTTGTGGTTTCGATAAAACATTAAAAGATATCTTTTTCCCGATTTCCAGCAAGGATAAGGTAAAGTTCATCAATAACGTACCACTCTATGGTGATAAAATAGAATCTTTTATTGAAAATTTAAAGAAATAATCAACCGAAGAAAATCGGAAGAAATCGAGTTTCAGTTACATAAACAGTCTATTGGCTAAACCCAGAATCGTCACATTTCGGTATTGAATAACAGGGGTGAATAACCCGTGTACACTCTTCCTATAACCCTAAAGGAGGAACGAACGAATGGACGAAGAAAGAACATACTATGGCTTTTCAGATAAGTGGACATATGAAGTTGAGGAATTTAATTTTACACAAATTCCCAACTTACTGCTTAGCTGTCAAGGTCATATGGGACTGTCGGACGGGGAAATACTAACTTTTATTCATTTGCTTACATTCTGGTTTAGCAATGAAAGTAAAGTATTCCCGTCGATAACAACGTTAACGAGATTTTCAAACAAGGGATACTCCACTATCCAAGCTCGGCTGAAAAAATTGGAAGATAAGGGATTCATTAAACGAATTCACCAAGATGGTACTTCTAACAGGTACAACCTTTCTCCTGGTGTGCATATATTGAATGAACATATTAGATATTGCCCTCGCCCTCCCAGAAAGCGAGCACGCAGTGAACTGAAAACGAGTAGAGTACCCTCTTCGTATCCAATCAATAAAGAAGACGAAGCTTTAAGAACATCAAACTTAAATAATACCTGGAACATTGAACGTAACGATTATTTCAATTTTCCGTTTAATTTGCAAAACCGTTATAAAAGTAGTAATACTGGACCAGACAAATCTGAACAACCCGGATACAATCACATAGGTAACAGTTATGAATAGTAGTAAGCAACGATTATTTACTATTAAGGAAGCTGCGGACGAACTTAGAGTTAGCACGTGGTTGCTATACCGGTTAATTCAAACAAATCAAATATCATCGGTGACTATCGCAAGCCGTAGATTTATTGCAAACGAAGATATCGATATTTTTATAAATAAGCAAAAAAGGAAAGAGTATGCGACGTAGACGAGGTGAGGGTACAATCTATAAACGAAAAGATGGACGGTTTGAAGTTGCAGCTTTTATACGTTCACCTATAGGCATAGAACGAGTACGTCGATATACGAAAACAAGAGTACAAGCTGAAGAAATGCTTGTGGAACTGAGGAATAAAAATAAACAAGGTATTCTAACCAATACTAAAGAAAAAAAGTTTAGTGATTATATGGATTACTGGTTATCAGTAACGGAACAGAGTGTTCGTAAATCAACTTATACAAGCTATGAAACTACTATAAGGTTATATCTCAAGCCAGGACTTGGCGATAAGTATCTTACGAGGCTCAGCGTCACAGACTTACAATCTTACTTAGATAACCAGCTACGGTTAGGTTTGTCAGTTCGGAATATTCAAAAAATGAGAATTGTACTCTCTTCTATTCTCCATCGTGCAATGCAAGAAGAGTTAGTGAATAGAAATGTAGCACGATTAACTAATATTCCGATGTACTTGCCTAATGAGGCTAAGCCTTGGAATATGAATCAACTTGGAATATTTCTGGAATCTGCTTCCTCGCATCATTTGTACCCGATATTTTTACTGATGTCTTTATACGGCCTAAGAACAGGAGAGGCTTTAGCACTATCTTGGTCTGATATAGACATCGAGAAGCGAGTGATTTATATCAGGCACCAAGTTCAGTACGACAAAAATACTTATTATTTTACAGAACCGAAAACACGAGCCGGTAGGCGTGAATTGCCTTTAGTTGATATCGTTGCTTCCGCACTGTCAACAGTTAACAGAACCAGTACAGGACCATTGCCTGACCTTATTTTTAAAACTAGCGGTAACTTACCCATAGATAACAACAATCTACGTAGAGCATTTAAGTCGATATCCAAGAAAGTTGGATTACCTATAATCACACTCCACTATCTGAGACATACCGCAGCTACAAACCTTAAAGATATAGGAATCTCTGCAAAAGACACGCAGTCAATTCTTGGTCACGCACATATCACTACGACTCTCCAGATTTATCAACATACGGATATTATAGGTAAAGCAATAGCACTTGAAAAATATGAGCAGGAATTGGTAGATATGAGTGCCTACTGCCGTCAAATCCTGCCGTCAAATGAAAAAGTCATTGCATAGAACAATGACTCTTACAGTGGTACCCCGGACAGGATTTGAACCTGTGACCTTAGGCTTAGAAGTCCTCTGCTCTATCCAACTGAGCTACCGGGGCGAACGGCGCGGATGCGCGTATCTGTTATTATACCAGCCCTTGGGGGTATAATAGATATGAAATAAGGAGGTATATATATGCAAGATAATGGACCCGATCCTTACGTAGTAAACATTGAAAAGCTTACTCTCGATAATGAAAATTTCCGGACCGCTGCTTGGACTGGTACAAATTTACAAATGACCTTAATGACAATCCAGCCTGGTGATGATATTGGGCTTGAAGTTCACTCTGACCACGACCAGTTCTTACGCATCGAACAGGGTAAAGCCACCGTCAAAATGGGGCCAACCCGCCTTAGTTTGGAAACCTGGGATGCAGAAGACGACTTCGCAATATTCGTGCCAGCCGGTATTTGGCATAACGTTATTAATAGCGGCACCGATTCATTGAAACTTTATTCTATCTATTCACCACCAGAGCACAAGCCCGGAACAATCCATGAAACTAAGGAAGATGCCGATTCGGCCGAGCTAAACGAATAGCGCAGTCTACGCAGTAAAATATACTGCTCTCATCTAAATCTACACAATATACTTGACATTTTATCATACTTATGGTAATATGTTTGTTGAGAGATTAATTTGGGAGTTTTTATATGTTTAAACTATTAAAAGGTATTATTGTTTTATCTACTGTAATAGGTATGGCACTTGTCGCCAGCCCAGCAGCCAACGCTACGAGCAATCAACCAAGCTGTGTTGATGGAAATGTGCGAAGTAATTTAGCAGTAACATGGAAAACTAATGGCAGCGTTACCGTTGGTACGGTCAATAATAAGCCGTTATGTAGCGATACAACGCTTCATTTCTCATCTTATACAATGCCTAATAATTATAATGGCCAACCTTTTAACAATAACCCAACCGCTTCACCGCAATCAATTTTTGACACAACCTCTGTTGTACTGAAAAAAGATGCAACTACACCAGTTGCAATGAAAATAACCCTACCAGAAGCATGTAAAAACATCCAAGTAGATGTATACTACGGTCCAAAAATTACTACGGTGACCGAAAAAGGTCATGGCAGTCAATACATTACTGGTAAAATTTTAGTAAAAACTGAAAAAGTATGTGCACCCGTTGTTCCTGAGACACCCGTAACTCCTGTAGAAGCCCAAACGCCACCTACTCCAGCACCTCAAGTTATCGTAACTCCTGTCGCTGCTGTTGAGCTTCCTCGTACCGGTTTAGACCTTCTTAATACTTTAGCTATTGGTTCAGTTGTATCAGCTGCTACCTATGCTGCGGTATACACCGGCATGAAACGACGTTAAGTCCCCACTTCCTATAAAAAGAGACGTCATTTCTGACGTCTCTTATAATTTCATGGTGCGGGCGGAGAGAATCGAACTCTCATCGTTTGCTTGGAAGGCAGACATATTAGCCATTATACGACGCCCGCATAAGTAGGTATTGTAGCATATTTCCATCTGTGGCTCAATCTGTTACAATAGCTACTGTTTGGCAGGTTGCCGACAGCCAATTATTTGGCGAATGTAGCTCATTTGGTTAGAGCGCTGGTTTGTGGAACCGGAGGTAGAGGGTTCAATCCCCTTCATTCGCCCCAAGAATTTATTTAACGAGCCGCGATATCGTCGGCTTGTTGTTTTTTATCAAGGATTGAGGCAACATGTTCTTTGGTTAACTGGATAGTTTGGCCTGGTTGCACTTGCCCACTTAAAATCAATTTAGCGACATTACTTTCTACAGCTCGTTGCACCACTCGACGCATCGGCCTGGCGCCCAAACGAGGGTCATAGCCAGCATCAACTAAATATTCCTTTGCATCAGGGGTTAACGTCACGCTAATTTTTTGAGATTCGAGGTTTTTATTTACACTTTCCAAAATCAAATCAACAATCCGTAGTAGTTGTGGCTTATCTAATGGGCCAAATACTACTATTTCATCGAAACGGTTTAGGAATTCGGGCAAGAATGTATGGCTGCCTATAAGCTCGCTTACAAAGGTCTCTTCGAACTGTTCTAACGAATACCCACGATGTAAGTATTCTTGAATTCTATCAGCCCCAGCATTGCTGGTAGCAATAACCACAGTGTCTCTAAAACTCACTTCCCGGTTTCGAACATCGCGTAATATACCTTCGTCTAATAGCTGCAGTAAAGTTGCAATAACACT
Source organism: Candidatus Saccharimonadota bacterium (assembly GCA_028289065.1). Classification (GTDB taxonomy): domain Bacteria; phylum Patescibacteriota; class Saccharimonadia; order Saccharimonadales; family Saccharimonadaceae; genus Microsaccharimonas. The sequence goes on from JAQGHA010000006.1 coordinate 29,459, forward strand.
TGGGTGGGCTTTTTCAATCTCATCTAAAAGCACGACACTAAACGGCTGTTTCATTACCTGGGCTGTCAGGCTGCCCGAGTTGTCGGTGCCATCGGCGATTAATCGGGCGACGTCACTACTTGAAACGAATTCATTCATATCTAGGCGAATAATGTTTTGTTCACCACCAAAGAAAACTGCCGCCAGTGATTTAGCCAATTCAGTTTTACCGACACCAGTTGGGCCTAAGAACATGAAGGTACCGACTGGTCGGTTTTGGTTACGCACACCCGCCCGAGCCCTTCGCAGCGCGTCCGACACCACTCCAACTGCTCGTTCTTGGCCAATCATTCGCTCGTGAATGAGTGACTCTAAATTAAGTAGTTTCGTTCGCTCGTCCTCGTTGTTTGCGTTGCTCGTTTTAACTCCAGTGGATTGTTCAATCGCCGCGGCAACCGAACGCGATGTGACTAACCCATTTTCGGCATAATCGGCAGCTGATTCGAGTAAGCTAATTGCCTGTCCGGGCATAGAAATATCGTATACGTATCGTTGGCTTAACCTAAAAGCGTCTTTTAGCGCTTGGTACATATACGTAACTTTACGTTTATATTCAATTGCCGGTAAATGGTCTTCGAGTACTTTTAAAGTATCTGATTCACTGGTTGGGTGAATTGTAATACGGTTTACGGCTGAAGCTATCGCCGGTGTTCGCTTTGATATTTGTAGGAACTTTTGCTCGTCAATTGTCAAAATCATTGGCAATCGACCGGCTTCGAGTATTGGTAGTAGTAGTGCTGTTAAGTCCACCGAGCCTACACCATCCTCGAAGAATAGTTCGGCATTATCTAAACAAACAATTATATTTTTAGCAGCGTAGGCCTCGCCTAATAAGGTACTAAGCAATTGCTCTAACCCGCCACGCTCATTAGCAACTGAAACCAACCGTGATGCATCCAGCATAAATATTTGTTGGTAGTGGAGGTGTTTTGGAACCGACTCATTTGGATACATTAATTTTTCGGCCAGCTCGTACACTAACTCGGTTTTACCAACACCGTCCTTACCTACCAAAGCCACCACACCAGAATTATTGGCAATCGAATTCATCAGTTGCGTTAGGACTTCTGTTCTAATTTCACCACGCGCTAACGAACCGCTTTGGGATATGTTGTAGCCATAACGAGATAAATTAGGAATCCAGCCAAACGACCAGTCACGGCCAATACCACCAGTTTGCTTTGGCCGCTGAGCATTCTTTTTAATAAGCTCATCGAGGTGGTGATACCATTGAATTCCTCGAATTAAGTCATCTTCTTCAAGTTGTAGGTGCCCAAGTAAGGTTTGGCGAGCCGGTATTTGGCGAATCATGGCTAAAATAATCACCCCTGGGCTCATTCGCCCACCGACTTGCTGAGTAATAGCTAAGGCCTCTTCAAAAATAGCAGCCGTATCAGCCCGGTTATCTGATGCAACTTCCTTCAAGAAACCGCCTCCGACGCCAAAGCGAACTTCATAAAAGAGTCCACCATTTACCTGCATTAAGGCCAACGCAATGTCTTTTGGAGATGGCTGTTCTGGTAATATGGCTAATAATTCACCATCCAGCAGCGCATCAACTGTTTTGCCAGAAGTATCAATAACTATTTCTTTTAATTCGTACCTATACCACTGCACAACCATTACAGGGATCGCCGACAAGCCAATCAATGCCCAGCCAAGTGCCATACCAAAAGCGACAGCTAATACGCCGAAAACTATTAACAGGGCAAGCGTTAATTCGAACACCACTATCCATGGAGCGAAAGCTTTACCGAGTCGAGCGTATTGAGCCCGTTGGCTATGCCAGTTAAATAGCTTTACATCCATGTTGGTACCCATCCAATGGCGAATAAAATGAAGCCTATAATTGGCAATAACGGCAGAAAAGCCCATAAAACCAATAAAAGGGATTCGTATACTACCTGAATAGCAATCACGACGCTGCCCGCCAAGATTGTGAAACTGCGGACAAACGCCCCAACTACCCTCGATACCAGCTGGTCAAAAACGGCCCGTAAAGCCACCATAGGGTTGGCGTTATTGCCTGTATTAGCTGAAATTTGACGAAATGGTGAGAATAAAGTGGCTAACAGTTGGCCAATAGAAAAGAATTGAACGGTTGCCCGCCATCGGTCACTCATACGACGCCACTGCCCTAACCAGCCACGACCATACCACCAGGAAAGTATTCCCACCAAGAACATACCCATATTATAACAGGCGGGCGGACTTTTCACTCGCTTCCTAATGGTATAATGAATGATATGCCTCAACCCTTTGTAATTATTTTGGGCAAAGCTGTCCGATACGCTGCGCGATTGCGTGGCGGTGGCTCAGCCCTCCCTGGCTTATTTGTCGAGAAGATAAGCCCAGACTTTATTCCCAGTACCCTTAAACAACTACCAAAAGGCGTGGTAGTTATTAGTGGTACCAACGGAAAAACTACTACCACCAAAATGGTGGTCGCCTTACTGGAAAGCCAAGGCCTTAAGGTGTTTACTAACCGCACCGGCAGTAACTTTGTCCGCGGCGTGGCGGCTGCACTACTTGGCGATATTGATATTAAAGGCAAACTTGATGCCGATATAGCCGTATTAGAATTAGATGAAGCCCACGCAGTTAAATTTGTTGAGCTCATTCCACCCCGCTACAGCCTGCTGCTAAACGTCATGCGCGACCAACTTGACCGCTTTGGTGAGATTGATGCGACCGCTCGAATGCTAGAAAAAATTGCATTAGCAACAACCGACACAGTGGTGATAAACCGCGAAGATGCTCGGATTTTAAAAATTGCCGACGCTATATCGACTGATGTACGCTACTTCGGCTTGAGTGATTCGCTTCTCTCACACTTCCCAAGTGACGATGATTTACATGGCATCGCTAGCAAGAAATCTTTAAAAGAATCCGCTCCTCGACCGAACGCTGATGTCACTTTAAAAGACTTTAACGACAAAGGCGCCGCCTTTTCTATTGCCGGTAAAGATTTCGTCACCCCGCTGAGGCTTCGAGGTGTATACAATATCTTTAACAGTGCCGCTGCCCTTGCCCTGGTACGAACAATCGTGCCAGAAGCATCAATTAACAGCCTGCTTGGTTCACTTTCAACAGTTACCCCAGCATTTGGTCGTGGTGAAGTATTAACTGTTGACGGACAGCCGTTGGAACTTGTACTTGTAAAAAACCCGTCTGGTTTTAGGCTCGGTTTACAATCATACGACCCTGAGGGCTATGCTACGATGGTTGCGATCAACGATAACTACGCCGACGGTCGAGATATGTCTTGGCTATGGGACGTGGACTTTACAAGCTTAGAAAACGAGTCAGTCTATATTAGCGGTATACGCGCCTACGACATGGCCTTACGCATGCAATACGATGACGTGCCAATTGAAAAAGTTGAAACTGATTTAACAACCGCCCTTCGTGACTTCATCAACCTGCATCCAGAAACCCCAAAACGTATTTACTGTACATACACCGCAATGCTAGCCCTTCGTAAAGAACTCTCAAAAATAACTCGCGTGGAGGTAGTTTCATAATGGAAAAACAAGCAATTACAATTTTGCAGTTGTATCCGAAGGATATGAATATTTATGGCGATAACGGTAACCTTCAAGTTATTACCAAGCGCCTTAAATGGTATGGCTATACACCAGTTGTTATTGAATATAACGTCGGCGACACACTACCTAAAAAAGTAGATATTGTGATTGGTGGTGGTGGCCAAGACAGCGGGCAAGAAAAAATTCATGCTGACCTTCTTAAAATTGGGCCACAACTTCAAAAGTGGGCTGACCAAGGCGTACCTATGCTAATGGTGTGCGGCTTATACCAGTTATTTGGACATTTCTTTAAAACGCTCGCCGGTAAAAAGTTACAAGGTGTTGGTATTTTAGACATCGAAACATTCGGTACAAACGAACGCCTCATTGGAAATATTATCACCCAGTCTGCAGAATTCGGTGACATTATTGGGTACGAGAACCATAGCGGCCAAACCCACCTCGGTGCAAACACTCTTCCTTTAGCAACTGTCGTAAAAGGTGCTGGCAATAACTCAGCTGATGGCAACGAAGGCGCCCGATATAAAAATGTTATTGGCACCTATTTACATGGTTCAATTTTACCGAAGAACCCGCAACTTGCCGATTTCTTAATTCGTACCGCGGTTGAAAAGAAGCATGGCGAGTTCAGCCCAGACCTCATTGATGACTTGTTCGCCGACATGGCCCGTGAAATTGCTCGCAACCGACCACGATAGTTAAATTACTGAATTAGCATCACGTAAATCGTATTTCGTGGCCCGCGTCATCCAAATACACGATGCGGCTACAACCAATACGTACCCTGCCCATATCCAAGCGTCAAGCGCTAATTCACTTTGCGCCCAATATAACTCTGCTACAAACGTTGCGACATTCGTCATGTAAGTTAATAGCCAAGTCGTAGGAGTTGCAATCAACCATAGTAACGGCAAACCAAAAATGGACCATAGCCCACATACAAAGGTGAGCAACATAGCCAAAGGCACCAGCGGAACCACTAACACATTCGCTATAATCGCGACGTTAGAAATTACCCCAAAGCCGATGGCAATAATTGGAACGGTAACAATATGAGCGGCAATAGTTTCACCTAAAATTTGCCTAATCACCCCCGGCTCTTTTTCACCGAAAAAGTAGCGCTGTAATAACGGTGCCACGATCATTACACCCGCGAAAGCTGCAAAGCTTAGCTGCCAACCTAAATCGCCCCATACGTAGCTAGGTTGGAGTGCAACAGTAATTGCTGCTGCAAAAGGGAGTAATATTAACGGATGAAAACGATGGCCATAGTACCAAGCTAACAGGCTCAATCCTGATACCAACCCGGCCCGTGTCATACTGGGGCTCAAACCTGTAATGGCAATAAACATCATAATCATCACTCCTGAAGATACAGCTGCTAAGTATTTAGAAGCTCGCACAAACAACCGTCGGGCCATTCGTACTAATATAGTCAGGTTATAACCACTTGCTACGACAATATGGGTTAAACCGGCTATCTTCAAAGCATTAGACAGGTCATCTGGTAAGGCGCTTTTTTGACCGGTTAGAAACCCAATACCTAAACTTGCTTGCGGCTCAGGAATTGAAGCTCGCACTTTATCGGCAAACCAATCCCTTACTACCCTGCCAATATCTCCAGGAACCGGCCGAGCTACCGAAATAACCTTCGCTCGGCTCATACTAGCTGGAAAACTACCAAAACCAGGCTTTAACATACTTTGAACTGTCACTATATCACCGCGTTTTACATCTATTTTTAAGATACTCACCAATACACTACCTGGCAAGGCTGTGTTACTGATACTGATAGAATCAAGTTGTAAGGATAACTGTCCAGAACTGCTGCGACTGGGGTCTTCTTTCACTTTTCCTAACAGCGTAACAGGCCGACCGATATATAAAATATATGCATCACGCTCACCAAGTGCCGCCGAACCATAACCAAGCCCTACGCACAAACCAGCACACGCAATAATAGGCAGCATGTACACGCGCACATGCCAAAAAGAAACCGCTACCAATGGGAGTACTGCCACGCCAAGCCAGATTGGCACTCGCAGAAGCAGCGCCAACCATACACCAATTACGAACGTGGCACATAGCACGGCAATGCCCCAGGACGAATGCACTAATTGCCGAAACCACCAACCCACATACTAATTCTAGGCTTCAAAAATGAACTAGTTATTGAATGTTTTAGCCTTTTTTAATACCATCAAGGCAAGATATTTGCCAAATAAAAAACATCCCCGGTAGCGAAAATGGGATGTTCTTTATGTGAAGCTCAAACTTATGAGGGTTTGAGCTTCTTTCGCAAATGAATGCTTGGTTTGTCGCGGATATGAGGGCTTGAGCCCCATATTCATTGAAATAATATCTTGGAGGGTCCGATGGGGCTTGAACCCATGACACCCTGCTTAAAAGGCAGGTGCTCTAACCAGCTGAGCTACGGACCCGCGACCTTATGCACTATACAGCAACAGGGGTGCTGTGTCAATGTCAGCTATTTTTTCTTATTATTCTTCTCAGCTACATGAGCTGGTTTAGTGAAGAATAAATCAATAATAGCCAAAATAACACCTATACTTATTACTACATCCTTGTAGTATATCGCCTGTTCATACAAATAAGCCGAAGTACCTTCAAGTGGTAATGCAAACCCAATTGGCTCTATCAAAAAGGCTAAAGCCAAAATGGTAAATAAAAGTGATCCAATGATTCTTGAAAAAGCCGCTTTATATTTATACCCATGGAACAGTAAGACAATTGCAGGTAGTAAAACAACCAGTGACAACGATACGGCGTTGGTAATTGGGCCAACCGGAACCAGGCCGGTACTGGCAATAACCAAACCAGCATCATAGCTCCACAGCGTACTTAAAGTTGCCCCGGCAGTTAATGCTAACCCGAGTAAGCCAAAGCGTCGTCGTGAGAAAAACGCCCCTGCGAATAGGGCGAGTGCTAAACCAATGAGTACTGCGGCGACTATCATAGTGCTATTGTACATCCATTTCAAAATCGGCGATATCGCCTGTTTTTATACCAGCTTCATTAACACTTCCAGCCGGTAACTCTAGTACGTAACGAGCGGTGTCTTTTGGTGTATAGATAGTCTGCACCGGGTCTTCAACGGGTGCATTTTTCACAATATAGACTACTTTTTTATTACTATCTAACCAAATAATATCGAGCGGGAATTTCATGTCTTTCATCCAAATGCCATGGGTACTATTGTGGTCGAAAGCCATGAGTAACCCGCCATTTGGTCGAAGCTTTTCAACACCAGATAAACCCTGAATGCGAGTTGGGTCAGTATCGGCCAGCCACAAAGAATACGCACCGCTGCCAAGGCGAACCTCAGTTGTTGGCTTAAAGGTGGATATCGTAAACGAAACAACAAGCCCAACCAGGATTAATACCAAGCCAACTATTAAGATGATTGTTGTATGTGGTCGCCATACAAATAAGCGAAGCTTGTCCATGCTGACTAGTATAGCAGAAGCGGGTTATACACCGACTTTGTCTTGGCTAAAATATACTCCATTTATATGAACCGAAAGTTTATATAAGGAAAATGCTATCTAGATGACGTACGAGTAACTTAAGCTCATCGTTCAGGCTATTGGAATCAAGCGGATCATTAAAACCAATAATACTATACGTCCTTTGCCCGGGTTTTTTCTCTATTCCTATTGCAGTCTCGGGGATAACAACAATTTCATTCGGCGAATTTAAAGCATCGATGCCCCAACCCAGTCGTAAATATGTACCATTTTTATCATAAACACCTAACTGACATTTGTCAGATAATTGCATAGGGGTCGTTTCTAAATTCTGCAATTTTAGGTAATAATACGTTGCTGGTAGCATTCGGTTTTCATTAAAAACTGTGGTATCGACTGTTTCTTGTGTTAAGCCTTCAACGTGCGCTGTTAAAAAATCATTTTTATATCCTACTGCCCGCATTGCCGTGGCGTATAAATGACTTACAGCAGTAAACCGAGGATTTAATTCAATGAGATAGACAACATTGTTAGTTTCATCGGTTACAATGTCTAATCCAAATACCCCATAATAATCTTCAGCAGCTAGTGACTCATTTACTTCATCAATTATGTTTTCAATTTTTGATATCCATTTACTAGGAATATTTTCCAGAATAGCTCCACAATACTTTGTTGCCGTATCGACAGCCGAATTATAAACGCCTTCAACGCTCGTCAAGTCCTTATGCCACCATGGAGCAAAATATGTTTGGCCATTATATCGAATACACTGCAAGGCTCGACTCGTGCCCTTAATATATTCACTTGCAACAACTGTTTGATTTGACTCTTGCAAGGATGGCAAAACGATTTTTAAATCATTTTCGTCTTTGATGAAAAAAGTTCCTTTTCCACCTGTTGAATGATCGATTTGTAAAACAAAAGAAGACGAACCGAGGCTATTTACAAGCTGGCCATAGTCTATTTTCGAAACTTCATTCGCTTCTATCAAAACAAATTTGGGAAATAAGCTAGCATCAACAACGTGGCGAATATTTACTTTACTTTCTAAACGTTGCGCCGTGTCGTAGGCATTACCAAGGACACGTTTTGTGGTGTCCACGGCTTTCCATGCTATATAGTCACTTTCAATATCGTCATTATCAATTAATGCCTGTGGAGCACTCTCGACATCAAAATAGGTAACATCATCAAAACCTAAAATATCAGCACTATCGCTCGCCGGTCCATTCTTAGCCGCAATTGCTCGCGTCGGGAAGAGTTGATTGTAGTAGACGTAATGAAGCGGATTAGTTACCGCAAGACTAACCTTATTTAGCGGAGTGAGCATTCGCTTTAACCACTTTTATAGTAACGCCTTTTTCGATCCTGCGAATATCTGCAAGAATTTGCGATCGCTCTTTATGAGCCAGCGTCACGTCAAAGACACTACTTCCGCCATTCTTAGCAAATTTCAGCGAATCACCCTTAACATGCTTAACTTGGATATCTTCAAAAGAATCTAATTTAGAAATTCTCTTGAATCCTTCAATAACATCAAGAATACCTTCTTCTTTTGCGAAGAACTGCAATACAGCTACGGTCTTGCGTGGTCGCTTTTTGATAATTGGTTTTTGTGGAATTCGAATTAATACGTCATTTAGTAAATGATCAATACCAAAGCTTAATTGGTACATTTTTGGACGATACCCACCCATACGCGGACCAACCTCAATTATTTTCCAGCCTTCTTCAGTTCGCATAAGCTCAACGTGACATGTAATGTTACGTAAGCCAAGTGCGTGAATAGCTTCTGTCACAGCATGGTTAGCGTCATCAATACGATGATCTTTTAATTGTACGGGCATGATACGAAGGTAACCGAAAAAATCATCAAATCCAACATTAGCGCCGGTTTTTACAAATACTGGCGGGCAATGGTAGACATAGCCTCTTGCGTTAACGTATGCATCGATTGAGTACATCGTACCTTCCATAAATTCTTCAACAAGAACCTTAGGCTTGTCGTCACGTTCGCGTTCTTTATATAGTTTGTTGAGGGAATTCATTACTTGACGTAAGCTTTTTTCAAATTCTTCACGATAATAGCAAATTGTAACGTGCTTACTGGCCGCAAGTCCGGCTGGCTTAATAACCAGTGGGAATTGAATATATTTTTCAACTCGATTTAATGTCGATTCTCTCATATTTTCAACAACCATGAACTTAGGGCTAATTTCAGGGGCTCGTTCTTGAATTCGTTGTCGCATCTCTACCTTATCGGTAGCCCAGTTAAGCGATTCTTGTGTCGGTGCAAATAAGTAAGGAATATGTGGAATAATCTTCTTATAAGTGCGGATGTTATATTCACGCGAACATGTCGCGGCTAAAAGGCGGTCGCTATATGGTTGGAGGGCTTGTGAAATAATTTCATCGTTAAGTTTTTTGAATACTAAAGGTAATTCAATGATTTTTTTACGGTATGCAGCAGAGGCTTTCTTTGAAAAATCTTTTGAACTCTCATTACCCATATATAAGGCCTGTACATTTTTTTTATATTTTTTTTCGTAAGCAGTAACAACAGCACCCGCTTCATCGCGAGTTCCACCAACAAATAAAATCAAATCGCGCTGTTGCGCCTCATGGAACTCTGGCATGCTGTATCTTTCTTATGTTAGTTGTTACTACTAGTTTTACCGCACAACTACGGTTATGTCTATCGTTTAATTCTGTCTTATTATAACATTTGTGAGCGCTTTTTGCAATACTCTGTTATGAAGTTACCCAATCAAGATAGGTATCTGCTACATGCCTAGAATCACCATAGTGAGGATACTCGTGGAGGCCGAAGCTTGGCGCGGTATTTATTTCAATTAAATAGCCTGTTCCTGATTCATCAATAATATAATCGACACCGGCAACATCAAGTCGTAAATATTCAACCAACCGCTTTGCTTCTTGGGCAATATTTGGACTAACAGTATCTGTCACATCAATAGACACACCACCTTGACCAATATTAGCCGTTCCGACAACTTGAACTTTTTCGCCCATACCAGGTACTATCGCTACTGATTCTTTTAGATAAGCGTACGCCACATCGGTATTGATAAGTGTTTTGGTTAACTCGTACCCTTGACCTCGGTCGCCTTTCGTATTTTCTATACCAATCAATTCGGTAAGTGTATGTTCCCCATCACCTACAACGAACGCTGGTTCCCGGATAGCAGCTGCAGCTAATTCACCACCTATAAATAAAAGCCTATAATCGTCACCTTCAACGTGTTTTTGCAATATGGTCGTTGATCCGAACGTTTGCGCTAATTCAACTGCATCATGCAACCCTTGTTCGGTAGTTACGTTTACAGTTATTCCGTTGCCATGACTTTGGTCATGGGGTTTAACAACAACTTTTTTATTTGTCTTCAAAAATTCATTTGCTTGATTATAATCTGTGAAAATTTCTGTTGGCGCAAGCGATGCTAAATTGTTCTTTTTTACTAAATCGTATAAAAGGTTTTTGTACTTAGTTATAAAGCCATTAACACCTGATCCACGGTATGAGGTTAAGTTGTGAAAGTAATACGTTTCGTTTTTATCTGTAATAACTTCAAAAAAATCGAGCGATTCATCTATTAAATTTGCCGTCCACCCTCGTTTAACAGCTGCTTCAATAATTGCTCTGGTGGTAATACTTACTTGCATTCATTCAGTATACCACATGCTATTTTACAAAGTAAAGGTTTTATGCTATAATTAACATATGGAATCGACTGAATTTTCTTCTCAAAGAAAAAATCTTAATATTAACGGTTTGTTTATTGGTGGCGGTTTACCCCTTAAAGGAAATACTGATCCAACCGAAAGCATACCTTTACTAGACGCGAGCTTAGAATTAGCTAAGGTAAGTAAACCTAACTTATTAATAGTCTCCTCTGCCCGTTGGTCCAATAAGGCATCTACCGAAGAAACATTGGTAAATTTTCAAAACTATTTTGAATATCGTGGACTATCTACAAAATCACTTCACCCTTTTCTTGGGTTTGATAAATCAGAGCGTGAAAGCGCTACGGAACCTTTGCCTATTATTGACGAGACCCAAGTACCTGAGACTGAAGAATTATCTGAAAGAATTTCAGAAGCTGATTTAATTTATGTTTTAGGTGGCGATGCGAATCGAATGCTGAATACCGCCTGGCGGCCATTAGGTATCGACACTATGCTTAAAAATGCCGCTGAACGTGGAACTGTTTTTACAGGCAATAGTGCCGGGTGTTTAGCCTGGTTTGAATATGGCTTAAGTGCAAGTACAAGCTTGAGCGCCGAGTATGAACAGAAAGATTATAACAAGTTCAAACTAGTCAAAGGCTTGGGTTGGGTAGCGAACACAATTTGTAGCCCTCACTATGATCAACTGATTCATGGGCGATCACGTGAAGATGCGCTCATTAGCGTTATTAAAGACCGAGAGCGCGTTAATGAAATTGGTATGGGAATCGATAACGACGTAGCCCTGCAGATTATTAACGGCAATGAAGGAAGCGTGGTGAGGGGCCCAGGTAGTGGACGAAGGTCGATTCATTCTTTGCGATTTACTAATCACGGTGTAGCTACTGAAGAACTAACTCCAGATTCTGGCACCTTTGCACTTTCTTCGCTCTTCAACTCAGCCGACAATTCGTCCTTGTAAGAGTTACGGACTAATCGCTAAAATCTCGTAATATTTCTTTTTGCTTCTTGGAAAGCTTGGTTGGAGTATCAACCGTAATGCTCACAATATGTGGCCCGCGCCTATCGCTATTCATATGTGGCACACCATGCCCAGATAGCTTGAAATCAGTACCTGATTGCGTTCCGGCTGGCACTTTCATACGAACTGTACCGTCAACGGTTTCAACTTCAATTTCCGTTCCCAGGGCTGCGTCTACCATGTCGACATGCTCTTCCGAAAGAACAATATCACCTTCACGGGTAAACTTTTTATGCGCTTTTACACGAATGTGAACATAGAGGTCACCTTTTTCACCATCAGTAATTGCCTCGCCACGGCCACTAAGGCGCATAGTCGCTCCGTCATCGATACCAGCCGGAATTTTAACCTTAATTGATTGCTTTCGACGTTGTGTACCAGTACCTCGACAAACGGTACAGACTTTTTCTGGAATCTTGCCACGACCATGACAGGTATCACATGGAACAGTTTGTTGAATAGCACCAAACATTGTATTCATGACTCGGGTTTGCTGGCCAGCCCCATGACAGGTAGGGCAAGTCTTTAAGTCATGGCCAGGTTCAACAGTTGTGCCCTTACAGTGTTCACAGGTATCGTCGATATCAAGGGTCATTTCGTGTTCGATGCCAAAAATAGCTTCTTCAAATGTTAATTGAAGCTGCACCTCTACATCACGACCGCGCTGAGGACCACGTTGGCGTTGGCCACCGCCACCGAAGAATTGGCTGAATATATCGCCTAAGCCATCGCCAAAGTCGAAATTGCCGGTTTGACCACCGAAACCCTCGAATGGGTTTCCGCCACCGCCACCACCGCCGCTTGCACCACCAACACCCGCATGACCAAATTGGTCGTAGCGTTGGCGTTTTTGGGCGTCTTTAAGAATGTCGTAGGCTTCGTTAATTTCTTTAAACTTTTCCTCATTACCACCCTCTTTGTCGGGGTGATGCAAAACAGCGGCGCGTCGGTACGCCTTTTTAATTTCATCAGCCGAAGCGGCCTTTGAAACACCTAAAACTTCATAGTAATCTCGTTTACTCATATCTGTTACTAGTATAAAACATCTAGCACTCATATGTCTAGAGTGCTAGATACTTAAGACGTTAAAAAGTCTTAAGCGCTTACGCTATTTCGTTTGCAGGAATTTCGCGCTATACTGACCAGTAATGAAACCTCTTATCCGCGCCATTGGAGCCGTTGCTGGCCTCATCCATGCTGAATACCGCCAACTATACAACCGTTACTTCGGAAAAATTGAACGTTTCCCCGGTAATGCTCGAGAAATCTGCCAGCAAATTGTCGATCGACTTTGGTATGGTGACTTTTACCGCACCAGCCTCGGACACTATAATTTCTTCTGGATGCGTGACTTCGGAACAGTCGCCCAATCATTGGTTCGCTTAAACCAAACAACACACGTCCACCACACATTAAGGTGGGCCTTGCGTCACTACATGCGGGCTGGCGCTATTAAATTATGTATTGATAAAGCCGGAAATGTATTTAATGCCCCTGGCCGTCAGAGCATTGACGCTTTGCCTTGGCTTTTGCATTCATTGACTGTTAGTGAATATAATCTAAATGATAAAGAGCGAGAATTTTTAAATAAAGAGCTTCGCAACTATTCATCGACGTTCCTTGATGAAAGTGGCGATATCTTACCAAACATTATTTTTGCCGAAATGCGCGATGCTGTGTATTACAATCGCAGCGCTTACGCTATTTCATTGGTTGGTAGGCTGGCTCAATGTGTTGATTCACTCAACCTGTCTGATTTTCACTTTGCACCCGAACGTTACAGCGACATCCTTATTCATAACTACTGGACAGGTGATTATTTTCGGGCTGACCGCTCCAGCCAAACCTTTAGCTCCGACAGTGCTTTAATGCCGTTCTTTTTAGGAATAGTCGATGATGCCGTCATGGTTGGAAAAACTATGGATTATATTACTACCAAAGAACTGAACAAGCCCTACCCAATGAAGTATGGTGAAGAACCAGAGAAACCCCTTCGCTACCGTTTTGGCATGGGGCCAATTTCAATGCCTAACTATACCGAGACCAGCATATGGACGTGGCACGCCACATACTATCTACACCTTTTAAAACGGTACAATCGAGCTGAATATATTGAACAATACCGAGCCTTCAGTAGCTTGATTGAACGCCACGGTAGTTATCCTGAACTCTTAGCACCAGATGGTTCATGGTATTATGCGCCTTTTTACCGGGCAGACCCAGGGATGATATGGGCTGCGTTATTCCTGGAATTACCTGAAAGTTAAATTAGCATCAAGTTTATTAAAAAATCCCCGCTACTAATAGCGGGGATTTTTATTGACTAACAGTAGCGAGGGCTACTTGTCTTTTTTCTCGTCAATGACTTCGCCTTCAACAGCTTCGTCAGACTTTGCTTCCTCACCGTCTTCAGAGGCAGGTGCGTCCTCTTTAGCGGCTTGTTCGTACATCTTTGCCCCAATAGGCATAATCGCATCGTTCAGCGCCTTAGTAGCGGTTTCAAGCTCTTCCTTGTCAGTCGCATCTTTATGCTTTTTAGCTTCTTCGACAGCTTCGGTAATTACCTTCTTGTCTTCATCAGAAATTTTGTCTTTGAATTCGTCAGGCATTTTTTCTGCTTGGTAAATAGTATTCTCTAAAGTATTGCGAGCATCAACTGATTCACGCTTTTTCTTGTCTTCATCAGCGTGCGCTTCAGCATCTCTTTGCGCCTTCTCAATATCGTCTTTGCTAAGGTTTCCGCTATCTTGAATGGTAATAGATTGCTCTTTACCAGTCCCCTTGTCTTTAGCAGTTACGTTCAAGATACCGTTAGCGTCCAGGTTGAAGGTGACTTCAATTTGCGGCACACCACGAGGCGCGGGTGCAATACCGTCAAGAACAAAACGTCCAAGTGACTTATTGTCGCTGGCCATTTCACGTTCACCTTGTAAAACGTGAATTTCTACTTGGTTCTGGTTGTCAGCGGCAGTTGAGAATGTTTCACTTTTACTCGTAGGAATAGTAGTATTTCGTTCAATTAACTTAGTAGACACACTACCCATAGTCTCAATACCGAGGCTCAATGGGGTTACGTCCAAGAGTAGAACATCTTTCACATCACCAGCCAGCACTCCACCTTGAATGGCTGCACCAATGGCGACAACTTCATCAGGGTTAACGCCCTTTAGTGGGTCTTTACCGAAGATTGATTTCACTTTTTCAACGACGGCTGGCATACGGGTCATACCACCAACTAGTACTACTTCGTTAATGTCGCTTGCTTTCAGGCCAGCGTCTTTCAAAGCCTTCTCAACAGGTTCAGCTAAACGGTCGATAAGCTCCTTTACGAGCTCTTCAAGCTTCGCACGGGTTAGCTTGTATTCAAAGTGCTTTGGACCATCAGCATCGGCTGTAATGAATGGTAGGTTTACTTCGTATTCAGGAGTAGATGAAAGTTCTTTCTTAGCTTTTTCAGCCTCATCTTTTAGGCGTTGCATAGCTGCATTGTCACCCTTAAGGTCGATACCAGCTTCTTTCTTGAATTCATCAAGGAAGTGGTTCACAATTCGGTTGTCGAAGTCTTCACCACCAAGGTGGGTGTCACCATTGGTACTTTTAACTTCGAATACACCGTCACCAAGTTCAAGTACAGATACGTCGAAGGTACCACCACCTAGGTCGAAAACAGCAATCTTTTCTTCTTTTTTGCTTTCAAGGCCGTATGCTAACGCTGCCGCAGTCGGCTCGTTAATAATACGCTTTACTTCGAGGCCAGCAATTTTACCAGCATCTTTAGTAGCTTGCCTTTGCGAGTCATCGAAGTACGCAGGAACTGTAATAACAGCTTCGGTGACTTTTTCGCCTAGGAAAGCTTCGGCATCTGCTTTGAGCTTAGAAAGGATCATTGCTGATACTTCTTCTGGTGAGTAATCTTTATCGCCTAAACGAACAGTTACACCATCGCCCTTTTTTCCAATTTCGTATGGCATGATGTCGAGGTCTTTTTGGACTTCTTTATCACCAAATTTACGTCCAATAAGGCGCTTCACACCATAGATAGTGTTTTTAGCGTTGGTTACCCGTTGACGTTGAGCAACTTGCCCCACTAAACGTTCGCCTGATTTATTGATAGCCACAACACTAGGGGTTGTTCGGTTACCTTCAGCATTTGCAATTACCTCTGGCTTACCCGCTACCATGTATGCCACGGCGCTGTTAGTTGTACCGAGGTCGATTCCAATGATTTTACCCATATTATATTCTCCTATTTAACAAAAATTCTTTATATCTATCTACATATATTCTAGCACTCTCGGTATGAGATTGCCAAGTATTCCTATTATAAGAAAGTTAGCACTCTAATGTCAAGAGTGCTAATAAAAAAACTTTTGCCTTTTTCTATTGATATTTAAGGTGCAGAAGACTATTATCAATACGTCTTACTGAAACTCATTCCAAACCAATAAAGCCAGCAAGAAGTGAATCCGCTAGAGGAAATACCTCGGTGGTTTTTTATATTACAGGGAAGGAAACCATGTCAACCGCACTGATTGCTCTTCGACTGCCATTGCAAAAGAAAATAGCTGAAAAGCCCAAGCAACTCACGCCGGCGCAGAAGCTGATCGAGAGTTACAAACAAGCCATCTTGCGCGACTTCTCAGTTGCGCGAACCCACCAGATACACGGGAAGTATGAGCTGTTTGTTACGCCAGTTTCTCCCGTCATGCGTATGGATAAAAAGTCGTGTGTAAAAGCCGACATCACTGGATACGATTGCGAGACAGCGCGGTTGCTTAAGCAGTTATACCGCGAACTTTGCCCCGACGACGCCGAAGTCGTAGCCAATGTCGACGACAAAAAGCCTACGGTTCGCTACGACCAAAAAAAGCATATTTACTTGCTTCATGTGTACTTCACGTTCAACTAGAACGCGACGGTCGCTGCACGTATATTTGCCAAGCTGGAGCATCCCGCGGTCAGACAAGGTGCCTTCCCTGTCTGATCCTAAGGTCATTTTATATAAAACGGTCTTAGGATTAGATGTATAAACTTTTAAGTATCATCACGCATATCTTTAATAGGGCTTCGCCGCGCGCCCAGCAAAATCGGTATTATCGATGCGATTAAGCCAGCCGCGATAATAACTCCAGCAATGGCTAGTAGGTATGGCGAGCTCAGACTGAAGAGATGAAATTCACGAGTAGTATCGGAGGCAGCGTACGCCAGTCGCGCACCAAGCGTAGCATCATGCCAAAACATAAGTTCAACTACACCCGCTAATACTACCGCCAGTATAACTGCAAAAATAACCGCCCTTAAACATAGTAGTAATGTATACATACCGTAAATTGTTCCAATATCGCTGCGCTTAGCGCCGATGGCTCGAAATATAGCACTTTCGCGCCGTCCTTCGGCTACGGTTCGGCCTATCATGCTTCCTAATATGATAATTGCTACAGTGCCTACAATTAAGAAGACCCATACTAATACCCCTTCAAACATTCGACGTAGTTCATCAACAACTAAAACGCCACTACCGAATGGCGAAACATACATATCACCCGTAACAGTTCCGCCTATTGTCGCACCCGTTTTTTCCATCAAGGCTCTGGCTTGTTCTTTGTCGCCAAACTCAACCAAGTAATTTTCTGGGAGATAGTAGGCTGCTGCTGTAGTTAAGTCTATTTTATTTGCAAAAATAGCATCGGGACGATACTGAACAGGAACTTCCTGTAGCATATCCGCCGGAATAGTTAAGGAGTTGTAGCCCAACCAAGAACCTAAGAAGCCTTGAATCAAGCTACTTACCGACCCATCAGACATGGTAAGGGGGTCGTTGGAAACACCGATGCCGCGTATGATAACTTTCATTTGCATTGGCTCACCGATATACTCACCTACCTCTTTATCGTATAAAACCTGGTTAGCATCTTGCTTCTTTTCATTCGCTGTTCGGCTGTCCGCTGAGATAGTAACTGCACCACAGTCAGAGTCAGACGGGACTGAATAGGTTAGATGCGGTTTTGTATATTCTTTGTTGCTGACATTACGGGCGATGTCAGCTTTTTGGGTGAGTGCTTGAGTTAACAGCAATTGCGAAGCCTGGTTGCGATAACAATAAGACACAGTTGCCTCGTGTATACGTAAACGCACCTCTTTGAGACGTTGTAGCTTTTCATCAGTAGCAGCACTACTAGAAAGCGGTTTATTGCCTAAAATCTTTTCTGCAGTTGAATAAGGAATAATTGCAGGTATCTCGCCTTTTGACGAGTCAAAGGTCTTCACACTAATGAATGGCTTCGTAAGAGATGCTTCTAGGATATTTAAAGTCGGCGGATCATTATTTGTACCGAAACTTTGTTGACGGCTGCCGCCATTCTGATTCAAAATCTCTTTTCCATCCTTCATATACGTCAGCATGCCATCACTCGGTTGTAGATTTTGATTAAGACCGAGTACTTTTGCGGTTGAATAAGGTTTAATATATGCGTTGATATCAAACGGTGTGTATACCTGTGCCCGCCGAGCTGCTCCAATTTGTTGCACTGCTACACTTCCGAAACTAGAATCATTAATTGTCTTCTGTTTTGTGGATGGGTCGATCCCTATTGGCGACGGGTCCTGAGTGGGTGCATCGTACATTACTGAATATTTTTTAGCCGCCGCCTGCTTCTTTTGCACTAATGCATTGTGGGCTTTCTCGACTTCGGCTATAAATTCGGGATCATCTCGGTGATCGTATTCATTAAATCCATTATCTTGAGGCATATGGGATACCGAGAGAACGGTACGATTATTCAAACCTTCGTCGCTAAAGCGGTCAACACTGTCAAACACACCCTGAGCTACAATAATAACCGCCGCGATTAAACCAAACAGCAGCCCGGCAACAGCTATCGCAATTCCCGTCCGAACACGGTGAGTGCGTAACTTTGTATAGGCTAAGACAGCCGCATCACCAAGACGGATCATGCATCCACCTTTCCATCACGAATACGAATTTCTCTATCCGCCCGCCTTGCGATAACAGGATCATGCGTCACAATAACAATTGTTGTACCGAGTTCGCGGCGAATGGTTTCAAATAATTCTATAATCGCAGCACCGTTAGCCGTATCCAGGTTACCCGTTGGTTCATCGGCTAAAATAATCTTAGGCAGATTAAGCAATGCTCGAGCAATGGCCGCTCGTTGCATTTGACCACCAGATAGTTCTTTTGGATAATGCTTCAACCTATCGCTCAGACCGACTTTCTCAGCTAGCTCTGCAACCTTGGTTCGGCGTGATTTACTTTCGGTGCGCGCAAACATGCCTGGAACCTCTAAGTTCCGGCTTAAGCGCAAAAAGGGTTGTAGGTAAAAAAATTGAAAAACAAAGCCAACCGTTTGTTGTCGAAAAACCGAAAGCTTACTATCGGATAGCTTTGCTAGATTTACATCCCCATACATCACTTCACCAGATGTTGGCTTATCGAGTCCGCCCATCAATTGTAGTAGGGTACTCTTACCTGAGCCGCTTGCACCAGTGATGGCTACAAACTCCCCTTCGTGGATATCAAGCGATACACCATCAAGAACCATTAAATGTTGTCGGCCTCGTTTGTAGGTTTTTATAAGGTCTCGAACTGATAATAGAACTGGACCAACTGCGATAGTTTTTAAGCTAATATCTTGGTTGGGCCGTCGGGCATAATCTTTAATCGCTTGAGCAGCGGCGGCGGGGTCATTGTCGAATATCTCAATAAGCCGGTCAATCGCCTCAGTTTTTACTGCGTCCAAGCCACCACTTTTAGTCATATCTAATCTGAATTATAGCATGAGCGCTATAGACTCACGAATGAACTACTGGCGGGTAACTTTTACCATAGCGTGTCGTATAACCCGACCATTTAGCATATACCCGGCTTGTAATTCTTCGGCAATAACTTCTTTTTCGCCTTCGGCGTCTTCATCAAATTGAATCGCTTCATGGAATTCAGGGTTAAATTCAGCACCTGATTTTGCATCAATTCGAGCAACGTTCAAGCCTTCAAGTGATTTTTCTAAATGTTTAACCAACCCGGTCACACCTTGAACCCATGTATTGTCTTTTAGGTCTTCTGGAGTATAGGCAATTGCGCGTTCGATATTATCAATAACAGGCAGAAGTTTTAAGACAGCAGAAGAAGCGCCGGCATCACGGGCAGCCTGTTTCTCGGCATCGACTCGTTTACGGTAGTTTTCAAAGTCGGCGCGAGTTCGCTGTAAATCTAAGGTAAGTTCAATAATTTCTTCGTCACGTTCGTCGGAAGTTGGAGTTGGGTCATTTTTTGAAGTTGATTTTGGCATTATACTTTTCCTTTCTTTAATGATTTATTGCGTTGTTTTGCTAGCCGTTTCTTTTTATCTTCTGGCCATTCGTACCTTGGGCTTTTATAGAGTGAGACGTTGGCACCATAGAGAAATACCCAGAGGAAACTAGCAATTAAAATTACTGGAAGTGCAATCCACATCGGCCAGTTAGCAATAAAATGCCCGATAAGTTCAGCCATTTTACAGAATTTCCTCTAACATTGCTCCAGTGTGTCGCACCAAACGCATTACTTTATCGTAGCTCTGGCGAGTTGGGCCTAATACCCCAATGTAACTATTGTCGCTATACGGTGAACGGAAGCGGCTAATAATTAGGGTAGCGCCACTTGCCTTGCCGATTGGGTTTTCAGAACCAATATATACATTGAGCGGTTCGTTTGGTGCGGCTTCGCGAAGCCAAGGTTCTAGGTTGTCTAACAGTCGAGCTACAGCTTGAGCGTGTTCACCGTGTAAAAACTCTGGCTGTGAAAACAGGTTACCAATACCGCTTAGGTAAAGTTCGTCACCGATTGTTGCTAACCCAAGGTTTTGGGTTAAATCAACTAAACTGTCGACGGCACTTCGAATCGCTCGGTCTGCCCTATCGCCATGGGTACCAACACGCGCATCAATCGCTCTCGCACTGCGATCGGGAAGCTGTGGCTGCTCGGCATGGGCTTCGTTTAAACTATTTACATAAAACCGGTAGCCAGCATCAGTTGGAATTCGCCCGGCACTAGTGTGGGGCTGAACAATAAAACCCATCTCTTCTAACTTAGCCATTTCACTACGAATGGTCGCGCTCGAAACACCAAACAGCTTGGCAAGCATAACACTACCAACTGGCGCGGCAATTTCAGCATGCTGTTCAATAATGGCGGCTAGTATAAGTCGTTGACGTTCGGTCATGCTTACATTGTAGCGAATATTAGCACTCGCTGTCAATGAGTGCCAAAACTATTGATGGCTATCAAGAAAGGCTTGGGTAGCAGCTTTCAGTTCAACAGCTAAGGCTAAAGCTTTTTGACGGTAGGATTCTTCGCGGTACTCACCAGATTCAATAATCTTGGCTGTATCAATTACTTCGGTATTTATAACTGGATAGAAGTTCTGATTTTCGATCGGCTTTTGATATTCAACTAGAGCTGTTTTGAAACGGCGTATCTTTTGCTGCAAGTCCATGTCGCCACGACCATCAATTCGCTGCTCCCAAATTTCAAAGCTTGGTGGTAATAATAATACACACTCAAAACCCGGCGCCTCTTCCATGAACGCTTCCATACCTTGAACATCAATTTCAAGAATTGGCGTCCGGCCGTTATTTATTACTCTTTCATACGAGGCAATGCTCGTTCCGTAGAGAGTATCTCCGTGTACTAATTTCGCTTCCATATAAGCATTTTCGCCTAATTTCTGTAGAGCGGTTTGGTCATCGATAAACCAATAATGAACGCCGTTAACTTCATAGCCATTTCCAAATACACGAGGTTTGCGCGTAGTATCAGAAACAACCGGTACATAAGTACCTGTTTGAGTCAGGTGTTGGGCCATTGTCCCCTTGCCTGCACCAGTTGGACCGGTGATATTTAATGACGGATGTTGGAGCAATAATGCTCGCGCCGTTTCGGGCATCTTGTAACTATTAATAGCTTCTTCGAGTGGATTCATATCTAAGCATTGTACCAGAACTAATCGCGCTTCAACATAACCATGAAGGCTTCAGACGGAATATCAACTTTACCAAAACGTTTCATGCGTTTTTTACCTTTAGCTTGCTTAGCTAAAACTTTCTTTTTACGAGATACATCACCACCGTATAAGCCAGTCGTTACATCCTTACGATAGGCGCTTAAATCTTCACGAGCAATAAACTTTCCACCAATACCCGCTTGTAGGGCAACTTGGAAGTTTTGGCGAGGAATAACTTCTTTTAACTTTTTGGTAATTTCACGGCCTAAGCTTTGGGCTTCAGTACGATGAGCCATAATACTTAACGCATCAACCATATTTCCAGCCACATAAAAATCGATGCGGACTAAATCATCCGAGCGATATTCATCAAGTTCATAGTTGAACGAACCATAGCCACTGGTAACGGATTTTAATTGGTCATAAAAGTCAGTCAATAAATTAGCTAAAGGTGCTTCAAAACTAATTAAAGCCCGTTCATCAATATAACTTAAGTTAGATTGCATGCCGCGTTTTGAAATAATTAATTGCAACACTGCACCAATATACTTTTGCGGTACAATAATTTCACCTTTAATCCAAGGCTCACTAATACTTTTTATTCGGCTGACATCCGGCAGGTTGCTAGCGCTTTTAATATCAAGCTCATCACCTGAACTAAGCAAAATCTGGTAGTCAGTTGAGGGGTTGGTAATAACTAAATCAAGGTCGTATTCACGTTCTAGCCGTTCACGAATAATATCAAGGTGTAACAACCCCAGGAAACCAATTCGAACACCGAAGCCAAGCACCGGTGAGTTTTCAGGCTCAAACTGCAATGCCGAATCACTTAAACTAAGTCGTTCAACTGCGTCCTTTAAATCTTGGTAATCATCATTACTAACTGGGAAGAAGCCAGCGTACACGAATGGCTTCACTAACTTATAGCCCGGCAAGGCTTCGGTGGCGGCATGGCGACGCACAGTTACCGTATCACCAACGCGGGCATCGCGGGTGGTTCGAAGGTTGGTAACAATGTAGCCAATTTCACCGGAAGCTAGTTCATCTTTCGGGCTCATGCCTGGGCTCAGCGAGCCGACTTCAAGGGCAATGCCAGCTGCACTGGTTGCTAACATATCAATGGCATCGCTTTTTTTAATATTGCCGTCAATGACGCGAACGTACAAAATAACTCCGCGATAATCATCGTAGTAGCTATCGAAAATAAGGGCTCGAGTTGGGTTAGTTGGTTCACCGGTTGGAGCAGCGATTTTTTCAACCACAGCATCTAATACATCAGTTACACCTTCACCAGTTTTCGCGCTAATTTTAATAATGTCTTCTTCCTTACAACCAAGTAGGTTCATAACTTCCGCACTTACACGTGGAACGTCAGCTGCTGGTAGGTCAATTTTATTCAAAACTGGAATAATAGTTAGATCTGAAGCCATTGCTAAATACACGTTTGCTAAAGTCTGTGCTTGGATACCTTGTGAAGCGTCAACAACCAACACAGCCCCTTCACAGGCCTGTAGGCTGCGTGAAACTTCATAGCTAAAGTCAACATGGCCGGGAGTATCAATCAAGTTCAGTTCATGGTCTTTGTAGCTCATGCGTACCGGCGCTAACTTAATAGTAATCCCCTTTTCACGCTCTAAATCCATGCTATCAAGCAACTGCGATTTCATGTCACGCTTTAATACCGTACCGGTTACCTCAAGCATACGGTCGGCCAACGTCGACTTCCCATGGTCGATGTGGGCAATGATACAAAAATTACGAATGTTTGGTTGGTTCATCTTTTACTTTCGGTGCTTTATAGAAAAATTTCTGAATACGGTCAATGACAGGTTTTGCCTCTGGTAACTTAAATAACCAGCAGAACAGTAAGTATGACAGACCTGACACTACGGTGACAAGGGCAAACTTCGGGAAGGTCGCCCAGAAGCTTTGGTCATCCGCACCTAGTGGGAATACATTCACTGTTACATACGTAATGATTGCCGTAAAGCCAGCGGCGCTCGCCATCCGAACTACCGCACCAACAAATGGCTTATCAAACAAACCCTCAATCCGTCGAGACATTACATAAAACAACAACGATACCTCAACTGCTGAAACAATGACGGCTGCCCAGGCCAACCCGTATACTCCCATGCCAAGCCCAAGCGTAAACCAGACTGCCAAGGTAATATTTAAACCAATCGTAAATAACGAAATATAGAGCGGCGTCTTTGTGTCCTGATGAGCATAAAAACTTCGAGCTGAAATAAAGTATACCGAACGGAATAAAATCGATATAGCTAAAATAGCAAAAATACTCGCCATATAAGGGTCACCACCGTTGACGATAAAGTTAACAATATACCCACGAGCTAGGATAGCCACTACAGTGACGGGCAAAGCAAGCCAAATAATAACCCGTAGAACGGTTTGTAGTTCGCTTTTAAATAAATCTGGGCGGCCTTCAGCTAAACGCTCGGTCATCTTTGGGAAAGCAGCCGTGCTAATAGTGACGCCAATTAAGTTAATTGGCATGTACGCCAATGTCGTTACCTGTTGATAGGCGTTAACACTACCGGCAACCATGCGAGATGCCAAGTTAGTTTCCACGATACTATTTACATAATCAATACCTTGGTCAAGCGATCGCGGCGGCAATAAACGGAGCACCTGTCGAAAGCCTTTATTTTTCCAGTAAATTTTAAACCGGTAATCATATCCCATGCCATACAGGCCAAGTGCACTAATAATAAGTTGCAGGATTGCCCCGAGTACTACACCCAGTGCAACACCCATAATTCCGCCTTCAAACAGTTGCCAACCAAATAAATTAATTCCGTTGGTGAAGAAGAGCAGTCCGATAATTATACCGATGTTATAAACAACTGGCGCCATCGCAAAGAAAGCAAACCGGCCGACTGCTTGTTGCATACTAGTTATAACTGTAGCAATGGCAAATAAGAATGGGCTTACGGCAATAACCCGCATCATACTAACGGCCAATGAGCGGCTTGATTCATCCAAACCTGGACCAACAACATACTGCACCAATGGTTGAGCGAATATAATTATCAAAATACTGGCAACGAGTGTCGTAATAGCCATTAAGTTCATCACACTGGTTGAAAGCTCCCAGGCAGATTTCTTATTACCAGCACCAAGACGTTGGTTGAATACTGGTATAAAGCTCACACTCAAGGCACCTGACACCAGAATAATGAACATGAAATCTGGTACAGAAAAGGCTACACGATAGGCGTCGGCACCAGTTGGATACGTCAGGTAATATGTACTGTTAAAGATACGGTCACGAAACAGCCCAAGCAAGCTTGCAACCAATGATGAGGCTGCAAGCAAAGATGCCGCTAGTTTAAGCGGCAACTTCCTGTTAGCTCGGGATATCGTAGTACGAAAATTAATCATTCAGCCTTACAAAGCCGCACGTACTTAATACTGTGAGGCCTCCTTAGGAAGTTTGGCATCTTTCAAAAGCTCGATAACTCGTTCTTCTTCAACGGTCTCTTCATCAAGCAACGCTTCAGCAAGTTTATCGAGGCTTTTACGGTTAGCGTTAATAACAACTTCGGCACGCTTAGCTGCTTCTTTAATAAGCTCAGCAACTTCGGCGTCAATCTCACGAGCAGTATCGTCACTATAAGGGCGTTCGTGAGTCATTTTATCAAAGACCATTCCGCCATTATCTTCATGGAATACTTGGTCACGAAGTTTCGTACCCATTCCCTGTTCGATAATCATGTCGCGAGCAATTTCTGTTGCTTTACGAAGGTCCGAACCAGCACCAGTTGTCACCCGGCCTTGACCGTAAATGATTTTTTCAGCCACACGGCCACCAAGTGCTCGAGCCAAAATATCTTTGAACTCAATAATACTTGTGTAGCTTCGGTCTTCTGGAGGCAAGAACCATGTCACACCACCGGTACCACCACGAGGAATGATAGTCACCTTGTGAACTGGGTCGCTATCCGGAAGGATGTGTCCAACCAAGGCGTGACCAGCTTCATGATAGGCAGTCATGCGCTTTTCTTCTTCGTTCATAACCTTAGTTTTGCGTTCTGGACCAATCGCAACTTTTTCAAACGCTTCAGTAAGGTCGGCGTTTGAGATTTTTTTGCTATTTCGACGAGCAGCAATAATCGCCGCTTCGTTCGCAATATTCGCAAGGTCTGCACCGGATGAACCAGCAGTTTTTGCTGCCAATGAATCAAGTTTAACAGTGTCGTCGACTGGCTTTGTTTTA
Source organism: Candidatus Saccharimonadota bacterium (assembly GCA_028289065.1). Lineage (GTDB taxonomy): Bacteria > Patescibacteriota > Saccharimonadia > Saccharimonadales > Saccharimonadaceae > Microsaccharimonas. Next base: position 55,507 of record JAQGHA010000006.1, read on the forward strand.
AAGTGAACTTTCAAGATAGCTTCACGGTCGCGGCGTTCAGGCAACATAATGTTTGTACGTCGGTCAAAACGGCCTGGACGAAGCAAGGCTGGGTCAAGAACGTCAGAACGGTTTGTAGCCGCAAGAACGATAACGTTTGTTCCAGTTTCAAAACCATCCATCTCAACAAGAATCTGGTTAAGGGTTTGTTCACGTTCGTCGTGACCACCACCCATACCGCTACCACGACGACGGCCAACCGCATCAATTTCATCAATGAAGATGATGGCAGGAGAATTCTTCTTTGCTTTTGCAAACAAGTCGCGAACACGAGAAGCACCAACACCTACAAACATTTCAACAAATTCAGAACCAGAAATGCTGAAGAATGGTACGTTTGCTTCACCAGCAACAGCCCGTGCGAGCATTGTCTTACCGGTACCAGGGCTACCTACAAGCAGTACTCCCTTTGGAATTTTTGCACCTAAAGCTTCGTACTTTTTAGGGTGTTTCAAGAAATCTACTACTTCTTCAAGGTCTTGCTTAGCTGAATCGTTACCAGCAATATCGTCAAACACGACTTTCTTTTTGTCGTCACCGTAAAGAATGGCTTTAGACTTACCGAAACCAAGGGCTTGGTTATTTTGGCCTTGAGCTTGGCGCATCATGAATAGGAAAAATGCTGCAATTAACACCACTGGAATAATGATGATGGCTAAATTCCAAAGTACGTCACCGGTTGAAGATGGTGGCAAGATTGTTACTTGGGTTTTGGAGTCGGTCTTAAGGCCTTGTTCGTAAATGCTACTTGAAGGGTCTTTAGTTGAACTCTGGGTTGGAACATCACTTCCTTCAGGGGTAATTTTTAAGTCACTACCTTGAATTTCAATTTTAGTTATTTCACCGGCATTAGCCCGTTGAGTAACTTCAGAAAGTGGAACTTGCTTTAAGTTATCGTGTGAGCTTGTGAGGGCATATATAATGAGAGCTCCAAAAACGACCACTGCCCAGAAGAGGGTCAGTCGTAAAATTGTACTCGGTTTTTTCTTTGGTGACGGGGCTTTTGCTGCCATAGCGAATTATTTTCCTTTCGGCATTCTAAGAAACGTAGGTGTATCTCTATAATTCTACCAGTTACAGGCTGAAATGGCGAGTACCGAAACGAACATTTACCCCTGAACCGGCTTCATAGGCACTCCCAGCGGCCGCTGTCTTGATTGCTAATAAACAACGTATTAACTGGGGTCGAGTAAGGCTTCCACGGGTAATAAAACGTAAACACTCCAAGGCTGCAGCCTGTGGAAGATGGGTAAAAAGATATCGACTATAGTCCGGACCATCACCCACTAACTTCGCAGCTTCAGTATCAATTTCGGTTTTTAATTGCTTCTGATGGCTATGAAGCGCTCGTAACTGTCGTTTTGTATCGTGAGTAATGTCAGTCGCTTTAGCGCGTACCCGGTTTCTTAAATAGGCATCACTGGCATTCGTACTATCTTCATGCCATTTTAAGCCGTTAGCTTGTGCATATTTAATAAGCTGCTGTTTGGGGGTATCTATTAACGGGCGTACGACATCTGAATCAAGCGCCGCCAAACCCCGCCATCCCGTGCCGCGTTTTAAGTTAATAGCAACAGTCTCTACTAAGTCATCGAGGTGATGGGCAGTGACAATGCGGGCAGTATGTTGCTGTGCAAGTTCACGCAAAAATGCGTAGCGGCGTTCACGTGCCCAAGCCTCACTGGCTGTGCTACCGAGTTCTTCCCGTTTACCCGCGTACACAAGGCCGTGTTTGTAGGCGAGCGCTGCGACAAACCGTGCGTCTTCGGCTGAATCTTCGCGAATGCCATGATCAAAATGGGCCACAATAATTTCATGTCCTGGAACTTTTACCATCATATCCAGCAAAACAACTGAATCGACTCCCCCACTGACGGCGACAATATATTTCATGCTTGCAGTGTCTTCAACTCCGCCACTACTTGTTCACCATGGCCAATTGGCGTTACGCGGCCATACACTTTTACAACTTCGCCAGCCGGGTTAATAATAAACGTCTTTCGTAAAATGCCTTCACGGCCAAACATTTTCTTACCCCAGGCACCATATTCATTAATAGCAATCGCCTCCGGGTCGGTTAGCAATAAAAAGTTCAGTGAGTACTTCGCTTTGAATTTTTCGTGACTATTAGGGTCATCGCGGCTAATGCCAATAATCTCGGCACCCATTTCCGCCAAAGTATCGCGTGAATCCCGCAGACTACAAGCTTCGGCTGTGCAACCGGGTGTGTCGTCGGCTGGGTAAAAATATAAGATCACCCATTTTCCCTTGAAGTCTGTCAAGGAATGGTGCTGGCCATCGAGCCCAAGTAAAGAAAAATCTGGAGCAGCATAAGGAGTTTGGTTCATTGTTCTAGTATACCTCGCAGAAACGACTTGGTATAATTATTTCTGTGTCTGAAGTAACCCAAAAAACATCCAGCCGAATTTTAACTTTCGATATTATGCGCGGGTACTTTTTAAGTGTCATTCTTCTTAACCACTTGCAGTATTATCCTAGCCCTTTAGCGTTCTTTACAGGACAGGGATTATTGTACGCATCAACGGCAGAAGGATTTTTTGCTGTATCCGGTATTGTACTGGGAATTATTCGCGGGCGAAAATTAATTGAAGCCCCATTTAAAAAGGCAGCCAGCCTACTTTTAAAGAGAAGTTTTCAGTTATATATTACAAGTATCGTTTTAACCTTACTCTTTACCTTTATTGGATCATTCTTCATTGGTTCAGTAGGCTTGAAGTATGGCATTTTTACAGACTGGAATAACTTTGGTGATTTATTATGGAAAACGTTGGCTCTTCAATATACATATGGCTGGGCAGACTTTTTACGCTATTACGCCTTATTCCTCTTTTTTGCGCCTGCCGCCTTATGGTTACTGAGGAAAGGCTACTGGTACATCGTTGTGGCTATCAGCTTATTTGTATGGTGTCTATTCCCTTTGAGCCCGCTACCACCAGAAATGTCTCAACCGCTTAGTTGGCAGCTTATCTTCTTTAGCAGCTTTATCATTGGCTACTACTGGCCACAGCTGGTTGAGTATTGGCAAACGTTGTCAATTAAAATGCGCAAAGTTATTGGGTTCAGCCTTATTTCAACAGCGATCCTCACAATCATCGCCTCGACCTTATTGGTGTTTCACGCCGAGCTTGGTGGCGTATTTGCTAGCCAGCTTCAAAGCATTCACCATTCCATCGAGCTAGCGTTCAACAAAGACCGGCTGCCTATTACCCGTATATTCATTGGCGCTATTTGGTTCTGGGCATTTTTCTGGGTACTACGTAAATATGAAGGCGTTATCGTGAAAAAGGTTGGACGCTTCTTCCTACCTTTGGGCGAAAATTCATTGTATGTATATACAATCCAAGCATTCATTGTTTTCTTCGCTCACCTATTTATTCTTCATCCCAAAGGCTCAGAAAATATATTCATAAATATGGCGCTATCGCTGTCAGCGCTTGGTTTGGTATGGGTTGCGGTTCGAACTAAATTCTTGATGAAGATTATTCCGCGTTAATACGGTACTGGGTGGCGCGATATGGTTCATTATTCATGAGTGGGTCAAAATATGTGACGGTTTGAAGCTTCACCCATGAATTATCGTATGGTGCAATGTCGCCTGACAATGCGTCACCGATATACCAAATGACCGGGTGAGATTTTGCAAAGGCATTTATATCTTTGATTTTATGCATGTCATTATCTTTTAACATATCTAGTGAACCATAAATATATTCGTTATTAGCATCAATGAAATAGATAGGGTGTTCATTGGTGGCATAAGGAACAGATTCGTAAAAGTTCCACGGTGTATTGGCTACAATTGGCTCACCCGGTTTACCTTTTACTTGAACTTCTTTAATAACTTCACGGGTCACAATATGGAAGTTAGTATTCTTGTTATAGTTACCGTATTTATAAACATTGGTAATACCAAAAATCATCATACCCGCAATAAGCAGAATTGGCAGCGCTCTATATATTGGACGCCATTTTTTACTACCAACAACTAACACAACCGCCAAGAATATCATCAACGCAATAATGGCTGGAATTAAATAGCGTTCAACAAATGATGACCTTAGCGGTGGTAAAGAAGTAAAGAAGAGTAGCAACGGTGGCACAAAAGCAATCGCTGAAATGAGTATAAAGTTTGATTTTTCAGACCTTGTAAAAGATTTATATACTTTCGGAATCAATACAATCACCAGAATAATGACAGTAATAATAGCGAGCGCTAGCCAACTTTGGGCTTGGCCATGGTCAAGGTAATAAAAGACATTAGACAGATAGTTTGATGGCGTATCTACCCCTACTGGGCTAATCCAAAAACCAGCTGCTTGCACAACGCCAAGTTGCTTAGCCATAAAGTACAGCCATGGAAAGAAGACGCCGATGGCTACTATATGTGCTAATATCCATGGTTTCGTAAAGAATTTACCAGCCCACTGCCTAGAAGTCGCACCTTTTCGATACGTCACCCAAGCTCGCCAAGCCCAGTGCGATAGCCACGCCAAAGCCGTAAAGTAATGAGTCCACATACCAAGGGCTACCAGTACACCATAGAACACCCACCAGCGCCGCTGCTTGGACTCAACCGCCTTAACAAGAACATACGTGGCCGATACAATAATAAACGCCGCCATAGTGTACATTCGAGCCTCGTCGCTGTAACGAACCAACATTGGTGAAAGAATCAAGAATAGTAATGAAACCAGCGCAACCTTGCGACCAAATAAACGCCGCGCTAGGAAGAAGCTGACGACAATTGTCGCCGCGGCAAAGAATACGCTCATCGATCGCAGCCCAAACTCACCAATACCGAACAGCTCAGTCCAAGCTTTCAACGTCCAGTAATACAGTGGCGGATGAACATCAGTAGCCGTATAGCGAACAATATCCAGATAGTTAAATTGTATTAAGTAAGAACTAAACGCCTCATCAAACCAAATACCAGCATTCGTAATGTTAAATAAAGTGATTGTCAGAAAAACCAGTAAAGCTACTGCGAGAAACGCAATATCAACTTTAGGATGTGCTTTCAAAAAGGCGAGGGGTTTTGCAAGAAATGTATTCATATTTACTCCCTATATCATACCGTGACAACGGAATTGTCGCAACGACCACTCGACTACTAGAAATATATTTCCGGATATCGTATAATACCCTAGTCGAACAACACACATCGGGGTGTGGCGCAGTTGATAGCGCGCTCGGTTTGGGACCGAGAGGTCGAAGGTTTGAGTCCTTTCACCCCGACCAAATAAAAAAGACTACTTCGGTAGTCTATTTTATTTGGTCAAGCGTACAGATTCGAACCTTCGACTTTTTGTGGAACACAAAATCAGTCGAAGGTTTGGTGACGGAGTGAAATAAAAATGTAGTTCTATATTTTTATGAACGAACGGAAGAGCAGCTTGCTGCGATGTCCTCTACCTACTCTTCCACTCCTTTAGCATCCTTAAGTACGCCTCATCATTCTTGGCAATTTCGTACCGCTCATAAAAAATCCGCGCCGACTCGGCCTTAACCGGATCTTCCTCACTTCGAGGTAACTCTTTACGCCCATGCGCGCCACTCTGTCCTTTTTTATCATCCGGTACTGGACCGTCGTACTTCTTACCGCCTTTATGGTTTGCGTATCGCCGTGATCGGGTATACCCCATTTGCAAAAACTTCCGGGCCATATCCATCCCAACGAAATCATTTTGCTTTTTATATTCATAAAACATTTCAAGAATAGTATCAGCTGATTCTTTTGCTTTTTTGGGTGTGGCAAATTTCCAATGTGGCAGTATTTCACTTTTATAAGGCTCGGCCAACAGCACGCCTTGTTCACCCCGCCCCACTTTGTACTTTTCGGGAAATTTTCTAAAATCTATGTTTGAATAATTATCTACGTAAGCCATTTGAATAAATTATACTTTTGATAAAATTGGTGATTGCTGAATGAAGCTGTTTTGCTCAATCGCTTCCAACATCGCCTGCGCCACCTCTTCCCTACCCACGTAAGGCTTCGTCGGCCCATGCAACGTTAAGCTAAAGGGTTTCATTGCCACATTCTGCAACTTCAAAACCCTAATAGTTGTCCAATCCAAGTCAGAAGCCTTCAAAACTTCTTGATGGTCGCGACCGTCCTTCACTCGGTTGGGGTCAACAAAGCCAACACCCATATTCAAAAAACGGTCAATCAAAGTAATCTTATCGCCAGCAAATCGTACACCTGTTCCGGTCACATCAACATAGCGTTTAATACCGAGCTCATCCATAGCTGAACTAATAACTTCCGTCGCTCGGGTTTGTACATCAGGCGCAGAGCCCTCAACATGCCCAATGGCGCTCACCACGACTTCCGCTGACTGCAAAAGCACCCGCAAATCATCCGCCTTCGTTGCATCACACTCAAATATTTCTAAACTAGGGTGTGGCGCTAAACTATTAACGCCTCGTACCCCACCACGAACATTGTGTCCATCTTTTAAAGCTGCTTCAACAAACGCTTTACCTAATCGTCCGTTAGCTGCTATAACCGCTATACGCATTAGTCGTCATTCCAGGCTGCTTCATCATAAAGCCATCGTACTTCACCACCGTTCGTCTCAACAACGTCCGAAGCTACCGAAATCGGTAATAATCGCTTCAAACGCGCTTCTTTCAAGGCATCTTGCTTGCTGGCACCGACCGCAAATATTACTAACTCATCTACATATTCCAATGCTTTCAAAGATAGTGTTATGCGTTCATTTGGCAATTTTGGAGAGTCATACACAGGTATCACCCATTCATCGGTCGGTTCAGCAAAAGCTACATTACCCGGGAACAACGAAAGCGTATGCCCGTCCTCACCCACGCCAAGCCACACCAAATCAAACTCCCCATAATTACCAGCGGCAATTTTACGGGCGAAGTCTTTAGCTGCAGCCACAATATCCAATGTCGTATCTGGTATAATCCATTTCACCTTTGAAAGTTCAGCACTAGCGTCAAACAGCCCTTTAATAGTCCCTGTATTCGAATCTTTGTCATTCATCGGCACCATCCGCTCGTCGCCCATTAAAACAGTTACCTTGCTCCAATCAACCGCGGACGCATAGTCACGAACGATTACTTGATAAGCCTGCATCGGCGAAGTGCCGCCGGCTAAAACCCAGCTGACGTCTTCTTTTGTATTAATAGCAATTTGCAATATCTCGACAGCATTTTCAGCCGCTGCTTTAGCAACATCTTCCGCAGTTTTGTAATTACGAATCTCTGTCATAGTCAGCGCCTACTTATCGTCTTCTTCGCCTTCAATAGAAACGTGAGGCAGTCGCTTATCCAACCACTTTGGAATCCACCAGGCACTCTTACCAAGCAATGTCATTACTGCCGGAACAATCGTCATACGCACAATGAATGCATCGACTAAAATACCAACTGCCAAGGCAAAGCCAATCGCCTGAATGGTCGCATCATGGTTAAAGATAAACCCAGCGAACACACTGATCATAATAATCGCAGCGGCCGTGACAACCTTTGCGCCTAAACGGAAACCACGAGCAACTGAACGTTTGGCATCTTTAGTCTTGGTATATTCTTCGTGCATACCTGAAACCAGGAAGAATTCGTAATCCATCGCCAGACCAAACAATACACCCGTCGCAATAATTGGAATGAAACTGACAATCGGGCCAGGTGCTTCAGCGATACCAAACCAACCCCATTGGAATACAGCCACTAAGGCGCCGAACATCGCTAGTACTGAAAGCAAGAAACCAAGGGTTGCTTTAAGTGGAACTAAGATAGAACGGAAAGCGATAATCAATAGGATGATTGAAAGGCCAACTACAACAATCAAATAAACAGGCAGCGCATTTGAAAGCTTCTCGTTAATATCTTTCTGCAAAGCAGTAGAACCAGTTACTTCAAACGTTACGTTTTTATTGCCACTGACATTTTCAGCAGTTGCCGTATCGCGTAGTCGTTCAATTAAATCGTTTGTCTTCGCATCGATTGGCGCTGTTTTAGGAATTACCTGGATAATTCCAGCAGTCCCATCTTTTGTTGCCGTCGCTGCTAAAGCTTGCTGTACATCATTCAACTTACCAACTTCCGTAGCGACCTTCATAAGTTGCACTTGAGGCGCATACTGTTCGGTCAAAGCGTTTAACTGGGCAAACGCAGCTTGTTGCGCTGCGGGTGTTGTTGGCACCGGCTGGCCAGCACTTTGTTGCATAATGAATTGTCGGGCCGCAACTTTGTCTGCTTCGGTAACTTTTGGTAAACCTTGAACCAAGACGGTTAACGGTGCATTAAAGCCAACACCAAAACCTTCAGTGAGTAAGTCGTAGGCTTTACGTTCTGTCGATTCAGTTGCTGCATATTGATCAGTTGGTAAACCGAGCTTCAAATCTTGGGCAGGCAATGCAATTGGAATAACAATCAAAAGCCCGACCAGCAGGAAGATAATTGGTCGCTTAATAATTTGCTCGCTCCACTTGTACCAAAGTGTATTGTGAGCGACGTGTTCAATTTTCTCAGCACCATGCTTTTGCACTTTTTCAACCAACAGACGTTGTTTACGACTGAAGATTTTTGGACCAGCAATTCGTAGCAACGCTGGTAAAGCAGAGATAGCCACCAATGCCGCAATCGCAATACTTCCGGCACCAGATAACCCCATGGTTGTCATGAATGGAATGTTTACAACCGTCAAAGCGGAGAGCGCGATGATAACTGTAATAGCCGCAAACACCACCGCATTACCAGCTGTACCAAGTGCGCGCTTAAGTGCTTCTTCGTAGCTATACCCAAGCAGTAATAATGACCTATATTTATTGGTAATAAACAGCGCGTAATCAATACCAACCGCTAGCCCAAGCATGATGGCAAGCACTGGAGTTGTTGCCCCAATTTCAATAACTTGGCTTAATGAGAACAAAGCGGTCATGCTGACACCAATACCAATAAGCGCAGTCAGCAGCGGCATACCAGCGGCGATAAGTGAACCGAGAGTAATAAGCAGCACTACCAAGGCAATCGCTACACCAGCAATCTCGCCGACACCAACAATTTCACCAGGTGTCTTATTAATAAGGTCACCAGCAATCTCTACTTGAAGCGTTTCACTATTAGCAGCTTCGGCTTTATTAGTAATCGATGCGATAGAACCTTCGTCAATCGAACCAACGGTACCACTAAGCTGAACTTGAGCGTACGCAATGTCGCCTGATTCAGAAATAAAAGTTGAACTTAAGAAAGGGCTCACTACCTGGCTGACGCCATCTTCTTTGGCCACCTCAGCCAGCAAGCTTTCGATTTTTTCTCTTTGGCTAACAATCGTTTCGCCGTTTTCAGCCTTAAAGACAATTCGGCCCGTACCACCACCAGCAGCTGGAAATAAATCACCAACATGGTCGATAGCCTGTTGAGCAGGCGTGCCTGGAATTGAAATAGAACTACCGGGTGCTTTAAAAAAGAAAGCTGTTGTAGTAATAAGCGTTGCTAGAATCAATAACCAAACCGCCAATACCCGCCATGGATGTTTATATGCCGTACGCGCTAGTAAGTGTAGAAATTGCCCCATTAACTTTTTATCTCCTTATTTTGCAAATTCAATCGCGCGTGTTTCACGAATGACATTAACTTTGATAGTACCCGGAAACTGCATTGTGCTTTCGATTTTATTGGCAATGTCACGAGCTAATTTAATTGCACTTAAATCATCGACATTTTCAGGGCGAACAATAACGCGCACTTCACGGCCGGCACTGATGGCAAATGACTTTTCAATACCTGGAAAACCATTAGCAATATTCTCAAGGTCACGCATACGCTCAGCAAAGTTTTCAGCACTAATATTACGAGCGCCTGGACGAGCCGCAGACAGTGCGTCACAAACACGTACAATCAATGCTTCGACGGTAGTTGCATCAACGTCATCGTGGTGCGCTTCAATAGCATGTACAATTTCGTCGCTCATTCCATATTTACGAGCAAGCTCGGCACCAATATGGTGGTGTTTACCCTCAATTTTATGGGTCACAGCCTTACCTATGTCGTGAAGTAATGTCGCAATTTTAGTAGTCCGAACATTGGCACCAATTTCCTCAGCAATAAGCCCTGCCATGTGTGCCATTTCAGTACTGTGCATTAAAACGTTTTGGCCATAACTAGTACGGAATTTTAATTCACCAAGTAGTTGCAACATTTCTTTTGGAATACCTACCACACCAACTTCGCGGGCAGCATCTTCACCTGAACGAATAACTTCTTTTTCAATTTCTTTTTCAGCCTTAGCGACAACTTCCTCAATACGTCCTGGGTGAATACGACCATCTTTCATCAGCATTTCTAAAGTTAGACGAGCAACTTGGCGACGGAGTGGATCAAAGCTGGAAAGAATAATCATACCAGGAGTGTCATCAACCATAATGTCCACACCAGTGGCGCGTTGCAGTGCCTGAATATTGCGTCCTTCCTTCCCAATAATGCGACCTTTCATTTCGTCATCTGTCAGCTTAATAGCCGTAACAGTTCGTTCAGCAGTTACCTCGCTGCTCATGCGCTCCATAGCTGAAACCAAAATAACCTGCGCTTGTTCTTCGGCGGTTTCTTTGGCGTCATTTTGTAATTTCGAAATAAGGCCGGTAAGGTCTTGCTTGATATCGCGCTCGGTCATTTCCATCAGCTTTTCAGCCGCTTCTTTCTTTTTCAAACCAGCAATTTTTTCAAGCTTCTCTTGTTGGCGAGTACGAATGTCGCGAATTTCGGTTTTCAATGATTCAACTTCATCTTCTTGACCACGCAAACCTTCGGCTCGCCTATCAAGTTCATCAAGTTTATTATCAAGGTTAGTTTCGCGTTCGGCTAATCGAGTTTCAGTGCGTTCCCACGCTTTGCGTCGGTCGGTTTCCTCTTTTTTAGCTTCTTCAGCTAAACGAAGAGCTTCTTCTTGAGCCTTTAATACAATGCTACTGGCTTTTGTTTTAGCCTCGGCAATTGTTTGGTCGGCTTTGTGCTTTCCACCGGCCCGTTTTTGCTTTTCGTACACGGCGGTTCCGCCCACACCAGCAAGCACCCCAATAATTGCGGCAATTAATCCCTCTATCATATGCATCCTTCCTCAGTCGCAGCCCGGCTAAGTGTTCGTCTTAGCAAAAAAGTATCACAAGCACGCTGAATATTTTCAAAAAGTTATTCCAAAAGTCCCAAAATAAGTAATGGTGGACTACATTTATTGTAGCTCTGAACGATAAACATGCGCAAGGCTAAAACAGAAGCTATTTGCGTGGTTGAGTAATATTTGCTTCACCACCGTACTCAGGCAAAACAATTGAATCTGACTCACCACTGAGCAGTCGCTGAACGGCTTTCTCTCGCCAATCTTCCCCGTCTTCACCAACTATTGGAATGCTTTGAGCATAGGCAACTGTGTTTAAAACTGTAATACCAATTCGCAAGCCGGTAAAACTTCCCGGGCCTTTAAATACACCAAGTCCCGTAATACTTGTCCAGGTTTTTCCTTGGCCTTCTAGTTCTGTTTGGATATATAACAGCAAACCTTTAGCTAATTCGCGGTTCGCCTCCCATTTTGTTTCGTAGTGCCAGTCACCGTCAATAAACGTAAGTCGGCATTCTGGGGTTGAGGTATCGAGTAATAAAATCATAGCGTTACTTTCAGGTTATTAGGCAAAGTGACTGAACGGGTCGTTTCAGTTGGTGATTCTATTTCAATTGTAAATCGGTTTTCCGGCAGCATACCTTCTACAATTGCAGCCCATTCAATAACCGTAATTGTTTTTTCGTCATGAACCATTTCAGCAACTTCATTAGCCATAATGCCAGGTTCGCTCAAACGATAAAAATCGTAATGGACCAATTGTAAATTATCGCGTGCATCATACAGCCGACTAATCGTAAAACTAGGGCTTTGAATATCATCTTCAATCGCCAAACCTTTAGCCAATCCTTTTACGAACGTCGTTTTGCCGGCACCAACATCGCCAACCAACTCGAAAACTTCACCACCAATTAAACTATTGCCAATAGTAGTGGCTAAATCTTTCATTTGTTGTTCGCTTGTCACCTCTATAATCATCTTATAAATTATACCATCTTATAACCTGGACTTTTGGGGTGATTCCTTTATAGTAGAGCGTAACCATTATGCGCATTTCCGACACTATTATGGAAACGTTGCTTGGGCGGGCAAAACTTGTAACTCCTGAGCAGTTAACTACCTTTAAAAACGAGGCGGCTCGTTCAAAGCGTCCCTTGTCACAAATTATTATTGAGCAAAAAGTTGCTGATGAAAAAACTCTTGTTCAAGCCTTCTCTGCCTATGCAGACGTCCCCTTTGTAGAACTTAGTCCTCAATCTGTTCCAGCAGAACTCTTAAAAATGATTCCTGAAAGAGTTGCTCGTCAATATATGGCCGTTCTGTTCAAAGTTGACGAGGAGGGTGTCTATCACCTTGCCATGGAAGACCCTGACGATGTACAGGCAGTAAACTTTATTCAAAAAGAAATCGGTACGAACTCTCGTATATACATCGCTACTCGTGACAACATTATGTCCGTTCTAGATATGTACCGCGGCGATGTCAACAAAGAGCTCAACGAAGTTATTGACGTGCAACGTGAAGATGGTGACGGCGCGAATGACACCGTTACAGAGCAGGACATTTCTGAAGATTCACCAATCGCCCAAACAATTAACCTATTACTCGAATTCGCTATTCGCTCACACGCCAGTGACGTTCACGTTGAACCCAGAGAAGATTACGTGCAAATCCGTTATCGAGTTGACGGTATCTTGAAAGAAGTTAACCGGCTGCCCCGTAACGTCCTTGGCTCGTTAGTTAGTCGTGTAAAAATTCTTGCGAACTTGAAGATTGACGAAAAGCGCGTACCTCAAGACGGCCGTTTCAAAATTAACGTCAGCGGCCGCCAATATGCTCTGCGTGTTAGCACCCTGCCTATTATTGATGGCGAGAAAATCGTCATGCGTATATTGGACGAATCTAACCAAGCTGTCACCCTTCAAGAATTAGGCTACTGGGGCAAGGCCCTAGCTGATATTACCCGTGAGATTACCGAGCCAAATGGTATCGTTTTGATGACCGGACCGACCGGTAGTGGTAAATCAACCAGTTTGTTTAGTATTCTGACTACGCTTAATAAACCAAACGTTAATATTTCAACCATTGAAGACCCGGTTGAATATAAGATATTAGGCGTCAACCAAACCCAGACCAATAGCAAAGCCGGCATGACATTCGCCAGTGGCCTGCGAGCACTCTTGCGTCAAGACCCGAATATCATCATGGTGGGTGAGATCCGTGATGGTGAAACCGCTAACCTAGGTATTCAAGCGGCCCTGACCGGTCACATGGTATTTAGTACGCTACACACCAATAATGCCGCAACCTCTTTGCCGCGTTTACTTGATATGGACATTGAACCGTTCTTAATCGCCAGTACCATCCGCGCCGTGGTTGGCCAGCGCCTGGTTCGTCGCCTTCACCAGCCATCTCGACAAAGTTATGTCCCAAGTGAAGAAGAAAAAGCCGAAATTATTAAGTTGTTTAACCTACCAGCAGGTGAAAATTTCCGTATTATTCATGAGTTAGAAAAACAAGCTGCCGCTGCCGGCCTTGGTGGCGACACTCCGTTAAGCACCGACGAAAACGGCTTCAAGACTTTATGGCGAGCTGACGCTAACTTCAATCAAGAATCCGTTCAAGAAGGCTACCGTGGCCGAATTGGTATATATGAAGTGTTGTATAACTCTGATGCAGTCCAAAAACTTATCTTAAACCGAGCAACCAGTGACCAAATCCAGGACCAAGCGATACGCGAAGGTATGACAACTATGCAAATTGACGGCCTCATTAAAGCACTCCGCGGCGAAACAACCATAGAAGAGGTTCTACGGGTAAGTAGAGAGTAATCATGCCACGATTTTCTTATATCGCTTCCGACGACGATAATAATGTCATCAAAGGCAAAACCGAGCTAGCCGACCGAGCGAGCGTCATTAATGCGCTTTCTAAACAAAACCTTCGCCCGATCAGTATTCGTCAACTAAAAAACAAAAAAAGCGGTATCGACTTTGACCATTTGTTCGAGCCTACCAAAGTAAAACAAGATCAATTAGTTAGCTTTACACGCCAATTAAGCGCCATGGTTGGTGCTGGTGTTCCCTTATTGCGGTCGTTGAGTTCACTTGAAAAGCACTCCGAAGACCCCGCTTTAAAGAAAATCCTGGCTGTCGTTGTTAAAGATGTCGAAGGTGGCTTAAACCTTGGTGATTCTATGGCAAAACACCCGACAACATTTAACGACATCTATGTGAACATGGTACGGGCCGGAGAATCAGCTGGTATCGTTGATGATATCTTAAAGCGCCTTGCAGCACAGCTTGAGAAAAGTGCGGCTATCCGTAAGAAAATTAAGAGTGCCATGGCCTACCCAATGGTCCTGATTTTCATTACCGTTGCTGCCTTTTTCGGTTTGATGCTTTTTGTGATTCCGCAAATTGGTAAAATCCTTCTTGACCTGGGAGGCGCGGATGCCAAATTACCAGGTATCACCCTTTTTATGCTCGGTATTAGCCATGTTATTACTACCTATTGGTATATTATTTTCCCAGTTGCGGGTGGGACAATCTTCTTGACACTTCGTTATATAAAAACCAAAAAAGGCCGACGACAATTCCATAGTTTGTTATTAAAACTTCCGGCTATTAATACGATTATCAAAAAAGTAGCGGTCGCCCGCTTCGCTCGTACGTTCTCGGCTTTAATGGGTGCCGGCGTGGCTGTACTAGAGGCACTTGAGGTTACGTCGCGCGCGGTCGGAAATGTCATATACGAAGAAGCCATAAAAAGTGCGGCAGTTGAAGTGAAAAATGGTAAGTCGCTATCGTCGGTTGTCGAGCAAAACCCGTTATTTCCGCCAATCGTCAGCCAAATGTTAAGTGTCGGCGAAGAAACCGGCCAAACCGATACAGTACTCATTAAAGTAGCCGACTTTTACGAAGAAGAAGTTGACCTGGCAATTGAAGGCATAAGTTCAATCATTGAGCCAGTTATGATTGTAGTCATGGGTGGTATGGTTGGGTTAATCGCTGCTAGCGTCATGACTCCAATTTCGCAACTTTCACAAAACATTAAGTAGTACTTCTTATGCTATAATACGGTGGTAATTACATTAGTGGGCATATGTCAAAATTCTTTTATACAGACAAACCAATCATAGGACTTGATATTAGCAGTACTGGTATTAAAATCATGTCTATCGACCCTAAGCGTTGGCTGGTTAATGGCTATGGTTCTCTCGACCTTGACCCAATCAAACTGAAAGAATCATTTGAAAATGAAACTAATACTTATCTTACGGATAGCATCAAGGCTTTAAAGCAGGAAAAGAACATCGGCACATTAACCGGTAACCGAGTAGTAATCGCTATCCCTACTGGGCGCAGCTACACTCGTACATTCACTCTCCCTACCTCGGCCGAAAAATCATTAGATGAAGCCGTTATTCTTGAAGCCGAGCAGTACATCCCTATTCCTGCCTCAACACTTTATATTGATTATCAAGTTATTGAACGTGGCAAAAAAAGTATTACAGTTCTAATGAGTGCAGTATCTAGGGTCATCCTTGATAACATCACTCGCAGTGTCGAGGCTGCCGGCTTACAGCCAGTACTCATTGAACCAAGCGTTACATCCGTAGGCCGCCTACTGACAGCTACTGAAGACGGATCATTGCCAACGGTTATTGTGGATATTGGACCGGCAAGTACAGATATCGCTATCCTGGATCGCGGCTCGGTACGCGTTACTGGCGGTATTGCAGTTGGAGGTAATTCATTTACCCTTGATATAGCCAAGAAATTAAACGTTGCTTTAGAAAACGCTCACCAGCTAAAAGTACTTAATGGTTTAAGTGCTGGGCCACGCCAACAAAAAATCCGTGATGCCCTTAATCCAAATCTCGAACGCATCCTTGCCGAAACTAAAAAAGTTATGCGCTATTACGATGAACGCATTAGCAATGGTCGTAAACTCGAGCAATTATTGGTTGTCGGTGGCGGTAGTAACGTGCCAGGAATTGGCGAGTACTTCACCGAGAACCTATTAATGGCTGCTCGCGTAGCCAGCCCCTGGCAGAAACTTGACTTCGGAAAACTACAAGAACCACCAAAGCAATTCCGAGCCCGTTATATTACAGTGGCAGGCGCCGCAATTTTACAGCCGGGGAATATTTGGAAATGATAAATTTACTACCAATTGATAAAAAAGCCGAAATTCGAGCTGCTCGCACTAACCTTATTTTGGTACGATACATCGCCATTCTGTTAATGGCAATCACTTTCATTCTTGGCTCTATGTACGTAACTTACACCGTACTGGCGCTTACAAAAGCTAGCTCGGAAGATGTGATTGCATCAAACGACTTAAGGGCTGGTGTTTACAGTTCAACTAAATCACAGGTTGATGCGCTGAGCGCCAGCCTGGCTCAAACTAAACTGCTACTTAATGAAGAGGTGCGTTATTCAAAAGTATTCATAAACATCGCTCAACTCATGCCAGCTGGTACGGTTTTTGGCAAAATTGCGCTTGATAACACTTCTTTCGGCGGCGTCCCTATTATTACAAAAGTATATGCTAAAACCTCAGCCGACGTCGTAGCCCTTCGACAAAATTTTGAAAAATCCCCTATGTTCACTGGTGTAAAATTTCAGACTATTATCGAAACAGGTAGCAGCGTTGAAGGTTATCCTGTTAGCGCTGATATAACCTTCACTATTAATAAGGCGGTAGCACAATAATGGCTAAGCAACCCTTCAAACCACAAGCTCTTCGAGCGGTTTTAGTTGTCGTATTGATTCTTATCATTTCCGGAGGTGCTGGGTTATTCTACTTAGGGCTTATTAAAATTCAAACGTATGCAGTTGAGGTTAACCACACCATCGCTGATGCTGAGGCGAGTGGTACTCAAATTCAACGACTGCAAGCACTTAAAGGCCAGTTAAGCCAAAGCGAAGCCTTAATTAGTAAGGCTAATCAAATGTTTGCTAACCAAGAAAATTATCAAGCCCAAGCAATAACTGATATTCGTAACTATGCTAATGCCGCCGGGTTAACAATTACCAAAACCAATTTTGATGTGCAAGAAGTTGGGGCAAACCCAAGCATGACTGTTAGCTTAAAATCGCCGGTTTCCTATGGCAAGCTCATACAATTCCTTGATGGAATTGAAGGCAATATTCCTAAAATGCAAGTTACCGGTATAGGTATTAACCATGTCAATGGTGGCAATGCAGATACAGTGATTGTTGATGATATTAAGATAACTATAGCGACAAGGGCATAACCATGGAAAAGAAAATTTCAAATTCAGTCGATATCCTCAAACCACTTCGCAAACTTTCCAAGCGATTCCATTTAACATTATTCTTTGTGTTTATTGTGGCCTGTTTATCTGGTGCAGTTTTGCTTATTAATAACACCCTAAAAGATAATTCTTCCGACCCTGACTACACTTCGTCTATCAATGCTGGATCTATCGACCAAGAGACACTTAGCCGACTAAACGCCCTGCACACAAGCACACAACCGTCCCCAGCGCCTGCACTGCCAGCTGGACGCATTAACCCTATAAACGAATAATTTATTGGTCTAGCGTCACTGTAGCGCCCGTGCCTAAAAAAGCTTATACTATACACATATGCTAATCATCGGCACGCGGTTATTGAATACTCCTGTAATGAGCCTCCAAACCGGTGGTCGATTAGGTCATACTCAGAAACCAATAATTGACCCGTCTAACTTAAAGATTGTTGCGTTTGAAGTTGAAGGCCAGCTATTAAGTGAGCGGCCAGCTTTATTAAGGGTTGCCGACATTCGTGAAGTCGGCCGAGTAGGTATGATTGTTAATAGTAACGATGAGTTTATCGGCGTTCACGATGTTATTAAAATTGAAAAGTTATACGAACTTGGCTTTCCCCTTATTGGCATGACCGTGGTAGACGACTTAAAACAGCGTCTAGGTAAGGTTGAGGATTACACCATCGATACCGATTCGTACGTTATTCAACAATTAACCGTTAAACGGGGATTCTTTAAAGGCCTAAACGATACCGGCTTGTTAATTAGTCGCACCCAAATCATAGAAATAAATGATAATGAAATTATTGTTAAATCGGCTGCTCAAAAAAGCGTGACACCTGTTATGCAAGCCTCTCGAACTGAGTTTATAAACCCATTTAGAAATGGCGTTCGCTCACCTAACCCAGAAACTCGGTCTTAATCAGCTTTCTTCATGTCATCAATGGCTTGTTTTATATCATCGTAGCTAAAACCTTGGCGAGCTAAATAGGCAATCAGTTTTTGTTCGTCGTCGTAGCGACTCGCTTTCTTCTCAATAATTTTTTGAAGCTCGTCTTCATCGCTCCGCTCGGTCTCTGACAAAAGCTTTTCTACAATCGAGCGGTCTACGCCTTTACTGGCTAATTCAGCCTGTAGTTTACGCTGGCTAATACCCTTACGCAGCTGACGGTTCTCTATCCAATACCGAGCAAAGGCTTCGTCGTTGACGTAGCCTCGCTCGATTACACGGTCAAATACCCGCTCAGTCAGGGCTTTACTCACCCCTTTTTTGACTGAGCCAGTCTTCGTCAACGTATCCCGTGTTTTTCGATACAGGTATTGGCTTAACTCATACTGGCTATGTGGACGCATAAGTGAATATTCGAGAGCCCTCATGTAAAGCTTTCCAAACTGACTCTCGTTTTCAAGGTCCGATAGCTCGGCTTCGGTATATTCTTTACCAACTTTTACACCAAGTTCAGCAACTTGGGTGTAATCAAGTGAAAACCTATATTTGCCATCGACAGATACATTGACACGATTCTTATCGCGTTGCTGAAGAGATATAGAAGTTATTTTCACGAATATTCGCTAGTTCACTTGAAACAAGTGTTTAGGCTAGTTCTTCAGCAACCTTTACGCGTACTTTTTTCTCAATCTCATCAAGAACTTCAGGGTTAGCCGCAAGGTATGTCTTGCTGGCTTCACGGCCTTGGCCAATTTTAGCATCAGCGTAGTCAAACCATGCACCAGCCTTACCGACGATTCCATGAAGAACGGCTAAGTCGAGTACGTCACCGGTACGAGAAATACCTTGGTTGTACATAATGTCGAACTCGGCGATACGGAAAGGAGGAGCAATCTTGTTCTTAACAACCTTTACCTTTGTACGGTTACCAATAATCTCTTCGCCTGACTTGATTTGACCAGTACGGCGAATATCTAAGCGCACTGAGGCGTAGAATTTCAAAGCGTTACCACCAGTAGTGGTTTCAGGGTTACCAAACATCACACCAATTTTCATACGAATTTGGTTAATGAAGATAACGATAGTTTTGCTTTTATTAATGCTACCAGTAAGTTTTCGAAGTGCTTGGCTCATCAAACGAGCCTGGAGACCCATGTGGCTATCACCCATTTCACCATCAATTTCGGCTTGTGGTACTAAAGCGGCAACAGAGTCCACAACAATGATGTCGACTGCGTTAGAACGCACAAGTGTTTCAACAATTTCCAAAGCTTGCTCACCGTTGTCTGGTTGTGAAACCAACAGGTTGTCGGTATCAACACCTAAGCGACGAGCGTAGGCAGGGTCAAGGGCGTGCTCGGCGTCGATAAACGCAGCTGTGCCACCTTGTTTTTGGAATTCTGCAATTGCATGAAGTGTAAGGGTTGTCTTACCCGAAGATTCAGGTCCATATACTTCTACAACACGACCTTTTGGATACCCACCACCTAGTGCCAAGTCGAGGCTTAATGAGCCACTGCTGATAAGTTCGACATCAACGGTTTTTGTATCACCAAGGCGGCGGATTGCTCCATCACCAAATTGTTTAATAATTTGCTCTTGAGCTAGGCCGAGTGCCTTTAATTTGCCATCTGAAGCGACTGGTGTTGCGGTAGCTTTAGCACCAGTTTCAGACTTGTCAGCTTTTTTAGTCGCCATATAGATTCCCTCTCTTTATTTCTATATTCTATTATACGCAGGCAATTCTTAATTTGCTATAATCTATAGAGATGAAATACACACGCGGATTTACAGTTATCGAACTCCTTATAGTAATCGTAGTGCTTGCAGCGGCAAGTATGCTTTTCTTTATTCAAAAGAATAGCGTTGAAGTGGCAGCACGTGATGATAGTCGCAAGACATCAATCAATGCCATGTACTACAGTTTAGAAGAAGTATATTTTAAGCAAAATAACACCTACCCACGGGTTCTTAATACGACAGTATTGCCATCGGTTGATCCAGAATTATTTAAAGATCCAAATGGCGTAAAAATTGGTGAAGCGGATAGTAATTTCAGTTACGAAGGCAGCAACTGTGACGCTGACGCCTGCAAAGCCTACACTCTACGTACGACACTCGAAAACGAAGACGATTATATTAAAACTAACCGCAGTTAACTAGTCGTTAACGACCGGACGGCCATTCTTAAACGCTTCTACGGCGTCATTTAACACCCCTACATGCTCTTTGGGGTTAGCAACATAACTAAAGCGGTAGGTCGTTTCGTCACCCTCTGTACTGAGGCGTATATCACCATAATTTACAACCTGCTGTAAAATACCGACTTGCGTATAACTAGCGTCCTCGATGTTAGATAGGCTGACTGTTTGTTCTTGGCGTGAAAAC
Organism: Candidatus Saccharimonadota bacterium; assembly: GCA_028289065.1. GTDB lineage: Bacteria > Patescibacteriota > Saccharimonadia > Saccharimonadales > Saccharimonadaceae > Microsaccharimonas. Next base: position 76,260 of record JAQGHA010000006.1, read on the forward strand.
AAACTGTGTTGTACTTCTTGAATGACACTTTCGTTGGTAAGAAAGAACTTGTTGCTTACATATACATACCAACTAATAAACATGCCTAGAGCAACTATTAAACAAAATAGCAGCATTGGCACAGCAACTGAAGACGTCTCTGCTAGAGGGCCCGACAAAGACAGTGACTGGGTAAAGCCATCATAATTCAAAAGAATACCAAGCGTTATTCCAATTAATAACGTACCAACGCCTAGTGGGATAACCAGGCCAATCGGGTGTCGACGGACGGCGCTAATAATAAACTCTCCTTCACTTAGGTTAAGTGTGGGATATTGTTCAACCGATTCGGCGTGTCGCTTTTGGTCTTGCGGGCTGATGATTGCTTTTTCAGGGGAAACCTGACGAGTAACATGCACAACCGGAGGGGTTGTTGGCTGTGGAGTTGGAGGGTGGGCGTAAAGTGGTCGCCCTTCGGCATCGTACGCAACTGGTTGTTCTTCATTATTCATAGATTTATTATACCAAGTCCGATGCATCATCGCTGTGGGACTTTCCTAAATGTGTATAAGCCCTCATAGTTACTCGGCGACCTCGAGGAGTGCGCTCTAATAAACCAATTTGAAGTAAGTATGGTTCGTAGAAATCCTCAATTGTACTTGATTCGTCACCGGTAAGGGCTGCGAGTGTATTCAGCCCAACAGGGTTCATACCGTACATTTCGATCATTCGTTCCAGTAGGTTTCGGTCGCCTGCATCGAGACCTAATTCATCTACCTCTAATAAGCCAAGTGCTTTGGTAGTAATTACCGTATCAATAATGCCATCACCATTTACATCAGCGTAGTCACGTACCCGCTTTAGCAACCGGTTAGCAATTCGAGGCGTAAGCCGGGCACGGGTTGAAAGTATTTCGGCAGCTTCTGGGTGGATGGTTGTTCCTAAAATTGATGAAGCACGGCTAATAATGCTTCCGATTTCGTCATGAGAATAAAATTCTAAACGGTAAATATGTCCAAACCTATCACGAAGTGGTGCCGCTAACGCACCGGTGCGAGTTGTTGCACCGATAATTGTAAATTTTGGCAAATCAAGCCGGACACTACGAGCCCCTGGCCCTTTACCAATCATAATATCGAGTTTGTAATCTTCCATGGCTGCATACAACACTTCTTCAACCGTACGACTCAAGCGATGAATCTCGTCAATAAACAAAATGTCGCCATCTTGAAGGCTAGTAAGAATGCTAGCTAAATCAGCGGCACGCTCGATAGCCGGCCCAGCTGTCACCCGAATAGCTGCACCCATCTCATTGGCAATTACTGTAGCCATGGTTGTTTTGCCTAAACCAGGAGGCCCGTACAATAAAATGTGATCAAGCGGTTCATTACGCTTTTTAGCCGCATCGATTGCTAACTGTAAATTAGTTTTAAGCCGTTCTTGCCCAACGTATTCCGCAAAGGTTGCTGGCCGTAAAGAAATCTCGATAACTTTTTCGTCGTTATCATCTTCGTGGTCACTGGTGTCGACAATTCGTTGAATAGCCATAGTACGCTAACTTCTCAACGCCTGGGTTACGCGCTCGGCGGTTGATAAGTCTTTTGGAATGTTCTCTAAGGCAGCACTGGCATCATTTAGGCTATAGCCGAGCGCCATAAGCGCCTCGAGGGCCTCATCACCAGCGGAAACGCTCGCCACGCCACTAGCATGCGCTACGGTTACAGCTAAGCCAACTTTATCAGATAAATCGACTACAACACGCTCAGCGATTTTCTTACCGACACCGCTGGCTTTAGAAACATAGGCACTGTCGCTATTTGCAATTGCATTCCGCACCTGCTCACTGTCACCCACTGATAAAATTGATAAAGCCGCTTTTGGCCCTACGCCTTGAACTGTTATAAGCAGCTCAAACAGTTTTTTTGCCGCTAACGAGGAGAAGCCAAATAAATCTTGGGACTGTTCGCGAATATGGTGATAGGTATAGAATTTAACCGGCTCGCCAAGAAGCGCCGCATCAAAATCACCGGCCGCAACTTGCACCTCATAGCCAACGTCGTGAACGTCAACAATAACTGAGTTTGCAAATTTTTCGGCCACAACACCATTAACGTGAGCAATCATATATTTGTATTATCTCACATCTGTAGTATGCCCGCCGAATTTCGTGTTAAAAATTCATATCAACGAAAGATTATTTTTCTATAGTTGGAGTATGAAATACATTAGCATTAAGAAAACCAACGGCTATTACCATGTACAAGTTGGTGTATCTGGTTCGAATCGTTTTCTTAAAACTAATAATGAACGAGCTTTTATTAACGTTCAACTGCAACAATTGTTGGCGGCTCGTTCGGTCTTAGAAGACCCGTTGTACGCTAAAAGTTTAGCCCATCATATCGACTTGTTAGCCTTCTCTATTTCTCAAGACGGCATACAACTATTGGCATACTGTATTGATATTTCATCATTACAGTACCTAGTTTCAATATTACTTGAGAGATTAAGCCAATACAGCTCAGAGTATCAACGACTTCCTCAACAGCTTCCAGTAGAGCCGTCTATCGTAATTCGTAAGTTAGCCGGTGAACATGAAGCCTTGACACTATCGGCCGACATTCACCTATTACATCAGGATTGGGAGTACGATCGGTATTCGAGTATTGGGTTTTACCTTCATGACCGTCGTGGTGATTGGATGAAATTATGGCGATTAACAAAACTTTACAATAACGACCCAGCGACCTATCGAAATTTCGTAGAACAAAAAACACTACTGAAATATCAGTCTATGCCTACTGAAATAATGAACTTTACTCTGAGCGAGTCATAAAAGCGTGGGTAATTGCGGCAGCTAGAGCGTCGGCGCAATCATCTGGCTTCGGGACTTCTTTTAAGCCGAGTTGCAAACGAACCATTTCTTGCACTTGTTTTTTATCGGCATTTCCATAACCTGAAATAGTTAGTTTTATTTGCGGTGGAGTATATTCAGCGATAGGAATTTTATGTTGCCTAGCAACCAGCAAAGCAACTCCCCTTGCCTCTGCGACGGTCATGGCGGTCGTAACATTCTTAGTGAAGAATAACTTCTCAACTGCATAAGCGTCAGGCTTAGTCGCTTCAACAATTTCGGTTAAGCTATTATAAATATCTTCCAAGCGCTCGTCATGTGGAGTATGCGGGGGCGTAGTAATCACACCAGCATCTACCATAGTTATTTTTGTGCCAACCACATCGATGACGCCAAAACCAAGGATACCCGTACCTGGGTCGATACCTATTATTCTCATACTATTAAGTATAGGTTAGTTAGGCTTAGCTGCAAACTTCGCTTTAACGGCCTGGAACAGTTGTTTCAATTCGACGCGCCATTCCCATACACCGTAGCCAATTATTAGCAGTACAACTCCAGCAATTGCTGCCCACATATACCAACCCATGCCGCCCTGTTGCTTAGTTGGTGCGCCTTTAACTCCATAATTTGCAGTTGATAATTGTTTTATATTCCGACAACGGTTTGTTTCTGGATTTTTCTCTTGCCCTTCTTTACAAGCAGTCGTAGTAGCGACGGCTTTACAGCGATTCGTCTCTAGGTTGCGCTCTTGACCGGGCTTACAAGCAGCTGGCTTGGATGATGTTGTTGAACTGAGCAGCCGACAACGGTTTGTTTCTAAACTTCGGTATTGGTTGGCCGCACAGGCCTTCAGTGTTGCTGCGGTTGCAGTTTCGTCGTCGGCTTCTTCGCTTTCCTCATTGCTTGCCAAGTTATCAAACCCAGGTGTGGGTTGATTCGTGTAACGCCATGAATCATCGATGAGCGCCCATGATTCACCGTCGGCCGGTGAGTTATATGCTGGCACGTCACTGACCAGTACACCGCCAGGCGTAAACAGAGAAGCACGACTTGAGGTATTTAATAGGCTATAGCCTAATTCTGCGTTACTGAAGACTTTATATTCACCTGGCTGCAAAATATAGTCGGCTAGAATAATTGTCTTTTCAAGTGATGCACCAACTTTTAACTGATAATTTTTAAGTGAAATAACCGCTTGTTCATTTGGGTTGAGGATTTCAATAAACTCATTGCCAGTATCACTCCCAACTGCATTTGGTAGTAACTCGGTAATAATTGGCGGCAAAGGAATACTTACTTCCACAGTAGGGTCGGGCTCATCAATTGGAACTTCAGGTTCTTCTGGCGGAACATCGTGCGGCGCTTCCCGGTGTTGTAGCTGTGTCATTGGAAGTTCGCTGAAAGCGACCTTTTGCCAATCAATTGAAGAATCGGTATCTATAAATAAGTCTGGTAATGTTGATAGCTTGGTACGCGCCCATTGTTGAGCAGATGAGATACTTGAGGACCAGGTGAATTGGTCAACATAACGGCCCGTGGCATCAAGTAACGAAATCGTATCTGCGCTGGCGACTATAGTTCCACTGCTACCTGCACTAGAATCGTAAATAAGCGAAAAACTATTCTCGTTATTGTTGTGTATGGCCTTTGATGATACAGCAATCGCATAACTATAGGCCGGAATAATGCTTGTATCGTATTGTGTACGAGGCGTAAAACAAGCAAACTGAGTTAATAATTTATTTATTAAACACCAGTTTGTAATATCAACCTCGAAGGAAGCGTTGTTATATAAAACTATGCCCTCTTCTTGGGCACTTGCCTGGCTGCCTGCCCGTACATTGGTAATAATAATTGCCGCTGAAGAAGCGTACGTAGGGGTTACGCACGCACTACCCGCTAGAACCACTAAACCCAAAAACAGTCCATAACATTTCTTCAGCATGCTCTTAGTATATTGATGAAAAATGAACTAGTTATAGATTAAAATACTGGAATTTGAAAGCTTATTCTTCGTCGCCAAGGTCGGCATTGGTATGCACATTCGTGACATCATCAAGGTCATCAAGCGCATCAAGTAATTTCAAAATTTTGTTTAAATGCTCGGCATCTTCAACCGGAATAGACGTATTTGGAACGTACTGTAATTCGGCACCTGTAACGGCCAAGCCGCTTTCCGCAATAGCAGTACGCACTTTCGCCAAATCCTTTTGATCAGTGTAGACGACTAGTTCGTCACCTTCTTCAACCGCATCTTCCGCCCCAGCGTCAAGAACAGTTAATAAGGCGTCTTCGCCACTGGCTGCAACGTTAATGACACCCTTACGAGTGAACTGGAACATAACACTACCAGCATCGGCAATTCGGCCACCGTTTTTCGTTAGGGCATTACGAACATCCGGGAAAGTACGGTTTTTATTGTCCGTCGCAGTTTCGATAATAATACCAATTCCACCTGGACCCATAGCTTCATAGGTCGCTTCTTCCAGGGCAGCTGCATTTTTATCAGCTACTCGGTCGATGGCGCGTTGGATATTAGCTACCGGCATATTAGCTTGCTTAGCTTTTTCAATTGCCATGGCTAAAGAGGCGTTCATTGTAGGGTCGATACCGCTACGAGCAGCAATAGCAATTTGATTGCCAATTCGCGTAAAAACAGCCCCACGCTTAGCGTCTTTAGCACCTTTTTCGCGTTTAATAGTTGACCACTTGCTGTGTCCTGACATACAAAGTCTCCGCTTAAGTTTCTTCGATTTTCTTTATTATAACAGATACGGCGTACCTTTTAAAGGTAGCGGGTACTGCCAAAAGGAATCTTCTGTGACACGTAAATACCCGTGCCAAGTGTATCGGCAGAGTGGAGTGTTCGCTCACCGTAACGTTTATTCACATCATCAATCGCCTCTACCACATGGCGTTCGTGAGTGATCTGATCAGCAAACAAGCTCATTTGGTCATCCTCAATTGGCACGAGTTCATAACAATGGATACCTATTTCCTTCAAACCGGTTGGTGCTTTTTCCATTAAGTGCTGCGCCTGGGCATAAATTGATTGGTCACTAAAAAAGGGGAGGGGAGTGAGCGCACTAGAATGCCAGTACTCGCGCTCGAGGGTTTTGGCGTAGACGTATATTCCCCTAGCCGCCAAGTTTTGTGAGCGCATACGGCTACCAACCGATTCACATAAATGGTGCAACCGCTGCAATACTTCAGTATGGGATAAATCAAATCGCTCTAGTACGTATTGTCGCCCTACTCGCCCAAGCTTGGTTTCAACATCGTCAACTTCCCACCCCCGCAATCGTTTATACCACCATACCCCAACCACACTTTTAAAAACCACCTTTTGTAGTGTTGTCACGTTTGCATCCAAAAACTGCAGGGGAGTGAAGATGCCCACGCTGTTCAGCCGTTGCTGATTTCGGTGGGCAATTCCGGTTAAATCTAGTAACTTCAACTCCCCTAGCGTTTCTTTTATATTTTGCGACGTTAACACATCAAGTCCATCCGGTTTATGCAAGCCTGCTGCCGTTTTGGCCAAAAACCTATTAGTAGAAATTCCAATGTTACAGCGCATCCATACCCCAATTTCATCTTTTAGGCGCTGTTTTATTTCCATACCAATTTCTACTAAATCTCTACCGGCTATATCAGCGCTAGTATTATGAAAATCAATAATACCTTCATCGATACTTTTCATCGTTACATGGGCCGAATAGTCACGCATAATATCCAACAGCTTATGATATACATGCCGATACTTTGACGGGTCACTTTCCAGCGCCAGAATATCCGGGCATAACAACCTGGCTTCTTTTAATTTCATCCCAACTTTTACACCCATAGCTTTGGCTTCATAACTTGCAGTAATAATAGCCGTATGCTCGGTGCGTCGGTTTACAATTGCAATTGGCTTACCTCGTAACATTGGCCGAGCTTGCTGTTCAACAGTTGCAAAACAACTATTTAAATCAATGTGCATAATGAGTGGTCGCTCGTCGTTAAATTCTGGTTTATTCATAATGGTCTGCCTCCATCGTCAAGTGCCAATTCAAAAGTTCACTATCAAATTGCAACCGGTAATCAGCGCCGCCATCAGTGACATCAAATATATGCATTGTTTTAGAGCCCCGGGGCAGGGGATGGCGCAGGCCAAGTTCAGTCACCTTCACCTCTCGCCCATTCGCCCGCTTGAACATGACCGGGTTACATGGGTGATGCCCGCCACCAAAGGTCGCAATTACTTTTACAGGTTCGTTCAAGAAGATTTCATCATTCATAGTTAACAATTCTCGTTTAAATTTATTCGAGAAACGATGTAAATTGTTCGCCCGTACTTCCCTAGCCCGTTTCAAGCTGTTTGGGAGTCCGAAGACGATGAATGAATCAACCTATCGCGAGGGACGCTTAACTTTTGAGGGTCAGTGAGTATCGCGTGGATAGTTCTATTATATAATAGATTCAGTAGGAGGTTCGAATTTATGGACGACAATGTTAAATATATTGATAAGCAAATTGAAAAAAATCATATTGAAGCCCGAGCCGCTCAACAGCGAGCTATCGCTGAGCGCAACCAAGCCGACCAATATACCGAAGAAACCGAATCAGGCAAACGAGATTATCACCTCCAACAAGCTGAACGGTTCGACCAAGACGCTGACCAGCACGAGGCTGAAGCCGCTGCTTTGGAGCCTAAAAAAGCCCAAATTGAAGCGCGTATTGGCGAGCTAAAAGCAGAGCGCGAAAGGATTAACCGCGAAACTCTTGACCGAACTATCGCTATCGATAAAGAGCTTGCCCGGCTACAAGGAAGCATGACATTGTAGTCATCTCTGGTAAAACAGATGAGATTTTGATAAAATCATCCCTGTAGCATTTGGCAGCGTAGCTCAGTTGGTTAGAGCGCGAGACTCATAAGCTCGAGGTCACAGGTTCAATTCCTGTCGCTGCTACCAAGATTTTATTCACCCCTCTAATAGAGGGGTGTTTGTTTGCTGATTAATAATATATATGTTATTATATTCCAGCCCTCATCCGAGTGGCAAATATTCGGATTAGAGAGGAAATTTCATGCCCATTGGCATTGTTGCGCTCTCGTACGCCAAGCGTGCAGAAGAGCCCAATCCAGTTAACGTGAAGCTGGCCCAGATAACCGACGAGCTGGATGACTTCGTACAGCAAACCGGCGAATCGACAGTACTTGTTTCTCAGTTGGAAATCGCCCGCGCACTGCCGACGCAGTCTTCGCTCATCGTTACACAAGACGCCGCCACCAACCTGGACAGAAACGGAAAACTGTATCTGGACAGCAAGGATGTGCTCAATAAGGCGTTCGACGTGTTTCGTGCTTACGGGATCACCGACGTGATCGTTGTCGCCAATCCGTTCCTGCACCTGCAAGCGGCTAAGTCGATCGTCAGAAAAGCCGGCTTCGACGTCATGTCATACAAAGTGCCGAGCGTCGGCTTCGACAACAGCCCGCTCAATCTGCAGTGGTGGTGCAAAGGGCCGATCCGGTTCGTGATTTATCTTGGCATCCAGGTGCTTAGCAAGCTCACGAAGCAGAACCTTCATGGCATCGGGGAGAAACCCCACCCACACTGAACACCCCGCATCAAGAGTAGAGCCCCGCTCCTCATGAGCGGGGTGAAACTCTTTTTTATAACCGATCAGCTAACGCAAGTACCGATTCAAGATAGACCGGTCGAGTTTCTGGGCTAACGTTTTTAGCCAATATTTTTGCGGTATGGTGCATCAGCCCTGAAAGCGAAACCTCCGAATAACTTACTTCTTTTATTTTAGATTGCCTTAGAATCTCCTCAGCTCCAAACGACGAATATTCGCCATCAAGTCGCGAAGCATCTGTAATTTTTTTGCCGTTCTCAATCCGACTAAGTATTGTATCGGCATTGGCAACCAGCCTACGGGCCGAAACATCAATAATCGCCGGTGGCAACACGTGAAAGCCAATACCATTTTCAACATCACATGGTTGGGCAGCTGGGCGTGCATTAGTAAATATTTTCCGGGTTAACGGCAACAACCTGTCTGCATTTAATATTGCGCTATCGGCCAAATTTGACGCTTCGTTATAATCTTCATTCACATCAACGCCACCAAACGCAACGTAATTCCCTAATGCCATACCAAGCCCACATTCTTCAAGGTAGCCCATTTGGCTTCGAAACTGGCCATCCTCCCGCTCTCTCCGAGCTAACTCGTAGAATATAGTCGCTCGTACAGCGCTCGATAATTGCCGAGAGTTCTGGCCATCATAGCCATATTCATCAAGTGCAAAATGTAAATTAGACCGTGAAAATATATCATCAGAATTACCATTCCTCACATCACCAGCAACAATATTCAAAGCTTCTGAATCCATAGAGCGCACATCAGCATCCAACCATATAATTGGTTGCTCGTACGGAAGTCCACGCTCTAATGCGTCCTGAATGACAATGTTCATATAATCACTTCTTATTTGGCTAATAGTTATATGATCAGGTTTGTAAGCGACGTTTATAAACCGGGCTGGTAATCCAGGGAAGTTTTCCTTCGTCCAGTGCTGTATATCATCCATTTTTTTATCTGTGGCTTCCTTATCCGATGAATCATAGTCGGGGTAGTTTCCATAAATAAGATATTCGTTGTTAAGTGCGGAAGACTGAGAGGCGATAGCCGTAACGAGTTGTTGAAGGCCTTCTACTGGTTCGCCAAGCGAGGCTACTGGTATGCAGCAGATTGCGTCTGGCTTTTCTATCGTCATACCTGGGTTTGTTTCACGTAACTGATTTAATAGTTTATCAATATTCTCAGCCTGGTCCGATTCAATTTTAGTTACATGAATTTCACTAAGCGCCCTGAAAGCATGCTTTGGCTGTAGATTAACCGAGTCTAATAAGTTTATAGGTGCTTCGGAGAAATAAGGAACATTTGGATTTGAAGCTACACCATTAACCTTTGAAACTTCTGGGTCAAAATAAATTGTAGGCTGAAAACTCATTATGAATCCTGATTATCTTGATATTGCATATTTAATGAAGTTTTATTTTGTTGCTACAATTTTTTCTGTTATCATCTTAGCTAATTCAAAAGCTTCGCTTTCGCTTACTGTTCTGATGCCCAACATATTTTCAAATTGATAAACTGGATTATCAGAACGTGCATTTTTATCTAGTTCATCGGCTAAATCGCACACACGGCACTGAAGGAGTCGGTTTTTTTCAATACGATATACCGGGTCACCATGTTCGTCTACACCTTCATTAACAATATAGAAATTAGTAAAATTCCAAATATCATCCCTAATTGGGTTTCGCTTAGCATCAACTTCCATCGCATCATAGATGAGAATATCGCCCACTTTCTCACCAATAGGCACCTCTTCACCTTCCGCGGTAAAATATTTTGTAACAAATAACAGTCGTCTATCTTCAAGTTTGTCATCGTTTTGGAATATCAGTGACCGGAAGTCATTTTTTTCATGTCCACCATTAAGTGCGTATTCACTTAAGACCGATACTAAATATGCTACGGTCATTTCCGAAGCGGGTTCAGATTCAAAATTATCGGGAATTAATTCACTCATCATGGATTCCTTTTTTTATAAAATACCATATTTATGCTAAATAAGCAATTCTTATATACTATTTATGTTTATTAGCAACTACTTGTTGCTTGCCAAATAAAAACCCGCCTATTACAGGCGGGTTTTAAATTTCACAGGTGCTATTTAACTAAACGCGTACGTCTTGGTCAACTGGTTGAGTCTGTGAGAAAATCACAACCAAGATAACGGCGATACCAACAACTACGTGTGGAAGCCATTGGTTTACATTGTTAGCGTCGTAGAAGCCGAAGATGAATGGCGACAGTGCCAATAGAGCTGCAGCAACGAGGTCGATAACCAAGTGGTAAGGCATGCTTAACACTTTAACGAGACCCCATTCGTATTTTGTGAAGATACTGTAGACGATAAGTCCAATACCTAATACAACTGGGATAGCAACGGCTGCGCCGCCGATTTCGCTAAACTGGAATAGCCATGGGGCTAAAATTAATGCAATACCTACTATGTAGTCAAGTGCGCCGTGAACCTTGGTTGGAATGAATTTGTAATTCATTGTGAACTCCTTTTTCTTATTGATAGGCTCAGTCTAATCCTATTCTAAGGTTCCGTATGTAATCTATCTTACAAAACTATGCTAAGCTAAAGACTAATATGGATATTGTGAATTATATACAACAATTTCCGACGAAAACCTTCCGTAGAGGTGAGCTTTTACTACAAAAAGGCGACCCCGGAGTTAACTTAATGGCCATTCGTGACGGTTTCGTTAAGGTTTCGTCGATTAACGCTAACGGTGTTGAACGTTTACTTTGGATTGCCGGCCGTTACGACCTAACCCCAACAGAGCAGTTATTTTCGAAACACAACCAAGTTCGTTTTTTCTACACAGCCTTAACTGATGGTAGTTATTATAATGTCGATAAAAAAGAGCTTTTGACTATCGCTCAAAACGAACCGGCAGTTATGGCAGAAATCGCTAAAAATATGGCCCTTCATTACGATGATTTCTTACAAAGAGTTGATGCCGTTGATACCGCAACTGTTAAAGAGCGCCTTATGCGGACCTTATGCTACTTAGCTGAACGGTTGGATTCAAATGAAACGGTTGATCTATATTCTTATGGCCTCAAGTTGAGCCACCAAGAACTATCAGAAATGATTGGCTCAAGCCGTGAAACGACTTCATTAATGCTATCTGAACTACGAAAAGCTGATTTAGTGCGCTATAGCCGCCAAAAACTGACTGTGTGCGTTGATAAAATCAAAACTTTACTTGGCGATTAAAAAGAGGGGAGTGGTGTATATTTGCACTTCCCTCTTGCTATCCCCTATTATTCGGCTTTTAAAGGCCGGCAATTGAACTACGTTTTGAAATAAAATCGCGTAAATCTTCAGTTGTACGTGGTTTGTCCCAGCTCGCAAGCTCTAATACTTCGCTGATTGTAACTGGTTCAATGATAGATTGTGAAAGTTCCATTTTGGTTCGTTGCCTTTTTTTGTTTTTGTTGTCTTATGTATTTATAGTAGCATAAGCATGATGATATGTCAATAGTAACTATAGCATTCTCTTTGACACCCCTGTTCTGCTTATGGTATAACTTAAACAGAGGTTAATAAAAAACAAAAATAATGGACACCCCCTCTTCATTAGCAATCGTCGCCCTGGCAGCACTGATTCATGCTAGTTTTCAATTGAGTTTGAGTGTATTAACACTCTTAAGTGGCCATGCCATCGGAACAAAGCGTTCGCAGGCTAAGGTACTACGCTTAAGCTGGGGCTTTATCATCGGTGTCGGTGTTATGACCCTGCTGGTACTTTCATTCATCTCCTTGCTACTGCTCCATAGCTTTGGGCCAGTAGATGCTCCTTTAGTGGTCTGGGCCACCGCTTGTGGGTTAGTATTTGGTATTGGCGTCGCGGTGTGGCTGTTTTACTTCCGTAAGGAAAAAGGTACTAAACTTTGGATACCTCGCCCACTTGCAGAACATTTAAGCGATCGTAGTAAGGCAACCAAACATAGTGTTGAAGCTTTTAGCCTCGGGCTTACCAGTGTTATTGGTGAACTTATCTTCATCCTTCCTTCAATGATAATTAGCGCCTTAGTACTACTTGAACTTCCGAGTGCTTGGCAATTAGCCGGGATTGCAATCTATGTTGTTATTTCGTTATCTGGCTTGCTTACCGTACATTCACTCATCGGCAGCGGCCACTCAATAAGCAAAATCCAAAAATGGCGCGAAGATAATAAAAGTTTTTTGCAATTCGCAGGCGGGAGCGCCTTAGTAGCACTTGGCTTCTTTGTATACATTAGCAAAGTGGTTGCGGAAGCATCGGGGGCCTTGTAATGCACGAGGGTGGGCCAGTTCTTATTGTCAAAAGACACGGCCATGGCCACCATGCAGTAAGCGAGCATTTTGACCGTGAGAAAATGCGCAGCAGCATTATCGCTGCCTGCCTTAGCTGTGGCGTACCAACCGGCCATGCCGAGAGTATTAGCCGGCAAATTACCGATGAGGTAGAACAGTGGTTAGCAGACAAGTTTGAAGTAACCAGTGAAGACCTACGTCGCACCGCTACCCATTACCTCAAAACCCACCATCCCGACGCAGCATATTTATATGAACATCATCGATCGACATTATAAGGAGAATTAATTTAATGGCTAATAAACATACATTTGACTATGACCTGATTGTTATCGGAAGCGGTGCCGGCGGAAGCGCCGCTGCTACCATTGCTGCCCGGGCTGGAAAACGCGTCGCTATTATTGAAGAAGACACTTTTGGTGGTGATTCTCCTAACTGGAGCGACATTCCAACTAAAGCCCTGTTGCACGTTGCTGGCATTTACGATGAAGCCCGCCACGCCAGCCGTTTCGGGCTACGTACATCAACATTAGGCTACAACTACCCTTCTATACGCGCCTGGAAAGACCTAGCCATCAAACGGACTGGTATTGCTAATAACCGCCGCTTTTACGAAAATAACGCCGTCAGCGCCTTCAACGGCAAAGCCCATTTCTTAACTCCTCATGAAATAACTGTTAATCGCCGCCACCTTTCAGCGGCGCATTTCTTGGTTGCTACCGGTTCAAGCTGGGTTACCCCAAATATCCAAGGTATTAATGAGGTAAAGTTTTTTACGCCACGAACAATTCTAGAAGCCATTAGACCGCCTAAAAGCTTATTTATTGTTGGTGGTGGTAGTTATGGTGTAGAAATTGCCCAATTAATGGCAATCTTTGGTACCAAGGTATATATTGCCGAGCAAGCCAGCCGTTTACTACCTCACCAAGACCAAGAAGTCGGTGAATTAATAGAAAAAGTATTATCTGAGCAAAAAGGTGCGACCGTTCTTACACACTCCCGGGTTTTATCAGTTGAAAAAGATGGTTTAGGTAAAAAGATCCTCATTTCAAGAGGCGGCGTTGAAAAGTTTGTTAAAGCCGATGAAATACTCGTTGCCGCCGGCCGTATGCCAAACGTCGACCTAGGCTTAGACAATGCCTCCGTAAAGTACACACCTAAGGGTATTGAAACGAACAGCTTCCTGCAAACCAGCAACAAGCATATTTATGCCGCCGGTGATGTGCTTGGGCACAACAGCACTACCCACTCTGCCCTATTAGAAAGCAGGATTGTCGCCCATAATATATTCGAACGAACAAAAGTCGCGCCAGACTATACCGGTACGCCAACATTACTTTTTACTACACCTGAAGTTGCCCAAGTTGGCTTAACGGAAGATGATTGCCGTCGTCGTGATTTAGCTATAAATAAAGCCGTTGCTCCCTTAAACATTATTGCTCGTAGTAACACCGCTGATTTCCGAGATGGCTTTGTAAAAATCATTGCCGATAAAAAAGGTTTGATATTAGGCGCAACTGTCGTCGCTCCGCATGCTGCCGAAATTATTCATGAGCTTGCCCTAGCAATTAAAGTAGGCCTGACCGCTGCTCAACTAGCCGATACCCCACATGCCTTCCTTTCTTGGAGTGAAGCCGTCCGTGTCGCCGCCAGCAAACTCGCATAACCCTAAGCTGGTTTTAGAAGCTTGTAAATAGCCTTCTCATCTGTTATTATAGACTTTGTATCGCGGGGTGGAGCAGCCCGGTTAGCTCGTGTGGCTCATAACCACAAGGTCGTAGGTTCAAATCCTACCCCCGCTACCAAGAAAGATTTCGAAG
>JAQGHA010000007.1 GCA_028289065.1 Candidatus Saccharimonadota bacterium
ATAGCCTTCTCATCTGTTATTATAGACTTTGTATCGCGGGGTGGAGCAGCCCGGTTAGCTCGTGTGGCTCATAACCACAAGGTCGTAGGTTCAAATCCTACCCCCGCTACCAAGAAAGATTTCGAAGTTGATTCGGAGTCTTTTTTGTTTATAGACAAACAATAGTTCTTCTATACTGGAAGTATGATGTAGAATCAAGATATCATGGATATTGATAAAGACAGCAAAACTACACCTTTTTGGAAGAAGATTGATTTATATCAAACAGTGTTAATAGCCCTGTCTCCAGTGGCAGTTTATATAATTAAATTCACATACGATATGGGATATGGTGCATATTTCGGAATACCCCTACAATTCGTCTCATTTTCCCTGCCCTCCATATTTGCTACAGGTTTAGTTCTATTAATAATCTTATGGGTAATAGCGGGATATTTAGGTACCTACTTCACGAGCACTAAAGTGAAACCGCACCCTGTAAGGACACTTTTTCGAAACTTTTCGGTACTGTTAACTTTCTGCGCGCTGTTTTTCTTGATACGGGAATCTAATTACATTGCTCCAATCTTTGTATGGACTCTTACGTTTTATGTGGCTATTAGACATATCATGATTCCATCAATTTATTTCAGAAAGACAAAAGGTGTTGAAAATAAATACCTTTTACACATAGAAAAAGTTAAAGAGCGTACAGAAACATACAATGACTTCGCATTCAATTTTGCAGTGTATAGTGTCTCAACAAAAATAATTATTACGTTATTAAGTTTGCTATTTATATATCAATACGCAAGCAGCGTAGCTTCAAATCAAACCAAGTTCTATACATACACAGAAGGCAACAAAAATTACGTAGTATTGCGTCAGTTAGATGAAAAAGTAGTATTAGCCGATTATTCCAAGCAAGTCATCGGTAACCAAATAAGACTTTTGGACTTAACTAATGAAGGTGTAGTTCTCGAATACAAAGAATTAGGTAAGCTTCAAACATCGTCTCCATAGACACCAGTCCTACTGATGTATAAAAGTAACTACTTTCTATACTCGTTATAAATTACCGTTTATCATCAGTTAGCCTATAAGGAAGGCTCCGATACATATTGCTTGAGATACCAAAACAGGTTTCGATGCAATTCGAAGCCTTTTTTGTATAATGGACTAATGAGCTTACACCGCGCCTCCAAAAAACCCGACTGGGAATCTATCCCAGCGGCCGAGCAAACTTCCTTTCAGAGAATCGCCGCTAATAGTGGTGGTGTTTTGACGCCGGCTAATTTAATTACCGTTATTGGGTTTGCCATCGTGATATACGGTTTAACCTTTATTATGAGTGGTCATTATTGGATCGGCCTCTTACTACTCGCCTTTGGTCGCTTGCTCGATATCGCTGATGGCTTAGTCGCTGAAGGTACTGGTACCAAATCTCATTTAGGAGAAATTTTTGACGCAGCGGCTGACAAAATCGGCACACTCTTAACTATTCTTGTATTCGTCGTGGCCGGTATTACGAGTTGGTGGGTTATTGCCGCACTGGTTATTCCGCAAATTATCATCCCCCTCGTCATCTTGTATAAAAAGCAAAAAGGTATTGCCGTTCATCCTACTCGCCCAGGAAAAGTCAGCATGGCTTTAACATGGGTGGGAATTGTCGGATTGCTGGTTGTAAAAGCCTTTGGCGACCCTGTTGCGCTTGCAACCGGTATTTATGTAATTATTGGCTTATCGCTACTTCTCGGCCTTTATGCACTATGGCAGTATTCAACCGGCCGCGACTGATTATTAAATTGGGTCTTTTTTCAGTCCAAGTAAGTAGCCGATGTAACTGGCGACTAAGTGCATTACAAACCAGATAATAAATATCCATAGGTATTGCATTGGTGTGAGGATAACGAAGAACAGCGTAACAAATACGCTACCGATAATATAGTCTAGTTGGTCAAATGGTACCCAAGAACCGCCAGATTTAATGTTTCGTTGGCGCTTAAAGAAACTTTCAATTGCATCACCACCAAGTGCTCCAATTGCGAATAGTGGGCCTAGAATTAATACCGGTAAACTAGTGTAATCAATACCATCGGTTATTGCTCTTGCCCAATCATAGTTGGCCGCTAAATATTGTTGTAGCCACAAAACAAATGTAGCAATAATAATACCAGCGATAATTCCCCGCCAAGTTTTATGCGGGCCTAAAAGTTCATGGCCACGCCAGGTACGGCCGCCATCAATTGGGGCGTCATATTTTTTTAAAGCTGGAATAGCAGCGGCAAAAATAGGTATCATATTAGCGGCCGCAGCCGGAAGTAGAAACCAAATAGCAAATAAAATGTCTTGTAGCATTACTCTAGTATACTAGATATATGAATTACACCACCGTTGCTATCATCTATAACCCAAATAGTACTGGCTCGAGCAAAACTTTGGCTGAAGAATTTCAAAAAAATCTTCTAAAAAAACTGCCTAACCAAAAGGTTGAATTAATTGCGACCGAATATGCCGGCCATGCTGAAAAGCTAGCTTATAAAATTGCTAAGGCTTCAAAAAAACCACTAATCTTTTCATCCAGTGGCGACGGTGGCTACAATGAAGTCGTCAACGGTATTATGAAAGCCCAAAACAAAGGCTACAAGCCAACTGCGGGGCTGCTACCTGCTGGTAATGCTAACGACCACTATCATAACGTTCACACCAAGAATGTTATTAATTTAATAGTTGCCGGTGAAACAAAACAAATTGACCTACTGCGTATTTCTTATCGCTCAAAATTAATGAAGACTCATCGCTACGCTCACTCGTACATTGGTTTTGGAATTTCATCCATGGTCAGTGAAGAGCTGAACAAGACGAAACTCAATCGTTTTAAAGAAACCTGGCTGGTTGCCCGAACACTATTCACCCACAGCCCAGTGAAATTAAAAATCGGCTCTGAACCAAAAAAATACGATAGCGTCATTGTCAGTAATGTCGACCGCATGTCTAAATACTTAACCGTTTCACGCCCATCACGTATGGACGATGGGTTATTTGAAGTTACCATCTCTACACATGAAAACAAATTAAAGTTAATTGGATTAATTTTGCGAGCTTCGCTAATTAAGTTGAAAGAAGATAAGCAAACTGACAAGTTTTCATTTGATACAGTTGATAAAACGTTGGCTCAAACTGATGGTGAACTTTTGACCATCAACGCAAAAACCCACGTAGACATTACTATCGAAAAACAAGTTTTGAACTGTTTAGTATAAATTAACTTTCGTCGTTACTATTGATACTTTTACTGTTACCGCCGAATAGGAAATTCAACCACTGCTGTAAGTTAGGTACAGCTTGTTGAACTGCAGCCGTTTGCTGAACCGGCGCATCAGCAGCTTTGGCTTGGTCGGTATTATCTGGTAAAATCAGTAGCTTTTCGCCCGGCTTAACCAACCCCAAAGTATCGCGAACGGCCAATTCTTTATATTCATCCGTTTGATAATATTTCTTTTGTAACTCAAGGCTGTCACGTTGCAACTTTGTTAATTGCAGTTGCCTTTGCTTAATGTCTACTTCCTTTTGGAGGGCATAATTTCGTTGCATCACCTCGAGAGAACCCCATACCCAACTGGCCGCAATCAAAAAAGCCGCCGCAATCACAACGTTATTAAACGTCAAATATTTATGGCGTAAAGTATATATAATTTTATGAATGTTTATATCAGGCATAAGCACCTTCATACTTATTATATCTCAACAGATTGAAATACATAGTATAATAGCTCGTGCGGGGCTGTAGCTCATCGGTCAGAGCAGGCGGCTCATAACCACTTGGTAGATAGTTCAACTCTATCCAGCCCCACCAGAATTTAATAAAGAACTTCCGACTAGATCGTTGAATGGCTCTCTCCAGAGGTAATCAACGATTTTTTCGTTATCAACACGTAGGTTCAAAAACAAAATACGGCATAAGGCATCTTTTTCCACGGCAGACCCAGCGACCATCTTATCTTTTGCTGTTTTGAGAAGGTTCAAAAACTCTTCTTTATTAAGCTTAATCCTAGAAGGATTCTCAATTTTCTTGTTGTGTTTTGCAATTTGAGCTTCTAATGACATCTGGTCATTAGATAGATCCTCAAGCCGTTTCATACTCGATACGAAAACAGGAGAACCCTCATCAAAGCGACCAATAGCTAGCGTACGTTCGTTAATCTCACTCTTAATATGATTGAGTGAACCATTCAAGCTATAGACCTCTTCTTTGATCTTGATAATCTTCTCGTCAGTCATATCATCAATAGCCTTGCCGTAACGCTCGTACATCTCATCTGAGATAGTAATCGTTTCAAGGTACTCGTACAGAGACCTAAAGATATGCTTAGCACGGATAGACCTAGGTTTACGAGTACAGTCCCTATTGTTACAACGATAAGACAGTACACTTTTACCGCTACCGTTCTTGTTCTTACCAACTATCATATGGTTCGGACCCTTACAAACTGCGCAGTATACAAATGCATGTAGTGGGTAGAAAGTGACCCTCTTTTTGGTGTTTCTATCTCGTGTTCTGCCACGACTCATAGCCTGTATAGCCTCGTACATTTCTTTAGTTGCAACAGCCTGAAGCCCATGAAGTTCCACTAGATTCACGGTCTGGTTAGCCTGTAATAATATTCCGTAATAAAAGGGATCTCTAAACATCTTACTAACGGTTGTAAGTATTGGATGAATCTCTCTACGCCTTCTCACGTCCTTCGTAATCCTCTTCACACCACGATCCTTAAGGAATTGTGTAATACCCGAAAGACTCTCACCTTGATATCGCATTTGCCACGCCTGTTTAACAAGCTCATGATGGCCATTTGGCTCATATAGGCCGCTAACCTCACTACGGTTATAGCCCCACTTAGGCGTACCTGCAGACTTCCCCTCATCAAGGTTTCCCGACACCCCTCGATTGACCTTGTCAGATAAATCATCCGAATACTGCTTCGAGAAGACAAAAAGCATTCCAAGCAACATCTTGCCATTGGCATCATTGCTGAACTGGTGACTATGAAAACGGATATCTTGTAGTGTGCGTTCATCTAGCATATTGATAATGTACCCGCCCTCAAGCATGTTACGACTCAATCTATCAGGATGCCAACAAAGAATTGCATCATACTTTTTGTCTTCCAATGCTTTAATCATTTGATTAAACACTGGCCGTTGGTTTGGAAGTTTAGCCGACTTCGTCTCCTTAAGCACCTCCACTACGTTCAAGTCGAGGTCCTTAGCTAACCGTTGGCAGTCTTTAATCTGATCATCGATTGAACGGACCTGACGATTCTCATCTTCTGTGGATTTACGTACATACAAAACGTAACGTAATCTTTTAATGTCTGTGGCTTGATGACGTACCATGTTGTGATTCTAGCACCTAAAGTGCAATACGTCCTCCATTGTTATCCGATATTGATATGCCGTTCAAGGCTAAAAGAGAGTCTGATACCTCAATACACTCAAGCAGATCAACCAACTCTAATATGGTATGGTCCGCTGTATTATTTTGAGCTTTGAGTACTTCCATGCACTCATCGTAAATTTATACGAAGGTTACAGGAATGACAGCTAAAAAACTCTTTTCTTGTCCTTTTTGTACGCACTCTTAATACGACCAACTGTCTTAACATCCACTTCATGATTGCTAGCAATAACAATGTTACTGAGCCCCGCATCTATGTCAGCACGAATATCTCTGTCACGGTCAGATAAGGGTTTAGTAATTATACGTTTTCTACGATCTAGAGCGTAAGCATCAAGGCCGGGCTTAATACTAGAACGCCAATACTTATCTATATAAGCCTTTAGCTCATTCACAGTGATATCGTGCGCAAGGACTAACGATACCGTACCTTTAGGGTTCGCTTCTATGCTGACGTATTCACCGATTAAGGACTCATCCCAGACATCCGTTTCAATATAATAACTGATTATCTCCCAGAATGTGCTCGGTAGATGATACTTCTCCAGTATTAACGAGGCGCTCGCTGCTTGGGCATATACACCCCCTGAATGTCGCACAAGTTCAATCGAGAGACAGAAGTCTCTATCGTTTTTTAATTGCCTTAAAAGCTCCAAACCACGCACATCTTCAGACATAACATTCACCTCTACTACAATGATACGTTTTTGAGTATTTTTGGTCTACATTCATACAGTAATCTATAGCAAGAATAACCTGTTGTACCTATAAAACTGCAGGGCTTAAACTTTTTCCTTGCAGAGACACAGCCAGGTAAGCATGTCGGATAACAATGTTCGGATACTATTTTTATTTTTTTATGCAGACCACAGGCAAGCTTAATATAGGACTCCCTCCCCTTGCCTGGGAAATTTCGGGTGGTATGGGGGTTCCCCTACAAACCCTGGAAGAATTTATCAACATCAATACGCAAAGCCTGGGCAATTCTATAAACCGTAGTAACAGTAGGCCGCCTTTTGCCGGTCTCAATGTTAGCAATAGCAACTCGGTCTAGTGAAGCCTCGCTAGCGAGCCTCTCTTGAGTAAAGCCCCTAGCTTTACGTAACTCAGCAATACGCTTGCTAAGCTGATTTAAAAAGGCTTCTTCGCTTCCGATAGACATGCTCTAAGCATATGTAGTCATAAGACTACGGACCATAATCATTTGACTACAATTTAAAACTGATCTACATTAGGCATATGAACACAAAGACCTACCAGAATAAGCCTCTAGTAATCACTCTCTCGGTAATCTTTATCCTGTCTATATTCTTTATTGTGGGTGACAGGGTATACAGCTCTAACGCAAAGCGAGATTGCTTCACAAAGGCACGTTCTGCATTAGGTATTAGTACTGGTGAAAAATTGAAACTTGGCGAAAGCGCAACCGCTGCAGTTGCGTACTCAACCTACAACGATATGTGCTTGGCAAATGAATATGGACTCTAAGCACAGTTCCGAGGACCTGCGGTCCCTTGTTGAATACTTCAAGATACTAATTGAGATTGACCAGCGCATCAATCACTCATGAATATTACGTCGGCTGATTACTTTACCTTTAATGTAAACTACTCTCTACTTTTGTTAGGCCAGACAGGCTCAGGTAAGAGTTTCCTTGTAGAAAGGCTCATAGCTAGCCGCCTAGCAGCCTTAGACCCTAAGAAGATACAGTTCGCCATATTTGATCTGAAGCAATGCTTTTCTTCGTCATTAGACATTAAGCCAGAGTATCTACTATTTGATATAGAGCGTAACGGTGATGAAAAGACATTTCAGAGACTAGAGGACCTTGCACAGCTTTGTACTGAACGAGTTCTTAGTCACAGCACCCAACCTCAAGTCTTTATATACATAGAAGAGAATGACTTGGCTCGTATGGACCAGGAGCGCTTCGATAAGGCGATTCTCACTATCAACAGGGATGCTCGTAGAACAAACATGAAGCTTATCTACTCAACCTCAAGTCCGAGTGGTTCAAGTGTCTCAGAAGGCCTGAGGGATAGTTTTGAGTTAATTCTTGCGGGGCCACTACTTATGACAGACCATGATGTCCTCAGGTTGCCGTACACTGCTCACTTGAAGCCGTTGTCTTTTGTTGTTACTGAGAACCGTTCTTAAGGAACCAATCAAAGATAGGTAGTTTCTTTAAAACGAAGGACTAGGATTCCGTTCATAACATTAACAAATATAAAGCTCGAGTTTTTGCGCGATTTTTGCTAATCTAGATACAGGATGATAAAGCAAAAGCAAAAAATTAAGGTTGTTGACCTATTCTGCGGAATTGGTGGCTTGACACATGGTCTTCAACTAGAAGGCTTTAACGTTGTAGCGGGTATAGATAACGATGTGACATGTAAATTTGGCTATGAAGCAAATAACAAAGCTCGATTTGTAGCCAACGACATCTCTAACGTCAGCTCTTCTGAGATATCTGAGATGTTCAAAGGAGCTGACATTAAAGTTCTCGTTGGTTGTGCGCCGTGTCAGCCATACTCAGGTCTTAATCGAAAGGGTCCAACCGAAGATAAGATGACGCCTCTTAAGAAGTTCGGGGAATACGTTGCTACCCTGAAGCCGGAAATTGTTTCTATGGAAAACGTAAGAGGTTTGGCAAAAGAAAATAAGTACCCAGTATTTCAAGAGTTTCTACAAACACTCACGGACCACGGGTACCAGTACGAGTACGTCATCGTAGATACTTCTGATTACGGAATTCCCCAAAAAAGGCACAGGCTTGTCTTACTAGCCTCACGTCTTGGACCTATCTCACTGATAGCACCTACGCATACAACTGCGAAAGTCACAGTGAGGGACGCCATCTCGGATTTACCCCCAATAGAAGACGGCGTCATTAGTGCCTTTGATCCACTACATCGTGCGGTAAAAATGAACGACCTAAATAAAAAGCGTATCAAAGCGACCCCCTCAGATGGCGGTGACGCCTCGGCATGGGATCGCTCGCTACTACCAGCCTGTTACCTTAAGGAGTCAGGAAAATCATACATGCATACCGTATACGGGCGTATGCGATGGGACGAACCAGCCCCAACCATGACAACCAACTGTACAGGTTTGGGTAACGGCCGCTTTGGCCATCCAGAGCAGCACAGGGCTATTACACTGCGAGAGGCAGCACGTATACAAACCTTTCCTGATACATACAAGTTCACTGAGAACACCGAAAAAGTACCGACTACACACATCGCTAAATTCATTGGCAATGCGGTTCCAGTAGACCTTGGTCGTGTTATTGGCAAAAGCATTAGCCAACACCTGGCCTTGGCTGGATATTAACTTTTATTGAAGATGTATGGATTCAGCGATTCAGGGCCAACAATCGTTGGATAGTAGAAGCTCGTATCATCCCATTTACTCAACTTAGCGCCCTTCATTTTAGCAATGAACAAGGTCGGCTCTTTAGCTTTCTGCCAACGATTTAATTCACCGTTTTTACCACCAAAGTGAACACCATTGTCGATATATCCCCCGAC
The DNA here is from genome assembly GCA_028289065.1 of Candidatus Saccharimonadota bacterium. Classification (GTDB taxonomy): domain Bacteria; phylum Patescibacteriota; class Saccharimonadia; order Saccharimonadales; family Saccharimonadaceae; genus Microsaccharimonas. The sequence continues at coordinate 8,968 of JAQGHA010000007.1, forward strand.
CGTATCATCGGCTTTACGATCAGATTCACGCCATTCCAACATAACAGTATCGTCTCCTAGCTGCTGTGCAAAGGTCTTCAAATAACTAGAAACATGCTTGTCGGACCAAGAGTTTGTCGCGTGAGTTTTTAACGCCTTAGCAAGTCGTTGCGCGTCTTCTAACGAAATCTTTTTACTGTTCTTGGGTGAAGTTAGAAACTCAGGTGCCACTTGCTTCATGATTTTGTTCACAGCTGCCGTAACCTTGTCCGCCTCATCCTTCTTGTATACAGGATAATTTGGATAAATGGCACGACCCGGATATAAGACCTTCACCTTATCTGCATCAAGTACGTTTGGACGAGTTGGCCTTAAGCCTACACCGGGCATTACCGTCTTTAAAAGTAAGGCACCTTTTTCATCAAAACCGTTCTGCTCGATGTACTTTCGCGCATCTTCATCACCCTTATAAATCTCACGAAAACGCCTATAGAGTGTTCGTGACAAGAAGACACGAGTATATGCGAGTGTATCCTTACGATATCCAAACATTCGAGCATGCTGATACATGGTATCTGCCATCGAGTTCTTCGGAAGCCTTGTATAGTAAGTTACTAAGAGCTTCTTTATAGCCAGCCCTCGACCTACTGTATTGCCGCCAATCAAAAAGTTATATGATTTACTATAACGCATTTCATCATTTGTCGACTTAGCATTTACAGTGAATAGCTTCCGATGTAGGATACGTGTCTTTGCTTCTTTCAGAATGTCATCAAAGGACGGCGCATCCGTGCATGTCAGCAGAAGTTCATCGTACGCCTTCCTAAGCTGAGTAATAATTAAAGCGTTAGCTACATCGTTCGGCGCCCTAAGCGCACCAATAATATTCGACACAAAGCCATCGACTAAATCTTTTACCGCTGAGTGATCGCTCTGCTTCACGCTAGTGTGACAAAGCATTTTGTACTCTTGCCATTTACCCGTAGTAATACCTATGGCAGTGGCTGATACGATAAAGAAACATACCGCAGCCTGAAGGCCTTCAGGTACTAAACTTTCGTCTTCGTGCAGCTTAATATTCTCATTCTCATCCACAAGCCGAATGTATGGAACGTCAGCCGGTGATGACTCGCCGAAAAATACTTTTCCTCCAACGTACTGCTCACCTGCTTCCAGCAAATGAACGAATGAAAGTCGCGAACGTGAGTCAGTATTTTGCAAAAAGATACCTTGCGGAGTACCCGTAACACTAACAAATACCCCGTAAGGCATCACCTTACGTAACGAAACACTTTCGCTACTATGCACTAAGCTATGAATTGTGCTTGGTGGTGCTTCTGGGTCAGACTTCGATCGCTTACCCGTATTGGTATCTAGTGTCGCTTGATCACCCTCATCATCGAAGATGATAGTGGGATACTTCTCGGCACCAATCTTAGTTAGAAACTCAGTAAGCTGCTGAAGTACTTGCGGGCCCTTTGAGCCTACTATTACAACACCAAAATCTTTATCCTCAAGTGCACGTGCAATATGCGCAGCTTCTGTAGTAAGCCCATTACCCTTTAGGTCAGCCTTTGAGTAAATCTGTACCGTTGGCATTCCATCAATGAAGTCCTGGTGAGTTTGTCCTACTAGGCGGTTAATGTTCGAGGTCAAAATTACCGCGATACGGAAATGATTGTCGAGTGCTAATGCTGCTGTTAGAATCATTGCTCGAGTCTTGCCACTTTGAATGCGACCGTAGAGCAAGCCTACTGGCGCCACATTAGTATTGTCGGTTACCTCACCGACTCCATCAACGCCAACGTATCCAGTGCCAACGGTTGTTTCGTATTTATCAACAATCGTGCGGAGGATATTTGTTGTGTTTTCCGTCATAGCTTCATGTTCCTCGCTACTCTCGTCTATTACCGAGAGTGCTTGCTGGAAGTGAGTTCCAGGTTGTATTTCTGCTGGTTTATTCATTTATTTTTATTGCCGGTCCTTTACCGGATTAAATTAAATTGAACCAGGGGATTTTGACATCGCGAGCGTTTACGCTATTATTGATATATGGCTTATGGTGAAAACCATATGCAATAAATCGATTTACCGACAAGAAAGGACCGAAAGGTCTTTTTTTGTTGGAGCGCGATGCTATACCTATGAATAGGTATACTTAAAAGAACGTTTGCACAAATAAGTCGATTTACCGGATCTTGTCATGTGTGCTGGCGACAGGCTTCTGTCTGGCTGAAGTTTTGGACCCCCTGGCCACTTACCCTCACTTGCAGTTAACGGGGATTATATCAGATGACTGGCACTCTGTCAATGCGAGTGCTAGCAGCATCAAAGTGCTACGAAGGTTCAAAAACTTTCAGGCAGTACACTAAACCGCTGTCTAGTAGGTGTAGCTCGACTCCATTAAACTACTTGAGGCTACCTCAAGTTCGTAACTCCAATCTTGCACCGGGTTACTCATAAACCAATCGACAAGGGAGGGAAGATTTCGTTCAAAAAACCTCTCTTCTGCCCCACCAAAAACTTATTTTACAATATACATCAATATGAAAAATTGAAGATATTACAATCTTCCTACCTCACCTATACTTAAACCATAAGCATACCTAGACATTTAAATCATTTTCCCCTACTATAGGGGCAAGGAGAGTCTATGGGATTTATTGGAGCTAACTCAAATTTAAGTGGAGCGAGTGATGTCGCATTAAGCGCACCAGCGGATAATCATGTTTTGTCTTACAATTCAGCTACTAGCAAGTGGCGAAATGCCGTATTAAACGATATTATAAGTAATATCACAGGAGCATCGGGTGCCACTACGCTCAACCTAGCCATAGCAAATGTATTCAACGTTAACCTCACCGCAGCAGTAACTTTTAGTTTTGCAGGTGCAGTAAACGGTACTTCTTCGTCATTTGGTTTGCATATCACCCAAGGAAGTGGCGGTAACTATTCTGTGTCATGGCCGGCATCAGTGAAATGGCCCGATGGCACCGCCCCTACGCTTTCAACTCAAGCAGGATCTACGGATATTTTAGTATTTGAGTCCATTAACGGTGGTACTACGTGGTTCGGTTCTTTCGTAGGCGCAAATTACTCGTAACTATTCATCGGTCTACTGACCGTACTTATTGGCCAAAAGGCTGTAATCAAGAAAATTAACTGTACCATCCAAGTTAATATCGGCGCGGCCAAGCGAAGCACCTGATTGGTTATACTTTGATGCCAATTGGCTAAAGTCAAGAAAGTTAACATTGCTGTTTTGGTCAATATCGGCAGCTAGATAAATAGTAATGCAATTATCACCCACGCCCTTTGGCGTACAACCAGTGTCACCGGTAAGAATAAGGCGATCGACCACTACCCCCTGAGAAGAACCAATAAGTTTAAAAGTATGACTTGCAGCAGTTAAAGATACGTCGATGGGGGTACCGGTGCTGGTGGTACTAATCCATCCAGTAGTATTGTTTGCAAAGTGGGTTGTTGCGCCACTTGTATAGGTTGGAACGTTTGAACCCCCGACGATATAACAAGTATTCCCATCAATTTCGAGTAAAAAGCTATCGTCAGTAGTATTCAAAGCTGCCATTCGCGCCCAAATACGGTAGGTACCGGCAGTAGAGACAGTACTTGTTTGGGTAACAGTGCCGTAGTCGCTACCAGGAGCCGTACACGCAACCGCCTGGGCTGAATCCACACTATAGATTGCGATACTTGAAGATACCACCAATGCGATGGCAAAAAAGTACGAAAGGTTTTTAATTCTTAACTTCATGATGGGCCCTTTTCTTTTTTACTTTTGTTCTTAAGATGTTCCACAGTAAGCCAAGTAGAACTATAAACACTATAGTAGTGATGGCAGAAAACAGCCATACAGTAGTTTTTTCATTAGTATCGAACTGTAGTTGTGGGTTGGTGGCAATGCCATCATTGGCTGCATTACCTTCGCTTATTTTGAGGTTTGCGTTGTCATCTTTCAAGGAGGTAAACGTCACCGAAGCAACTTTCACGTCGCCCTTAACTGTTTCGCCACCCAACTTTGCAACTTGAACCGTTACGGTATCGTCTTTTACGACAGGCGGGATGTATGATCCAAATGGAGAATTTTCATTATCAATTGATTTATAAGCCAACTGGCTAGCATCGTAATTAATTGTTGCTGTAACAGTATCGATAGGTTCCTCTGAGGAGATTTGAATAGTTGCCGTAACATCAGTGCCTTTTTTTATTGCAAAGGTTGAGGAATCGAGTGATAAGGTGCTTGCTTTCTCGGTATTGGTACTCAATTGTCGCCAAAGTAAGCTAGTATACAAAGCTAGCCCTATAAAGGCCATGGCTACTATCGCAATAACAATAGGAACTAGTTTCGGTCGCCTAAAATGTGCCATAGGTATTACTTGTTATCCTTCATAATTATGTAATGGTATACGTTGCGCCAGTAGTACTTTGAAGTACGTCGGAAGAAGTGTTTGCATCGGCAACCCCTGAACCTGCTGCAAACGTGATAGCCACTGAACCAACGCCCGATGCGGTGAAGGTGACAATTGCTACAGTTTTAGTACCGCTCGTTGACCCGCCTAAGATACCGCTTCCCAATCGTACCGAGCCACTCCCACCACTACTTTCAATAACAGTAGTAAAGGGGCTACCAGAAGTACTAATAGATTGAAATGAAAGCCTGTTAGTTGGATACGTTAAGTTTGCTTGGACGGTATTGACCTCCGTGCTCCCGGTTTTAACTAAAATCGTTACTGTTACAGTCGCGCCATTACTATAGCTGCGACTAGCTGGCGATAGCACTAATGATATAGAAGTGCGTGCTCCCTGGGCGGCCGCTTGTAATCGTCTTCCAGTCCTACTCATTTTATATCTCTTCCAAATTATCTATAAAAAGTTAATGTTAACTAATGAAAGTATAGCTTTGTAAGGCGAAAGAAACAATATTACTTCCACGTTACACCGTAATGTCGCGTTCCAGCCATAATGAACATATTCATATCAGCGTTGGCTGGAACAGCTACCGCCGACCCATGTAGCCCAGCTAGCGATGCGGTGGGTGTACCATCTGATTGGACATAGCTATTGCCGTATCGGCCCGCTGATTCAAACCCCGAGATTGAGACTGGGCTACCAGCCATAGCAGTAGAAAATGCGCTGGTAGTCGTATAGCGTCCCGACGGTTCGTTAATACTAAATATATAGCTACTACCGTTGGCGTACACATTACCGTTGATCTGCGTCCGAGGAATTCCTCGAGAACTGTCAGCAACATGTATGGTTGTTTGTATCGGAACATACGCATCGGTATTGCGCTGGGTAATACAGACAGGTGTTACTACCCCACAGTAGCCTGCACTCGTTGGGTAGGCGATGATGTTATTGAACATACTATCAATTCGTGGAATCCAATCCAGGGTATCTGGGGTTGGTAAATGATACGAATCACGCATATTTCCCCATGGTCCACACGGCGGATTTTCCGGGTTGGAACAGCCCGCCATTGAGCGCTCGTCCGTATACACCCCAACTGGATCCGTACCGCCTATAATTGTGTTGTTAATCAGTTTTAATCCAGACGAGCCAGCTAATTTAACAGGCTGACCAGTGCTCGAGGCAATGTAATTATCAATTAATAATAAATCATCCGATATTTCATAAAATACCGTTGAGCCGGCATTATTGGTCATAGAGTTGCTCGCAATAATTGTGTGATAATTACTAATATCGAACCAAATTCCATGGCTGTTATTCCCCGACACGACATTGCTAAGAATCTTAGTATGCCAAGTACGCGCAGCTTTAACTGCGCCCGATTGCGGACTAAACGTAAATTCGTTAAAACTATTCATATTCGTAAGCCTTGAATTTTGGATAGTGAAGTTATCCGTGCCATTGAGGCTCATCCCCATCCAATTAGAGTTATTCAACGTTACGTGGTCCATAAGACTTCCATTGTTACGGTTACTGCTGCCGTCATACAGCACGGCTAGATAGGCCGAATCACTGATTTCTACATTACGCATAACTGTATTGTCGGCAGTTGTCGCAAAAATCATCACACCGTAGTCCGCGCCGTTGTTTGAGTAGCGAGTCACCTTAACGCCTTCAACTGTTGTATTCGGTGCATCAACATAGAGGAAACGGTTTCCGTCAGATACTTCAATATTAGCTTGGGCGGCATTTGTCGCAGTCATGTATAGGCGGTCGTTAGTCTGATCTACCCAAAAAGTTCCGTTCACTACTGAAGCGCGTGCGCTAACCTGTCGAAGTTGAGTGCTGCCAATCCAGGCCTGATCCGGGTATTTACCTACTCCATCCCCTGTGAGGTTTTGACCTGTTGTGAAAGATATACCACTCCCATCTGCCACAGGGCGTGGCGTGTAAGCGATATACCTAAGCGAACCATCCGTAACCCATCCGCCACTAACAGTTTGAGCGCCGTTAAATACAGGCGTTTCTCCTGGATACGCAATTAACTTTAAAGTCTTAGTAAGGGGGACTTTGACATTTACATGATCGCGGTAGGTACCGCCCCTAATAACAATATTGCTTCCATTCGAAGCTGTACTTATTGCTTTAGCAAGTGTAGCGAAAGGCGAACCAACCGTACCGCTATTGGTATCGGAGCCTGTGGGTGCAATATATACTGATGAACCGCTTAATGAGGCGAGGCTATAGCTAATTGGTAATTGCGCGCCCGCCCCCGCCGTAGGATCGTTCGTGCAGTCACCGAATCGTATTGCACCACCTGCGGATGCGGCTGTGTCGGCAATGGATGTCGTACAGCCCGCAAGTGTTCCATTTTCAGTCTGTATAGTTACAGTCGGGTTACCAGCGTAAGCGCTTACGAATAAATAACTACCTAAGGCGGCGAAGGCGGTTACGATAATAAAAGCCCAAGCATTGAACCCAGTAGACATTAGCTTTCTCAAAAACAAACTCACAACATTCATGCTATTAACTATAGCATTAAGGCATAATGTCGCATCAATATTATTTTTATACTAACGTAATTCATTGGTCGTTTATGCGACATAAGTGTTAGATTTTCAAAATTAAGAGTGGCGAGTTCTATGTCGATTTTCTCGTATAAGCATAAGGCGGTATTCTTGAGAATCAGTATCAATTCCCTTGGCCTTATCAAATGCAATCATAGCCTCTCGATTTTCTTCTCCGCCGGCTTTATCTACTATGTTCTGTGCGGCATCAATTATGAGCTTTTCAGCATATTGCGCATCTCGATTGCGTGCCTCGATTCGTGCACGAAATCCTTTATCTCCATATCCTTGGTCGTACAGCGCCTGCTCTTTATCTGAAGTTAATTCCGAAGGAGTGTTACCGCCTAGCTCTTCATATGCGTTGTATTGTTCACCCATTTTTTACTCCCATCTAAATACCTTAAAAGCAACAATGTATATAACCACCGTCCAAACCGCTATTAAGCCTATCTGAGGCAGGATATCGATGAAATGCAGGCCTTCAGTAGTAATAAGGCGAATGCCATCGATAACGGGCGTGAGTGGCAAGAACGCTGATATATTCTGTAGCCATTCTGGCATCAAGAATCGTGGGAAGAATGTTCCGGATAAAAACATCATCGGAAAAACGATAATATTGGCAAGCGGCGCTACTTGGCGTTCATTTTTCGCCCAGCCACCAAGTGCCAACCCAATTCCAAGGATCATGATAATACTAAAGATGACAAATATAGTCAGCTCCGCCCAATTGCCCACTACCTCCAAATGAAAGACACTAATAGCCACCGCGAACATAACAGCAATTGCCACTAAACCAATAATTGCTTGGCCAATCATGGTTGATACGAAGTACTGCCACACCTTTAGCGGCGTAGTGCTCAAGCGGCGCAAAATTCCCATCTTCTTGAGCTCTGGGAAGACGTTAATCGGCCCAAAGATACCCATCCCGATAATCGCGAAACCAAGCAGACCAGCGAAGGTGTAATCGAAGGCAGACAGGCTTTTTTCGTTCAGCTGTTCACCCTTTACGGTAAATGGCGTGACGGAAGGTACGATAGTGTCGTTAATTTGCCTAAATTGACCCTCAAGAATAGATGTTAGGGCGATTGCAGATTGCTGGTTATTTTGGGTATAGAGTACTTTTAGCTCACCACTAGGATAGCCTTGGCCATCAACTGTTTCCCCGAATGCTTCTGGCAATATTAACGTAGCGTCCAGTTCCGATCGATTCATCTTCTGTTTGGCGTCGTCGAGGCCTGTAACCTCTTCGTTAACTACAAGGACGTCGCTTTCGTTAGCAGTATTTACAAACTCCCTCGCAAAATTCGACTGTGAGTTGTTGATGATAGCCACATTAAACGAAACTTCACCACCGCCACTATTTAAGCTTCCAAATACGAATAAGAAAATGAGCGGAAAAAGAATAGTAAAAAAAATTGCTGTACGATCGCGAAAGAAACGCTTCGTATTAATCCGTACGAACGTGAGAACTGTAAACCAACTCTTTTTAAAATTAGACTTCATTCAGAGCTATCCCTCAGGCCCTTACCGGTTAAATCGATAAAAACATCTTCAAGGCTAGCTTGTTGAACAAGCTTCTTCTTTCTAAAGCCGCGGGCCAGTAATTGATCGATAAGGTTTCGAGGGGTATCAATGGCGACAATTTTGCCATTATCCATAACAGCAATTCGGTCACAAAGAATTTCTGCTTCGTCCATGTAGTGGGTAGTCATAATAACGCTTATTCCCTTTTCGCGAACTTTCTCAATTAAGTCCCATAGGTGGCGGCGAGCTTGAGGGTCAAGGCCGGTAGTCGGTTCGTCAAGAAAGAATACCTTTGGGCCATGCACTAAGGCAGTCGTAATACTTAATCGCTGTTTTTGACCGCCAGACAAATTTTCAACATAACTCTTTGCTTTGTCTTCAAGGTCAACGTCGCGAAGGAACTGCATAACATCTACCTTTTCCCCATATGCGGCCGCAAACATTTCAATAACTTCAGTAAGCCGGGTTTTGTCTTGGAAGGCAGGGCTTTGCGGTTGCACACCAATAATGTATTTAATTTTTTGCGGGTTCGTAGCAACATCGATACGGTCAATCTTAACGCTTCCACCATCAATTGGCCGCAACGTTTCCATCATTTCAAGGGTAGTTGTTTTGCCGGCACCGTTCGGGCCAAGGATTCCAAAGATTTCGCCCTTTTCAACATAAAAACTAATGCCATCAACGGCCTGCTTATCGCCGTAACGTTTTTTAAGATTTTTCACTACTACCATGTGAGTCATGTTCTTCTATTCTAGCCCTCGGTCGACCCCAATACAACCCCATAAAAAAAGAAATACCCCCGGGGAAGGGGGGTATTCCAGCACCTGTTTGTTTGACCTAAGTATAGGATCAAACCGCTTACGGTGCAATAGTGATTTAAAGACTATTTTTTCTTTGAAACGGTCAAAAAGCCGTTACGTGGGTTTTCTTTAACAATGCGGTCTTCAGGTAGTTCTACTGGTTGACCCTTTGCATTCTTCTCAACTTTTGCGAAGAAGTAAATGGTTTGTGGTTTGCCACCACGAAGTGTAACTTCGGTGCTGTGCAAGTAGTAAGTAACGCCCTTTGAGTTAGTGTGACTGTAAGCCATGATAAGTATTTATACCTCCTATTAATGCTATACGAGTGTAAGCGTACAGCCTGACCGGGGGCGCTGTCAATATCAAATAGATTTATAATGCTTACGCAACAGCAAGGCTAGCACACCAAGGCTAGCAAAACGCACCACGATGAGCCCTAGGATGAGGATAAATAACAACACCGACCACCCGGCGAAGTCAGGGCTCCAGAGGGGTGAAGAAAATGCATGAATGTAGGCTTCTTGCCGAGGCTTGCTAGTGTCGGTTGCAGGGTCAGCTGCAGCTGGATATTTTGCCAATTCACTAGTGGTACACTGCAGGTACGCCGCTGAATAACTCCTAAACCGAGGGGCACAAACTTCTTGAGCTTTTTTATAAATATTTCCGTTAGGATTTCCGTCTCCATATTGCGAAGATTGCCAGTCCTGAAGGTCACGCGCATAGCTTGACTCAAGGTACACTCCCCTGCCAAGGTCAGTATTCATATGAGCACTGACATGTCGCTGTAAATCATACAACCTTTGAATAAGAACTTGCTCGTCACCATGCTTGTCGGCGCTTAAAACAGCATCACGACGTTCAACCATACCAATGTTATTTAAGCGTAAAAAAGTTGCTGATATAAACCCAGCAATTATGAGCAAAACAATAAGCTGCCACGTTTTAATACGTTGCAGGTCTTTAATACTTTGCTTTATTCTGCCTTTATCAGCCACAATTCTCGAGGTGTCCCACCTTATGTTCTACCCTAATTGTACCATGAGCATTATCTTTTAAAGAGAGAGAAATGCGCGGTCAATACCAGTAGTACAACCACGCCCGCGACGAAGAAATAATTTGTTAACGCAAACGTATCACCGGCAACAAAAGTAAGCCCAGCCAGAAACGCAGCCCCAACAAAGGCACCAAAGTTAGCAAGCACATCAACCATTCCCAAATAGGTTGTTCGGTGGCCTGATAAGTCGGCATTGTCGAACACCGCTCGTGTATACGGCATCGTGTAGCCAGTTGTGGCAACCTCGTTAACCGCGTTGACACCAGCTACGGTTATAGGCGAGGTAATGAAAGGTCGCACTAAGTGCGTTAACCCGTTAGCGATAATACTAGCCTTCATGAGCAACCTACCGCCCTTTTTGTCGATAATTTTGCCATAAATATATGACGAGATTAAGGCCGCTACCAACACAACTGAAAGTAAAACACCGCTAATAGCATACACGTCGTTATTGGTAGAGCTTATACCAATAATTAACACTGCCGTATACAGTGTCCACACAGTTCCTGATGTAAAGATATCAAACCCAACCGCCGCTTGTGCCATCCAGTGCTCTCGGACCAACCTCCATGGAAAGCCTCGAAACTGCAATTTAACACCGGTTCGGACTTGTTCGCCGCTTTTAAATAGCGGAACGGCTGCTAAAGCAAATAATAAGGCAGCAATGACAATGATAATTTGTGGGCCAAAGAAATATGCCAAAATACCGCCGATAAGTGGGCTAATGCTCGCCGTAACTTTTTCAATAATATTCATGTAAGCAATTTCCTTACCGGCATGCTCAATGCTTTTTACTTTTGAGAAATCAATCGTATAGGCAATTGAATACATCGATGCAGAAATACCTTGGAAGATAACGGTTGGGAGCAATAGCCATGGCCCGAGCTGCGGTAAAAACGCAAAACATATCATAGATGGAATATATAGGAGGTTAGAAACTAGAATTCCGTGCTTCGGACCAATCCGACCGATTACGGATGCAGTCGGTAGGGCAATCAATGTCTTAAATAGGTAAAAAGCAGCCCAAAATAAAGCAATTTGCCCAATACTGTAGCCAACTTGGTACATGTAAATTGACATAAATGCACCAGCAATATTAAGGGCCGCCAAGCGCAACATGCGAGACGCATACAGTTCAGCAACTTCACTTAAAGTAGCGTGACGCCAAAAATGACGACGCAAAAGCATTTGATGAAATAAGTTTTGTAACATTTTTGTGTGCGGCCCAACCTTTTTCTCTATTACATCACACCACCTCTATTGTTACAAGTGATATACTGGGGGTATGAATGTATATTTTTCCGGTATTGGTGGAGTTGGAATTGGCCCATTAGCAGAAATCGCCCGCGATGCTGGCCACACTATTTTAGGCTCAGATTTGGTGGAAGGCCTCGTTACCGAAGAACTGCGACAACAAGGTGTTACTGTCAATATTGGCCAAGATGGCACGTTTTTAAAGGCAAGCCACGAAGCAACGCCGCTGGATTGGTTTGTTTACACCGCTGCCCTACCCGACGATCACCCGGAATTAGTAATGGCGAAGCAACTTGGCATTCGCATGGGCAAACGTGACGAATTTTTAGCTGACTTTATTGAAAAACACAACTTGAAACTGATTGCGATTGCCGGTACGCACGGTAAAACGACAACAACTGGCATGGCGGTGTGGGCCTTTCAACAACGCGGCATACCCGTCAGTTATTCGATTGGCTCAACGGTTAGTTTTGGACCAAGCGGCAAGTACGACCCCGAAAGTGAATATTTCATTTACGAATGCGATGAGTACGACCGAAACTTTCTGCACTTCAACCCATCAATTTCGCTTATCACTTCGGTTGACTATGACCACCCGGATACTTTCCCAACTGAAAAGTCGTACTTCGATGCCTTTAACGAATTTATCAGCCAGTCAAAACTAGTTATTTGCTGGAACAAAGACATTAACCTGGATAGCTTAGGTAAATACGGAATTGTTCACCTTATCGACCAAGACAAACGAGATGTTAGTTTCATTGATTTAGACGGACTTCACAACCGTCAAAATGCATTCTTAGTGTTTACACTTTTGGTTGACCATTTAGGTGCTGCCGGTGACGAAGAAGCGATTGTTAAAATCCTTAATGCATTCCCAGGCACCGACCGTCGCTTCGAAAAATTAGCTGATAATATTTACAGTGATTATGGCCACCATCCAGAAGAAATTGCCGCCACTTTACAAATGGCCCACGAACTTTCTGATGATGTTGTTTTAGTGTATCAACCACACCAAAACTGGCGACAATATTTTATTCATGAACAGTACACTAACCAGTTTGAATTTGCTCGTAAGATTTACTGGACCCCGACATACTTAACCCGTGAAAACAGCGACTATGCAATCTTAACCCCGCAAGAATTAACAACAAACATTACGAATAAAGACTCGATTGTTTACACAGATTTGAACGACAAGCTTTGGGAGGAAATAGTAGCCGCTCGCGACGCTGGCTCACTCATTCTTTTCATGGGTGCTGGCACAATTGACGCTTGGGTACGCAGCAAACTTTAATCGCCGTTGTCACTTTCCCAATTTTCATAAAACTCTTCAAAGAAATGCGGGTCGTTAAAAAAACTACGGGCAATAATTTGCTCTACCGCCGGAGCCAACTTGTATTGGGTAATTTTATGAGGCTTAACCCAAATAAGGTTATCGTGTGTAGCGATATCATCACGTTCAAATCGAAATACGTGCGCTAGCGTAGTTGATAATAATTGACCATTTGTATTAACGTGAATATAGCAATCACCGACATGTCGCACATCTTGGTTTGTAAGGGCTAGTTTCTCGCTCAGCTCTCGCTTGGCAGCTTGTTCTATGCTTTCATCCTCCGTATGCAACTTTCCATAAGGTAAAGTCCAGGCATTAATGTATGGCTGCCGTTTTCGACGCCACAGTAATATATCACCATCGCTATTTTGAACGACGAGCATTGTTATAATTTTTGGCTGGGTTCGTACAGCCTTACTGACGACGCTTACTCTATCCACATATGCTAGGCCGTGAGTACTAAGGGCATACCCGGTAGTAAGTTTCCTCACAATATCATTCTTTATCAGGAGTTTGAGGTGGTACGAGAACAGGTTTGTATCGACCTTGGGCGGCCGCAGGTCACGAAAACGAGCCACTTCTTTAAACATCAGCACATCGAGAATGTGCTTTTGAATGTGATGCGTAATAATAGCTTGCTCAATCATATTTGACTCAAATTATACTTTCTATCTACCAACAGAATAGCACGCTATAGTGAAAATGTAATCAGTAAATAACGCCACATCGGCCGACTGGATATAATCATGTATACATTATTGCCTACAGAAATTGACTTAAATAAGCTTGATACTAATGAAACACTTTCAGAACATTCAAACCATTCTTCCGTTGCTTCGCTTACTCTTGAACTCGGTGGCATAGCAATTAAATTTGCACAGGTTGAACGAGCTCCGCGTTTCAACGAGACCCATAAAGAGAATGATGCCGAACACAGCTTCATGCTTGCATTAACTGCCGGTGAACTAGCCGCCCGCTACTATCCTAATATGGATACCGGTATGATAACTCAGTTCGCCATTGGTCATGATTTGATTGAATTGGTTGAAGGAGATATTCCTACTTTCCAATTTACCGCTTCGCAAATGGCCGACAAGCAAGCAGCCGAGCATGCCGCTTTATCAAAACTACTAGCTATACTCCCGCCCCATACTGCCCAATTGGTATATGAATATGAACAACAGCAAGCAGTCGAGGCCCGCTTTGTTAAAGCCGTTGATAAGCTACTGCCAGTAGTCACTGATATATTAGGCGCTGGTCGACAGGTTATGAAAGAAGATTATGGAGTAACAACCCTCGAACAGCTTAAAGATAGCCACAAAAAACTCCACACTCGCATTGCCGCCAGTTTCCAGGAGTTCCCGCTCATCGTTCAAGCTCACGCAGCTTTATGTCAGCTATTTCAAGAAGAATTTGAACTAGCTATTCGTTAGCTGGAGAGCCGAATTCCAATATTTCTGGGTTAAGCGGGTCACCATTAAAAGCATCGACCGCTTTGGCTTTAACCGCTTGAGCATCGTATAGTTTTACAAATTCATCAATAGAGTCTTTATCGACTGAGCCAAAGGCACTGTATTCTGTAATCTTGTCAGTCCGATCAACCTTGTCGCTAACCGAAGAGTAACCTGGACGACTTAGGTCAAGCTGGGCTGTACCGCTTACGTTGTAGGCTACCATACTAACTACTGTCAAAGTGAGAGCTATAAGTACGGTAATAATTAGTAGTAACGATAGTCGGTGACGATCCCAAAAAGTCATATCAGCGTCGGGCTGGAAAGTAATTGGTTCAGCCATATTATTCCGATATCCTTTCAAAGTTTAGCTTGAAATCACCAACTGCCGAGCGATAATCATCAATATAACGATGCAGCTTCAAGACATCGGTATGCACCTTAGTGCGCAGTAAGCGCGCTTCTTCGGTAGTATTATAAAAAACCTCAGGCTCGTTTATACAATCAACCCGGATTGCACTGGTGAGCTTTACGTCGTAATCTTTATAGTCATCACGAAAAGTATTTAATGCCGTTCGGTAACTTTCGGTTACTACTACGGTTGCTTTGGCATCAAGGCGATTATTACCTAAACGTGAATTAAAGGGATCCATTAATTTACTGGCCATTGATTCGTAAATTTGGCCTCGGTTAACACGTAACAAAGCGTCACTTACGTGGAGTTGATTCAGTGTACTTTTGATAGTTGTGCAGTTGCTACGAATCCGCTCAATTTGATCAGCAGTAAGCGCCGTCGATTGAGCATGCACCGTTTGAGCAACAAACCCCGACAAGACCGTCAGAGTAGCCACAGCAACGAGCAAAAAAAGAAAGCGTTTCATAATGTATTTATTATAGCATTGAGCGGTAATTACTTTTTAGCGCTTTAAGTGATACTTCTGTTCGGTTTGAGCAATTAAACCTTCTTTTTGTAACGACAGTAGCGCCGGTTCGAAGCGGTCGTCGGCTTGGAGCTCGACTCGTAGTTCTTTTTCTTCAAAATCAGTCACCGTTAAAAGCTTTAGGATTTGCCCGCGTACCTCACGAACACTTCCCTTTAATGGGCTCTGTTTTTTATAATGACGGCTTTTATTATTTTGGCCAATACCTTGGCGTTTTAAATAGCTTCCATAATCCATTAACGCCCAGTACCATTCGCGGGGGTGTTCGGTATCGACAGTAGCTTCAACAACTGCCCTAAGCTCAACATCACTTACTTCTTCGTGATTTATAAAAAAATGATAAAAATAAACCGTTCGAATATTCGTTTCAATAAAAATTGTTGGTTGGTTAAAACTATAAGCTAAAATTGCACCGGCTGTATTAACGCCAATACCCGGCAGACTAACTAGTTCGGCTTGGGTTTGCGGGAACTGTCCGGCAAACTCGGTCATTATTTTTTGAGCCGCTTCGTGTAAAAATTTGGCACGACGGTTGTAACCAAGGCCACTCCATAGTTGCAATACATCCGCTAGCGTTGCCTGCGCTAACATTTCAATTGTTGGAAACCGTTCAATAAAAGCTTCAAATTTAGGCACTACTCTATCAACCTGGGTTTGTTGCAGCATAATTTCACTGACCATTACGTAATACGGCTGCGTATTAGCACGCCAAGGCATGTCGCGAAAAAGTTCGCGACTCTTTTGCCAAATGATTTCTTGAAATTCGAGTATATCCACGTTCACTAGTATACTAAGAGTATGAAATTAACAAAGTTCCAACATGCCTGTTTTGTAGTTGAAAAGGGAAACACTAGCGTTGTCGTTGACCCTGGCGCCTTTACCCACGATTTTATTATGCCAAAACATGTGTCGGCGGTCTTCATTACCCACAACCACCCGGACCACCTGGATAGCCAGCTGGTTATTACAATTTTGCGAGAACACCCCCAAGCAGTACTACTAGCCGATGAAAGTATTTTGCAGGATTTTAAAAACGAACACACCCAAGCAATTAGCGTCGGCGAGGCAGTTGATGCCGGCGGTATAAGCCTGCAATTTGTTGGCGGCAACCATGAGCCAATTGATACCAGCGTACCGACTCCCGTGAACATTGGTATCATTATAGAGGGGCATTTATACTACCCGGGCGATTCATACTTCGCACCATCTCAACAGATTAAAGAATTACTCCTTCCGGTCAGCGCACCTTGGCTGACAATTGGCAGGGCTATGGATTTAGTCAGAACCCTAAAACCATCAGCGGTATTCCCAA
Organism: Candidatus Saccharimonadota bacterium; assembly: GCA_028289065.1. Taxonomy (GTDB): domain Bacteria; phylum Patescibacteriota; class Saccharimonadia; order Saccharimonadales; family Saccharimonadaceae; genus Microsaccharimonas. The sequence goes on from JAQGHA010000007.1 coordinate 25,614, forward strand.
CACACGATGCAATTTTATCAGCCGAAGGCCAAACCTTAATTGATACGATGGTTACTAATATCAGCAAAGACCTCAACGTTACCTATCAACGTATCAACGGAAAGACAATTGAGCTATAGTGCCTGAACTTGCTTCTAGCGAAAGCTTTCAAAAAGCTGCTGACCATTTGCAAAAGCATGACCCGATTTTAGGCCAAGTCATTAAAAACGCTCCACTACCTTCATTCATTCCACATAGAAATTATTATCAAGAATTAGTAGAAAGTATTATTTCTCAACAATTAAGCGTAAAAGCCGCCGATACAATTTTAAAGCGCTTCAAAGAACTCTTTTCTACAAACTTTCCAACTCCAGAAGATATTTTAGCTACTGATATTGAAGTGCTTCGCAGTGTTGGTTTATCTCGTCAAAAAGCTTCGTACATAAAAGACTTAGCCAGCCGAGTGCTAGAAGGTTCTGTGCAATTTTCACACCTTGATTCGTTAAGTAACCAAGAAGTAATCGATGAATTAATCCAGGTTAAGGGTGTTGGTGTCTGGACGGTACATATGTTTTTATTATTTTGTATGGGCCGTTTAGATGTTTTACCAACTGGTGACTTAGGTATCAAAAATGGCATCTTTAAATTATACGAACTTACCGAAAAGCCGACGCCACAAGACATGGAAATGATTGCACTTAACAATAACTGGCATCCTTACGAATCAGTCGCTAGTTGGTACTTATGGCACTCACTTGATAACAAGCCAGCGCTTTAAAGTTTATAAACCGAGTTCTTGTTGTAAGTCCGAAGGTAAACCCGAACCACCATTTAGGCTATCGAAGCCTGGAATACTACCGTTTTGTACTGCGTCAAAAAGTTGAGAGATACCGAGAATAATAAGAATACCGTTTACTAAAACAATTACTCCTAAAGCAATGGCAAAATAAAGAACCGTTCGGTAAGCGAACTTCTTATACTCAGCAACTTGTAGCATTTCGCGTCCCTGTTTATCGCGCATCGAGCCGCCCATAATAAGTATTAGGTCAACAATCACCCATATACCGAAACCACCAAGCGTTAAGAGCTTTACAATACCAATCCCCCAATAGCCCATGTACATTCGGTCAACTCCAAACACACCCCACATAAAGCTTATAAAGAAAGCAGCTAAAAAATGCCGTTGGCGAGGCGCACTTTTAACTATCGTAATTGGCGTGGCCACAGGTTGGGCCGGTTGTGTTGGTTCTAGTGTAGTTTCAGGCTGCATATGTTGGTATTATACGCTTAAGCTTAGGCGTTCGGCCAGTTCTCGAGGACAAAGCGTGTATATTCTGATGCCATAACAATGTCGGCAACTTCATCTTTAGCTACCCATACGCCATATTCGAAATGCGGTCGGGTGGGTTTGACGACAACATCGATGGGTGCAACTGCCGTATAGGCTAAAATGACGCGCCCATGATCGCCATCACTTAAAAAGAAATCGGTCCGGTGGATATCATCGAGACTCACAGTCAGTTCTTCTAAAAGTTCGCGCTTCATCGTTTCGTCCGGGCGTTCATTCAATTCAACATGCCCGCCTGGCAAACCGTACAAGCCACGAATCGGGTAATGCATAATCAGCACTGTTTTTAAATCATGACTATACAGTGCCAGCTTGGTTGAAACAGCATGCTTAGGGCGCATGACTAAGGGTTTAAGCGGTTAATGTCTCGTGGGAACAAAGTAGCTTCTTTAACATTACTAAGGCCAATTGTCTTTTGAACAACTCGGTCAATACCCATACCAGCACCACCATGGGTAGGTAGGCCGTATTTAAAGGCTTGTAGGTAGTGTTTGAAACCTTCGTGGGTAACATCAAGTCCAGCCCGTTTCATTTGAACCAGCATTTTTTCGTAGTTGTTTTCACGAAGTGGCACGGTAGCAATTTCGAGGCCACGGAAAAGTAAGTCAGCCCAAGCGACAGTTCCCTCTTCGTCCTTAAACTTGTGATAAAACTTGCCGGCTTCTGCAGGAAAATCAGTAGCGTAGACTAAGTCGCTGCCATGGTTTTTACGAGCATATTCAGCAATCCATCGTTCTTCGTCAGGAATTAAGTCTTTTTCTTTAGTAGTATCGGTGTTGTTCGCCTTTGAATATAGTTCGTGAATTTCCGCTACGGTAAATTTAGGGATAGAACCGTCTTCAGCTAAGAATAGTTGTGGTGCGTTAAGGCTTTTAAGGTCATCAGCGTGGTCGGTATAAATTTTATCTAAAACTTCTCGCACCATATTTCCCACCATGTCCATAACTTCTTGGTGTGATTCTACGAAGCCCATCTCAATATCAAGCATAGTCAGTTCGGTTAAGTGGCGAGTGGTTGCACTTGGCTCGGCGCGGTAGCTATGCCCAATTTCGTACACGCGTTCAAACGCACCAACCATAATTTGTTTATAAAATTGTGGGCTTTGGGCTAAGGTTGCAGTTTTGCCGAAATAATCTAATTTAAATACTTCTGCACCACCTTCGGTTGCTTCGGCGAGTAGTTTAGGCGTATCGATTTCCATAAATTCGTTACGGTATAAGTAGTCACGCATAGCCCGAACAATACTGGCTCGAATTTTAAAGATTTTTTGCTCTTGCAGGTTACGAATGTTCAGTACACGATATTCAAATAATGTATCAAGGTTTTCGGCTTTGTGATTAATTGGCTTATCAATTTCAATTGGTGGTTCATCGGTAACTGGAACCATTACTTCCACTGTTACATCGTGAAGTTCAGCCCCGCCCGGTGCACGTTCGTCAGCAGTAACTACACCGGTTAAAGCTAAAACGGTACCAATTTGCATACCGCGCAATTTTTCGAGTTCATCTTTACTATCAACCAAACTTTGAGCTACGCCGCTTCGGTCGCGAAGCGTAATAAAGTTAAGTCCACCCATAAGGCGCTTTTTGTGAAGCCAGCCTTGGATGGTAATTGTTTCGCCAATTTGTTGAGCTAAATCTTTTGTAAGTACACGTGTCATAATGTAGCCTATTCTACCACCTCTGGTAGCTCAGGGCTAGACGTCAGTATGGCCGGTGGGCGTATTGTTATGACGGGCTTCGTGTTCCGCGACTGAACGTAGGTCAGCATGGTTATCATCTTCATCGATAATTCGACGACCAAGCAGCGCTTCAATGGTATCTTCAATTGTTAGCAAGCCAACGGTTTCACGTTGTTTGTTGATGACAATAAACAGGTGGTGACGGTTCTTTAAAAAAGCAGCTAAAGCATGTTCTAAGGTTTGGTCTTCACGAACGTAGTAGACATGTGTATCCATTACCTTTTCGGCTGTAGCAGACTTCCTAACATCAAGTGATAGTAGGTCGCGTAGATACAGAATACCAACCACTTGGTCCAAGGTTTCATTTATCACCGGCAAACGGCTATGGCCGAGCAAATGTAATTCACTTAATACTAATGGACCGAGGAATTCCCCTTTATTAATAAAATCGATAACTGACTTTGGCGTCATGATACTTGAGACCGGTTTATCGTTAAAATCTAAAGCGTTAACAATCACTTTTCGTTCGATTTCAGTCAGCGCCATACCAGATCGTTCAATCAATTCTTGAAACTCTTCTCTGGAATGAACCCGGTGGTCAGCCTGCAAACTGCTATCGCTAAGGAATAAAAAGGTTTTAGGAAACTTATGAACGAGTATTAATAATTTCGGTTCAATTTTTCGATAAAGCTTCTGGGAGGTCCGAGAAATTTGAGCAGTGTGAGCTAGCGGTACGTATAGCACCGTTACAATTACAGCCACAATAATGCCTACCGCCCATTGAAAGGTTACTATTAATAAAATAATCGTAAACACTAATAACAAAGCGCTGGTTATGGTAATAATCGCCTGCAGTTGCGGTAGTGCCAGTTCACGTTGCAACTCGGCCTGACCGGCTGCAGAATGCTTGGCTCGGCGCTTAAGTTCAGGAAGGCTATATAAAGAATACTGCGGTTTCATTCCGCTAATCACAAGCAAAGTAACAAATACGAGCACTGTCACGATTACTAAAAACGTAAACATCTTACCTCAATTGTACCCTACCATCTGATACAATAGTACTAGTAATTTTGGAGGAATAAAGTGAATAAAATTGGTTGGATTATTTTCAGTGCTGTAGTTGTTTTATTACTCGGCGGCTTGATTGTTTGGACACGCGTCAGTAACCCATCCGTCGATGTTTCAAAAATCGATAGTAATGTGGTTTTAAAGGCATCAGCGGAAAGCGGCAATATCGCTGATCACGTTGAAGGTAAAGCAGATAGCAAAGTAATACTTGTAGAGTACGGTGATTTTCAATGCCCAAGTTGTGGCAATGCACACCCTAACGTTAAAGCACTTATGGAAGAATACGGTGACCGTATTGGTTTAATTTTCCGTAACTTCCCACTAACAAGTATTCACCCGAATGCTCGAGCAGGTGCCGCGGCTGCTGAAGCCGCTGGCTTACAAGACCGTTTCTGGGATATGCACGACTTGTTATACGCTAACCGCGATAGCTGGATTAACCTTGATGCTGCGCAACGAACTGATATGTTTGCATCTTTCGCCAATCAACTTGGTCTTGATGCTGCTAAGTTTAAAACCGACTACGCCAGCGCAGACGTAAACAAGAAAATATCATTTGATATTGCCGTTGGTAAAGCTAAAAAAGTTGATGCTACCCCTACCTTCTTCCTCAACGGCGAAAAGCTTGATGAGAAGACCGCTGGAGGCATTGTACAAGGTGACCTAACAGCCGTTAAAGCCAAGTTCGACAAACTATTGGCTGAATAACTTCTAGCTGATACGGCTTATTTAAAGCCAATTAAAAACACCCCGGTGCCCTGGGGTGTTTTTCGTTTTTTGCTTGTTTAAAGATATCGCGCTTTCCACTTGTTAGTGGGCGATAAAGATTCGCCATTCGGCGGGCACCACATCCACTGCTATCTTCTTGCGCCGTGATGGCACAAACTCGATGGCTATTGGCATGTGATTATTCACTCCTTGTACTATGTACAGTCCCTTGCACTCCGACCTTTAATTATAGTTTTGGCGTAGGACACATATACAATACTATCAATATTGTCCAAACCAGTCAAGAATGCACCGCGTTGCGGAGCCCGTATACCAATCATAATTCATAGCGCTAACACTTAGCAATAAGCTATAGCGAGATTATGTAGTAATATGGTCTACGCTTCGCCAGGAGTTGCTTCGGGTGAAGCCGCGTTCAGCTTACGTTCTTTGATAGTAAACACCAGAATGGTGGCAGTACCAATTAATACGGAGGCGACGATAAAGATAGTACGAAGGCTTTCAGAGAATGCATGGGTTACCTTACTACCAAATTCATCTTGCTGAGCGGTAAACTCATTACGAGCTTGGGTTTGCATAGGCTCTGGGAGGGCATCAAACTGCTTGTCAGCGCTTGTAGTGATTGCATTCTTAATATCAGGCATGTTCAAGGTAAGGAGCGTGTTAGGGTCGGTTACTGCGCCAATCTTAGACACTTCGGCATTTTGCGAAATTGATTGTACGTAGGCAGTGTCACGAATTTCGTTAACATTGGTTAGAATACCAGCGGTTAGCATTGCACCAAACACAGCCGTACCAATAGTCGAACCAAGGCTTCGGAATAGTTGGTTCGAGCTGGTAGCAATACCAAGTTCGTGTTGTTCAAACTCATTTTGAACTGCCAGGTTAAGCACTGGCATAGCCACACCCATACCTAAACCAAGTACTACCATAATGATTGCTTCGTATAAGTAGGTACTTTCAGGAGTTAAAGTTGAAAGGAAAATCATTGCGACAGTAGCAACAGCGAAACCAACTTGCATGAAAATCTTGTAACGACCTATGCGGGAAATGAGCTGCCCGGCACCAATACTACTAAGCATGATACCGCCGACCATTGGAAGTAACATCAACCCAGAATCGGTTGGTGAAGCACCGAAGACCTGTTGGTTAAACTGCGTAAGGTACAGGATTGAACCCATAAAGGCTGAACCAAATAACATAGCAATAATGATAATCTTTACAAAGTTAGCATTTTTAAAGAAACGCATTGGTAGGATTGGCTCTTTAGCTTTATGCTCTACATAAATGAATGCAGCGGCAGCAATAGCAACAATCGAGAACAGGATAGCCCGCAACCCAACCACACTTAAGCCTGTAGCTTCTAGGAAGCCGGCGAAAATTGTTTCAGTATTATCCACTGAAATAATAAGTACTGCGAGTGATACTGAGAGTAAAGCGGCACCAAGGTAATCAATGACAGCTTTAGCAGCTCGGCGAAGTGGCGGGCAGTATATAGAAATTAGTACAAAGGCAACAATTCCAATTGGTACATTTATATAAAATGTCCAGCGCCAGTCAGTAGTCAGGCCAAATAGGTGTTGCCCATCAGTCAACCAACCACCAAGTAGTGGGCCTACAACCGAAGCCAGCCCAAAGACAGCACCAATCAAACCTTGCCAACGGCCACGCTCACGGGCAGCGAACAAGTCACCAACAATCGTAAATGCGTTGGCGGTTATAATACCACCACCAATACCCTGCAAGGCACGCCACATAATAAGTTCGTTTACACTTCCGCTGATTCCACTTAACAGCGAACCGGCTACGAATACGGCCACACCAATAAGCAGAATGCGACGGCGACCGTAAAGGTCAGATAACTTACCAGCGATTGGAACGGTAATCGTAGTCGTGATTAAGTACGCTGTAACAATCCAACTCAATGAACTGAATGCGTTAAATTCTTCGACAATCTTTCCAAGTGCCGTAGCGATAATAGTCTGATCAAGCGCAACCAAAAACAGGCTGGCCATGACAGAAATCATAATAATAAGCTTACGCTTCAAACTTAAGTGGTGATGCATGTTACAAAATCCTTTTTAGATTATTTTTTTAATATGTCTTTATATTGCTCAATGTTATTAGTAAGGTGATCTAATATATCTCGAAGTTGTTCTTCTTTAATGAACCCCACCCACTTCTTTTCTTGTGAACCAACTACGTATAGCCGGTCACCGGCTTGAATATCAAGCGCATCACGAGCATCAGCCGGTATTACTACCTGCCCTTTTGTCCCAACGGTGGCTGTTCCATAAAGCTGCTTGTCATGCATATCGGTTACCATTATGGCTCAGTATGAAAAGTATGTCAAGTATGATTAGCGGGTTTGTACCCTTTTAACCTATACATTGTAGCGTGCTTATTCTATAGTTATAGATATGACAGAACCGCAAAACCGGATTATCCTTACCGGCATTAAACCTACCGGCACCCCGCATATTGGCAATTATCTTGGCGCAATCGAACCAGCTCTTCGTCGAGCTGACGAATATTCTGAAGCCTTCTTTTTTATAGCTGATTACCACGCCTTGAACTCAGTGCAAGACGGCGAGACCATGAAAGAGCTCACCCGTAACGTTGCGGCCACTTGGTTAGCAGCTGGGTTAGACCCATCAAAAATTCATTTTTATCGACAGTCTGACGTGCCAGAGATTTTTGAACTCGAAACCATTTTGAACAACTTCGTTCCAAAAGGCTGGATGAATAAAATGCACGGCTATAAAGCAGCGATTGATAAAAACCGCGCCGCTGGTAAGCTTGATGATTTTGAAGTAAATATGGGCCTATACAACTACCCTATCTTGATGACATCTGACATCATTATCTTCAATGCAACTCACGTACCAGTTGGCCGTGACCAAACCCAACACGTTGAAATTGCCCGTGACATTGCGCAGCGATTCAACAACCAATTCAACGATGCCGTATTTATATTACCTGAACATGTAATTGCCGACGGAATTGCTGAGCTCCCTGGGCTCGATGGACGCAAAATGAGTAAAAGCTATAACAATACAATTCCCCTTTATGCTGGCCGTGAAGTTTGGGAACAAGCGGTTCGTAAAATTGTGACTGATTCAATTGAACATACTCATGAAACTATCCGCGAAACAGTCTTATTTAAGCTGTATTCTACGCTGGTTACTGAAGACCAAGCGAATGACATGGCAAGTCAACTAGTCGAAAAAACTATCGGTTGGAAGCAAGCCAAAGATTTATTGCTTGAAGCCGTCGAAAGCCGCTTTAGTGACCAAGCTCGAAAATATAACGAGCTGTTACAAAATCCGGACCATATCGATACTGTCTTAGCCGAAGGTGCTGCCAAAGTTCGCCCTATCGCCCAGGCGCAATTGGCTCACGTAAAACAAGTACTCGGAATTTAGTTAACGCGTTCGTTCATAGTGGCAAGTGTAGCCACCGATATTCTTTTGTAAATAATCTTGGTGGTAGTCTTCGGCTGGCCAAAAAGTAGTTAACGGCTCGACACTCGTGACGATTGGCTGCTCCCAATACACTTGGTTGCGTGCAATGGCATCAACTGCAGCCGCTTTTTGGTCGTCATCGGCATAAAAGATAGTTGAACGATAACTCGAGCCGACATCATTCCCCTGACGGTTCATAGTTGTCGGGTCGTGAATTTGAAAATGATAATCAAGTAGCTCAGCTAAGTTCGTAACCGATGGGTCATACGTAAGCTTTAAAGACTCGGCGTGACCAGGGTGGTTTTCATAGGTTGGATTATCATTAGAGCCGCCGGCATAGCCTACTTCGGTATCGACAATACCAGGCTGATCCCTAAACAACTCTTCCATTCCCCAAAAACATCCACCGGCAATTACTAATGTATTCATACTTATATTATACTCCGTTCGCAACATCCTTTATAATAGTTATATGAAGAACCCGAATTTATCCAAAGAACAACAAGAAGTGCTTTTCGATAAAGCCACTGAGATGCCGTTTAGCGGCGCCCTGTTGAACGTCCACGACGAGGGTGAGTATTTATGCGCCAACTGCAATAAACCGCTCTTTCGCTCCAACAATAAGTTTGAGAGCGGTTCTGGCTGGCCAAGCTTCGATGATGCCATTGAAGGTGCCATCAACTTTACTACCGACACCGAACTAGGCATGGTACGAACCGAAATTACCTGCGCCAACTGTGGCGGGCACTTAGGTCATGTGTTTGAAGACGGGCCAAAAGATACTACTGGATTACGCTACTGCGTGAATTCCCTCTCCTTAGACTTTAAGAAGAAATAAACTTTGTATATAAAAATGCCCCGCTAGTTGCGGGGTATTTGTTTGTTCGTTTTTAACGACGACGAGCGCGTGGCATATGTCGACGTTTACGAGACTTTCGAATGAGCATGATGGTTAAGAAGATTAAGCCAAGTAGAACAACTAGGGCAATAATCGCGCCGACAATGAGGAATGGTGGAACCACCCAGAATGATTGAGTCGCTTCAATTGTTTCATTCTTATCACCATAGGTGAAAGTTGAAAGAACTGTGTAGTGACCAAATGTCCCGATGTTCTTTAATTCAATGTCCCATACACGGGCGCTATCAGGAAGCACCATGTCGCGTTGATCTTTATTATTGAAGTCAGTTTCGTAAACAATTTTGTCACCATTTTTAACAGACACCCGGCCAAACGGACCAACTTGCACATTACCCTTATTTTCAAACCGTACCTTAGCAGTAATAGCATCAGGAGTTGGAAAGCTTGAACCGGTAGTGCCGCGTTGCTGGATATTAAATTCAGTTAAGTTTAGCTTTTGGATAATGTCACCAGGTACCGTCAGTAGAATGAGTGACGCGACACTTGGGCTTAAGTTAACTTGACCGCCCGTGTCACTATCGGCTGGGGCAAAACGAACAGCTCCAAAATAACCACCAGCTTGTGCATTAGCAGGTACGCTCACTACTACATCTAACGTTTTTGCCTGGCCAACTGGTATGGTGACGTTAGCAAGTGGTGAGATAAAGCGCTTAAGACTGTGTGATGGAGCAAACTTGTTTTCATCAAGGATAAGTGCCGGTGTACCGCGCTCGTCACCTGATACAAAGTCATTAACACTTGGATGTACGATGATAGATGAACCGGTAAGGTTTGAAACAGTAATTTGAACTGTTTTGCTAGTTCCAGGTAATATTTGGATGTCGGAACGGATTGGCGAAACCTTAAGGGTGTTTGCTGTTTGAGCAGCCGCAAACGATGTGTGCGAAACAGCTAATAAGATTGATGCTAATGCAAATATTGTCGCTATCCTAATATTCGTTTGAAAACGTCGTTTCACCAGTACACCAAGTTCCCTATTTATATAAACTACTTTCAATCATAACAGATACGCTTAGTATTTGGAATGCTATAAAAAGAAATAGCACCCCTGTTAAAGAGTGCTATTTTTTAAACAAGACTAGTTTTTAGAATTTACCAGTTGCAATTAATCCGAGGTCTACAGAGTAGAGACCAGCTGGAGTTGTGTTGCTGATACTTGCACCAAATGTTAACTTAACATTCTTATTGTTAACTGGGGCACCGTTAGTGTCGAGGAAAGGGTCACCGTATGTGCTAGTTACACCGGTAGACTCATCTGTATCATTGTAATTGAGCGCGTATGTACCTGTGTTGTAGCCAGTGCCAGCTTTTGCTTGGAAAGCACCTGAGGCAGTTGAGACACCGCTAGTACTGGTAGCTGCTTCGGTTTTTACACCGAACAACGCTTGACCGGCAGTAATTCCAAGTTGTTGGGCAGGGCCAATGTTACATGCACTTGGAGCACCAGCTCGAATCAACCCACCACAGCCAATTGCACTACTTTTCAAACTCACTACCGCGCCGGTAACAGCGTTGGTTGAAATTTGGGTATAGATATCACCTGTACTTAGGCTACTTGCCGATAGTGCGATCACTGTACCGGTTGTCTCACCTAACTTAAGTGTTGGTGCTGTGACTGCAGCACAGTCAGCCGTAATAATTGCGCCTGATACACAGAAAGTCATGCTTTCAAGTACGGCCGCAGATACACCAATAGTATTCGTGATATTGATAGCTGCTCCACCTTGGTCAACAGTTCCAGCACCTAAGGAAGTAGCAGAGGTGTAGTTAGCAAGGTCGCCACTTGTTGCATAGGTCACAATACGGACATAGAGTGGACCGACTGATGATGGGTTTGTAATTCCATCAAGGTCAACCGTAATTGCCGTTGTTGCTGCAATAGCGCCAGCAACCTTAACGGTGTTAGCGTCAACTACAGTTACAGTACCAAAAGCCGAAGTAGCCCCGGTTGCTGCAAATCCAGCTGGTGAATCACAAGTTGCGTTAATAAGTGGCGAGTTGCTACAAAAGTCAATGACGACTCCCCCGGCAGCTCCGTCAGAAGTAAAACCGACATTGTAGTTTACGCCTGTAGCGTTAATAGAAGAGCTACTTAGCTCAACTGAACGCGCAGTTAACTGCGCAGCCGAAGCAATTGTCGGTGCGACAACTGCAAGTACTAGTGCGACGAGCGCAATAATAGACCCTGTTTGACGATTAAATAATCTAAAAGACTTCATTTTCCCTTTATCCACTCACATTCTCTGTTTACTATTTGTCTTGTTTAAGTAACGAGTCTAGTGTACCACGATATTACTTATGCTTGTCAAGCTATTTATTGTAAAGTTTTCCACAATCTAAGCTCAATTTAAACTTCTTTAATTTTCTCGCGCTCTTTCAACATCTTATTACGAAGTGACACTATCTGGCTACGTCGTCCTAACCAATAAGCAGCTGGTAATAATACGAGTGATACGGCGGCGGGTATCCAAAGAATTTTCGTCACCTCTCCCCCGTTGGAAGTGTCTGGCGCGGCCGGAGTCGTATCAACTTTACCGTTAGCAACGGCAATCACTTGCAAAAAGGCACTAACACCATTCACGTCGGTAACTTTAATATTTGCTTGATAAATACCGGCTTTTTTATAAACATGGGTAATAGCCACTAAACCTGCCAGTGACTGACTTTTCAGTTCAGTAGCCGAACCGTCTCCCCAATCGATGCTAAAAGCGTACGGGCCTGTACCACCGGATAATTGTAATGGCCAGCTCAATTCACTCCCGGCTGCCGCTGAACGGCGCCCATATGAGCTAGTTAAGGTAATAAGCGCGCCAAAGGCAGTGAAGTTCGTATCGGTATAATTAACGGTTATGGTATTAGAACCCGGCCCCGCTTGTTCGAGGCTGTCATACACAATCGCTGTTAATTCGTTGATTCCGGCGAATAAGCTTACCTGCACACTAAAGCTACCACCCTTACACATCACCGCTCCCACCATCACGTTGTTGTTATAGACCTGAACTAGCAAATCGGTTGGACAGATACCATTCACGGTCACCGGTGAGGTATTAAAAGACGCGCCATTGCCAGGAGTAGTGATAGTTGCACCCTGTGTAGGGGGATCTTGGGTTTTGGTTGCCTCTAAACCAAACGAACCAGGCTTTGGCTCTGGATTAGGTATAGGTGTAATAGCCGACGTTGGCCGCACTAAAACAAACAGCGCCAGTAGGCATGAACCGATAATAATCGGTATCACCCACTGCGCGCTTGTTTGTAATTTTCCTACCATAGTTGTGCTTATTGTAACGTGCTTGCGCTACTTTCTAAAGTGATTCAGATTATTTTCGGCGACGTGATAGTTTTCGACGTTGATTGGCGAAGTTACGACCCTTAATTTTTTGGACTAAGCGCCAGATGCCATAGGTTGCAGCTGCAAGAACTAGGATGAACGCTATGACGAACCACCAGGGTAAATACCAAAAATGTGTAGTATGGTTAATTTCTTGTGTATTATTACCGTTCTGACCGTAGTATAGGTCCAGAGTAGCTGTATATAAACCAGGCCATAAATCTGGCTCAACACATGACCTTGACTGAGTTGTTCCACCGTTAAACTCAACTTCTTCAGAAGCTAGTTTTATACAAGTACTAAAAGTACGCGTTTGACCAATGAGAGCCAACGAGCTATTTGGGTTTATGTTGTCAATATTCTGTTCTTGACCAAACATATTTTTCAATGTGATACTTCCGACCGGAGACTCGGTTACATTACCTTCATTCTTGAGAGTGTAGGCAATAAAGCGAGGCTTGGCTTCGGTGATAAACATGTAGCCTCCTTTGTCAGTCGTAGTAGGGGGATTATAAGCACCGAAATGTTCAAGTGTTAAGTCCTCTTTTACGTCACCTGGAACAGACACAAACGCCAGGGTAACACCTGATGCACTCAAACCAACATTACCACCGTCTGCTGAACCTGCAGCATATAAAATCGCACTGTAATAGCTACCCGCTCCTAATTTAGCTGGTATGGAAGCTGAGATATTTAATGTTTTTGTACCATTAGGAGCAATCGATACTGACTTAGGGATAGTAAGATACGGCTTCAGAGACCACGTTGTTTGTGGTGCATCCTCTGCCAACATAAGCTTTGGTGTACCGCCGTCATCGGTATAAGAAAAATCTACTACACGAAGTGTTAGCTCTAACGTTTTTTCACTATCCAAGTTTCGAATGGTTAGCGTGTCTTTAATAGACTTGCCTGGTTCAATTACATAATTCTTTTTAGGCACAATACTTAGTGCAGCTGACGACTGAGCGGAAGCTGATGCAGCCGGCAAAACAGCTGCTGCAAAAACAAGTACCGAAAGACCGGCAATAACAATGCTTTTAAAGCGTTTCATTTTTCTCTTTTCCCTCACGTTTTACTTTCATTTTATAAGTATAAACAGTATTGTACCATTAAAACCTACCACTGGCTATGAAGGTCATTGTTGTTGTATACACACCGGCACGAAGCGATGGGCTTGCATTCAATATATAGCTAACTGTAAACTTCTTCATCAAACTTACATTAGGTGAATATGCGACAACATCTCCTGGCACATACATATACATATTAGGTACACTGTAGTTTGGCGACGCAATCGCATTAGCCCACTGACCTTCTGGGTTTTCACCAACGTCAGGGTCATTATTTTCAACAAGATTCATACCGAATTGGTTTGTACCGGGCTTACTTTCCGTAGGGGTTGAAGGAGCATCAATAACATTTGTAGCCGCGCTCATCGGCGTACCATTTGCTGTAATTGCAAAACCACCACTCGCATTAGTACCCACTGCCATTTGCGACTGGGCAGTGAGTGTCGATTGTGAATTTAATGTGCCCATATCAGTATAAAATGTGTCATTCGTATCAATACAGTTCTCTTCTACTTCTTGGGCAAGACAGAATATAAGCATTGGCGGCACTTGAGTTTCAATTATGACACCGTCGGTAACCTGCCCTTTTATTGACCCAAAGTCTATTTGTGCCCCAGTACCATTGACTGACGTAAGACTCTTTAGGCGAATCGAGAAAGACTGCGAAGTATCAGTTGGATTGATAATGTTATCAAATTTATACGATGATGCATTTGTAGTAATTGCACTTGTGGTACGGCTCAGCAATATATGGTTAGAGTTTTTAGACAATATAGCAAAATTAGATTCACCGGTTTGAGTGCTTAAAGTAGCATTAGACACATCGAGACCCGGAGGAGTAACACAGGCATGATACGGGATAGGATCCACGCAAAATAACATGTCAACCGACCCAACTGGCTGAGGACTCATATACCTAAACGACACCGTATATGATGTTGTTGCACCCGGTACGGTGCTATTCATGTAAAGACTGCGCTCTTGAAAACGCATAGCCGCTGAGGCAGGGGCAATGAAAATAAATAGTACCAGTACCAGGGCTACTAATTCCTCAGTAAATATATGGCGCCAATTAAACACAAACGCATGAAGGCGAAACAACTTATGCTGCATAGGGTTATTGTACTAAAGAATGAGCGTTATGCGTAGGGGCAGTAAAAAAGCCGACCCTGTTTAGGGTCGGCTTAATTCTACGTTGGTAGCTTTCGTCTAAGATTAAATCTTAGTATTGAGGAGCTGCAAGGTAGTTGATTTTAGTTGTGTATACACCCGCTGGTGTGTCTGCTGCGATGTTACCTACGTAACGCATCTTGGCAGTTGCACAACGGACAACTTCTGTATTTTGTTGAGCGATTGGCTCTGGAGTAGTTAAGCTTGTTTCAAGGAACTTAAACTTAGCTGTTCCAGGCGATGCATTTGGACTATAGAGGTCAGAACCTGTAGTCACGTTTGGCGTACCTGACGCTTCATCGTAGGCTGCAGCTGCATTCTGCCCGACAGGGAAACCAGCTCCGCTTTGCCCAAGAAGTGTTACAAACGGCACGCTTGTTGGAGTAAGGCCGGGTCGTTGTGTTTGGAATTCTGTAGAGCCTGCTTCAGGAGCTACAAAACCAAGTCCAAATTGTTCAGTACCAGGAGTACTAAGTGTTTCGGTCTCAACATCATCAATTGAGTCACCTACAGTGTTACGGAGTGTGTCACCAGAGTAGTACACAGTCGCACCACCGGATGAGTTGGATGATAGACGCCAGTATGATGAAACATCCCATGCTCGGCTTGTTTCAAGTGAGTACTCTGCGTCTGGGTTACCGAGGTTCAATCGGTTATTATTAACATTTTGAACTGGAGAACAGGTACCGTGAGCGGCGCCTGATGCTGCCTCACAACCAGCAGGTTGCGAGGGTTGACCAAAGTCTGTATCACAGTTCAAAGTAAGCGTATCTCGGTTACGAGTACCTACTGAGAAAGCCATGGTTTCCAGAACCTTGGTAGTAATGTGGATTGAGTCGGTCATAACGTTCGCAACAGTTACACCACCATCAATCACTGTGTGACTTGGTGTGTCTGTATTAATCGCTGGAGTGGCATCGTTATGAGAGCCAATGAGACTCGATTCGCTACTGTAAGTATTTAATTTTACAAAGAACGAACCTGTACCTGGGTTAGTGATGAAAACACTTTCTGATGGTCGGAAGACAACTTTGACTTCGTTTCCGTCAGTCAAAGCTTCACCAGCTGCACTTACTAGTGTAATATAGTTATCTTTTCCAGTTAATGTACCAGAGTGTTCGAAGTCTTCTAGGTTTGCAGCGACCAATGTCCATGCGCTGCTAACAGCTGTAGAAACACCAGCTACTTCTGTATAAATCTGGTATTGTCCTGGACCCGTACCTTGAGTCCACGCACCTGTGAAGTCAAAGTCACTTTTATTAAGTGCCCAACCACCGGTTGTAGCGGTCTCGTTGGCGATACGAGTTGAGTCGGCTGTACTGCCGTCATTATTAGGGTCAGCGTCACCGGTATTGTTACCAGGCGCCTGGCAGTTACCTGCCGCAGTCGTACAGTATTGAAGCGAAAATCCCTTTACAGTAGCATTGCTACTAACTGTGAAAGTAAATGTTTCACCGGTTTTTTTACCGTTCGGACCAGATCCGGCAGGTGCGTAGTTTTGGTTGATTGAGTTCGGCGATGTAGCTGAGTTTCCAGAACCATCTGTATCGATGAATCCCGGAGCCGAGCTACTGAGCATCAAGGAACGCTCTGTTAACGGGTTTAACGCATCCGCAAAAGCCGCAGCCCCTGGCAGAATTGTCGCTACAAGCAAGGCGCCCGCAGCACCGAGCAAAGCTCCCCGCTTAGTTAATGACTTGAGTGTATACATTATGTATATCTCCTTTGTGGTGAATTTTTATTTTTAATCCTTAAAAAAGGCTTACATGCGCATTTTACCACTAGCATTATCAACTACGCAATAAGAATCTTATCCACAGCTCAGAACGAAGGTATCACAACTGCCATAAAATCACCTGAATATTTGCCGGCTGGTGTTGAGCTGGAAATATTCACAATCATACTAATTGTGTAGTCGGTTCGGCCCGAGTCCTTATCGCTGTGTGCAATTACATCTTGGCTGAGGTATTTATATAAGTTTGAAAAGTGATAATCGGTATTCACCAACCCATACGTTTGCTGGTTGTCTGGTACTTGCACTGGGTTCGCTCCTACGACTGGGGCTGTATTGGCAACGGCATTAACCGCAAACTGTTCAACCCCTGGGGTAGAAGCAGTTGGTTCATTTGGTGTACGCAGCGTATGGTCACCAAACTTTGGAGCATCACCAATTAATTGCAAAGTATAGCCACCGGTTAAATAATTACGAATCTTAATGCTGGTAGTTTTTGTAGCCGTGGTTTCGGTGCTTAATACCCCTAGGTTAGACGCACCAGCTTCAATCACCACATCCAACAAAGGTTCGTTATCGATAACATCTTGAAATTCAGCCGTGCTGCTTGCTATAGTTTTACCATCGGTCGCTTCACCGATGGAAGTTTGGGCACAGTACTGCCCAGAGCAGCTTTTCTGGCTTGAGCCAAACTGCGTTTCGGTCATTTGATAGTTATTCGAGCTAGAAGTAATTGCAAATGCCGTACTGGCACCGCCAATAACAATTGACACAGTCAACCCGATGAGCAACACGTATCCCAATAATCTGCGTTTTTGCATAAGCTTTATTCGTATATTATCCCCTACAGACGGTAAAAACACAACCTAGCGCCAAGCTGTTATATATAGTAAGCTGTACATAAGCATAAACGTAAACTCTTAAAGATTTTCATAGCCATGGAACCAGACAAAAATTCATCCCCCGATGCTGCCAGCCAGCCACCCAAGAATGACGAGCCTCAGGCTCCGGTTGATGCATTAAGTTTGACTCCTGATGAATTGCAAAAAGAACAGTCTGAACAAGCAGCGGCTAACCCTAGCCCAAGTACACCTACTGACCCAACGGCCAAGAAGGTTTCGCCTTTAAAGAAGTTCTTCAAAAAAATAAATGTTTATTTGTTAATCTTCATTATATTGGTAGTCGTTGCGGCAGCGATTGCAGCCGTTAACTATTTAAATAGCCAAAAGGCTCCGGTTGAACCTACCATCGCCAGCCAAGAACTAACCGAAGACGCTTTAAAGGACCTCGCCAATACCGATGCTTCTGTTGGTAGCGCTTCGCAAACACTGACCATTCAAGGTAACGCTATTATTTCTGGCCAAACTTTAATGCGCGGTAATTTAAACGTCGCTGGTAATATTCAAAGTGGTGGCAGCATTCAAGGGCCTAGCCTTACCATCTCCGGTGCTTCGAACCTTGGGCAAGCTCAAATTAACAGCCTGCAAGTAGCAACCAACGTTGCTGTTCAGGGCAGTACAACACTTCGCGACTTAAACGTTGCTGGCACGTCATCATTTAGCGGGCCAATAACTGCGTCACAAATTACCGTCACTCGAATTATTATGAGTGGTAATGCAGTTTTGCAGATTCCTAACCATATTAGCTTTACCGGTGCTTCTCCAAGTCGTACAGCTAATGCCAGCGTTTTAGGCTCTGGTGGCACAGCTTCCATTAACGGTTCTGACACAACCGGAACGGTAAGTATTAATACCGGTAACAACCCAACTCCTGGTTGTTTCGTACGTGTTAACTTCCAACAAAGCTTCAGCAATGCTGCCCATGTGCTTATTAGCCCAGTTGGAGCTGGTGCTGGTGCAACCGACTACTACGTTGACCGTAACAATAGCGGCTTCAGTATTTGCACCGTCAATGCTTCGCCTGCTAACCAAGCATTCGCCTTTGATTACTTTGTCACAAACTAGAACTTAAACGTCCACGAATACAACAACCCGGTTGGCTTTAACATGCATTAAAGCTCGGGATATTTTAATAATCTTTTCACCTTCTAGGGTTTGGATTTTTAAATCGCAGGGGACTAACATACATAAAAAGTTATGGTGCTTCGGTAAAACATCGAAAGGCCCTGTTTCATTAACAGCACTTAAGCTATAGCCAACACCTTCGTAGTACACTTTAAACGGGGCATATACCTTAATATCAATCGTTGGCTTTTTAGGGTCAGCAACTGCAGCAAGTTGTTCAGTTTCGGACGGTACTTCGGCTGGAGTATCTTCGGCCATTATTTCTTCTCGGGTTCAGTTGGCTCTTCGTCAGCTGGCGTTGATTCAGCCGATTGCGTAGCTGGCGTTTCCGCTGGCTCTTTAGCCGCTTCTTCAGCAACTTCTACAGCCGGTTGAGCAGTCTCGGTCGATGAGGCTTCGGTCGCTTCACTCTTACCAATAATTGCTTCGACACCATTAAGGGTATCCTCACGGGTCATGTGCTCACCAGGAACACCGGTCACCTTTTCCATCACGTTGAAGCGTTGCTTAAAGAATTCAACTAGCTCCTTGGCTTTGTTATAGTCATCGCGATCTTCAGCCGAAAGTTCAGATTCACCAATAATGGCAATAATACCCTTCAATGATTCGTATTTTTGTAGAATCGCCGTCGCCCGGGTAGCTAGGTCGTAGTGTCGCTCACCCACCACTTCTGGTGTCAGCAGGCTTGATTTTGATGCCAAAATATCAACTGCCGGGCGAATACCTTGGGCAGCCACAGCACGAGACAAAACAATCGTACTGTCTAATTCGTGTTGAATCATTTGCACAGCTGGGTCAGAAAGGTCGTCGGCCGGCACGTAAATAGTTTGTAGCGCGGTAATTGAGCCGTTTACATTTGTCGACAAACGGTCTTGGAAGGTTTTAACATCCGAGAAGACTGTCGGTTGGTACCCACCTTCCGCAGGTGTCTGGTCAATAATGGTCGAGACCTCGTTTTTTGCCTGAATGTAGCGGTACATATTGTCGGCAAATAGCAGCACATCTTTTTTCTGGTCATCACGGAAATATTCAGCCAGCGTAATAGCACTAAGGCCAATCAAGCTACGCTGCACCGGATTTTCATTCATTTGTCCGAAAAGCATGGCGGTCGTTTTCAAAAGGTCATTATCGCCAAGGGTTTTGAAAAGTTCATGACCCTCACGAATACGCTCACCAATACCGGCGAAAATTGACAGTGCACCAGAACCGGTTGCGACGTTGTTAATAATTTCCATCGTTAGCACGGTCTTGCCCACACCGGCACCACCAACAATACCGATTTTGCGGCCTTTAACGAACGGGGTAAAGAAGTCGAGCACCTTAAGCCCGGTTTCCAGCACTTCATCGGAACGGTTGGTCAGCCCAGTCTCTTGGAAAGCTGGTGCGAAAATTGAGCGTTTAATCATTTTATCAAGTACTTCCGGTTCAAGCGGAGGCTTACCATCAATCGGTCGGCCCATGGCATCCCAAACTCGGCCAACCATTTCATCACCAACTGGGAATTCTAGGCTGTGCCCACTTCGAGTTACTGCCTCGCCTTTTTGAATACTATAATCACCACCAATGTTTAAACAAATTGCTGTATCACCGTGCTCCATGGCACTTACAAGCAGCGGTGATTTTTTCTCGTTATCAACATAAAGCATTTCGTTGAGGTCCGGCATGCCTTCGTCGAAACGAACTTTAATAACCAAGCCCTTTAATGTGCGGACGATGCCTTTTTTATATACAGTTTGTTCGGTCATTATTGGGCTCCTCCGGCTCGTAGTTTTTTCAGGCCTGACATAGATTCTTTCAACCTGGTGTCGACTTGGTTTCGCTTGGCGCGGTTATATTCAGTATGTAAGCCAGCGGCATTACTAATTGAGCGTTCTTTGGCAGCCGACATGGCTTTGAAGCGGCTCGCAACCTGCGCTAAGCGACTGTCATAAATGAACTGCGAAATGGTTAAACGAAGAATTGAGTTTTCCAGATACGCAGCCACGGCGTATGAGCTTGGTTCAAATATATAGGTTTTTTCACTCACCATGTCATCACCAATCGTACTTAAGTCAGCCGTACGGCCCTTACTTGAAACGACTTCACTCAAATCGACTTCAATAATTTCCTGCTGAGAAAGCGAGATATAATTTTGATAGAAAATCCGGCTTTTGGCGTATTTTTTTATAATTTCCATCAGTGGGTCGACGTTAATGTAGTCATGTTCAGGGAGGTCAAAATAGTATTTGTAATCAACGTGCGCTTGTTTAAGCTTGGTCGTACCATGGTGCCCAATTACTAACACGTCGTTCTTATTTTCGTTATAGTGTTCCATGAATTTACGTATCAAGCGGTTGTCGATATCGCCACTTAAGCCGCCCTTAGCGGTAATAAGTATCAGAAGTTCTTTTTCAATTGGTGTCTGATTTACTGTGCGTCCATAATTAAACAGTACATCGACACGAATTTGCTTATAAATATTCCAAACTTCTTCAAAGAACTGGTTACTAATAAGTACCTTATTTTTCGTTTTAGCAATTTGCATACTACTAATACTTTCCAGGGCTGACGTTAGGCTTACCACTGATCGCGCAGCGGCTTCTTCGGCTTTAATCTCAAGAGGGCGTCGCATTACTTCTTCTCCTCTTTAGCTTTATCGTCCGTCTTACCATCGACAGGTGCACCAGCAGGAGCATTAGTAGCAGCTTCGGCTGCGGCGGCTTCTTCGGTCTGGCGCTTCTTCTCTTCTTCGGCTTTGGCTGCCTTTTCGATGGCAGCTTTTTTAACTTCATCGATAGTCATTACTTCCGCTTTCAGTGCTGCTTCCAGTTCGTCGTAATTTCCGGCCATATCTTTATCTTCTTTTAGCTTAGGCGCGTAGTCGTGGACTTTTTTCTTTAGCTGGTCGACATTAATAATTTCCTCGGGGCTGCTACCAAGAACGATACTCATTAAGAATTGTTGTTCAGCAAAGCTATAAATTTCACCAATCCCCTGGTTCATCATTTTAAATAGCACCTTACCCTTGTCGTAATCAGCTTGGGCTTGCGGGCTCAATTCAGTACCGAAGTGAGCGTATTCTTCAGCGGTTCGATACCCGGCGAGGGTTAAGTTCAATTTGTCTGCGAAACCTTTTTGACGCTTGTTTTGGCCAACACCACCTACACGGGTCACCGAAAGGGCCGTACTAACTGCTGGGCGCATGGTATCTTTGAAAATTTTCTCATCCA
>JAQGHA010000010.1 GCA_028289065.1 Candidatus Saccharimonadota bacterium
TCAATGCGATGAAGATACCAAGACCAATTGTGAATGCACCGGTAAGGCGATCAAGGGTACGAGTTGCAGATGCAAATGCGAAACCAAGGATTGAAGTACCTAGCAATTCAGCGAAGAAGACGTACCATTCTTTGCCACTTACGTTAGAGATATCAATAGCAGCAAACAGGGTTGGGGCTGTTTGGCCATATAGTTGTTGTTGCTGTGAAACTTCCCCAGCACCGCCGATGAAAGCGTTGAATACAAGGTATGCAATTGCTGCACCAAGTAGTTGTACAAGAATGTACCCTACAGCTCGGAGCCATCCAATGCGACGAGTTACCCAAGCACCAATAGTGATAGCTGGGTTAACGTGTGCACCAGAAATTGCACCGATCAATAGAACGATACCAACAAGTGCGAAGAGCACGAAGATTGGTTGACCTTGACCGGCAATAATTACTCCTGCGAGTAAGAATGTACCGATGAACTCAGCGGCTAATGCACGCCATAGTTTAGCTGAACGAAGTGATGTTACGATGTGTGAACTAAGTCCGGATTGTGATGCGGATGCAGACGCCGAGACAGTCTTTACAGTCTTAACAGTCGTTTTTGCTGACGATGAAGTGCTAGCTTTCACCGGAGCTTTCTTTTTAGTAGAAGCGGCCTTCTTAGTTGCCATATGTATTTCCCTCCTTATGGTAAATATGCCATCAGTATACCATAAACGATTCCGGTCAACACCTAGGCGACGGAGTGATATAGTAGGTATATGGCATTATACGTAAAACAGACCGATACTCGTTCGCAACTACAGGAAAAATTAGCGCAGGAATTGCAAGATAAAGCTCGTGAAAAAGCTAAAGAAGCCGAACTACCCGATGGCGTTGATGATTCGGCGTATATCGAAGGCACCAAAGTGACTTCAAGTTTAGCCTGGGCCTGGATTCTTATTATTGTGGCTATTATTGGCATCGCAATTTGGCTGGTGATCGTTTCTGCTAGTAAATAGCGGCAATTACTCGCGTTGACGCTAGCGGTAGCGTATAATAAAAGCAATTATGTCTACAATCGATGTTCAGGGTGTTCTTCAAGGTTTGCTACAGCAAGTTGCTGCGAGCGACACGCCGCGTGAGGTTTTAAAAGCACCTGAGTTTAAACAAATGTATGGCGCAATTGCCATACTGCCAGCTGAAGAGCGTGGCGCTTTTGGCCGTGAAGTAAACCAAGTTAAAGTTACCGTCGAGCAAGCTGTTGAAGCCCGCGAAAATGAACTTGAGTCAGCCGACGTTGTTGCACTTGATGTAACCGCCCCTTGGTCAGTAAATGGTACAAAGCCACAATTATTACCAACAAATCAAGGTACTCAGCACCCGCTTACTAAAGAACTTGATAACGTTATCGATATTTTTACCCGTATGGGCTTTGATGCTATTGAATCTCGGCAAATCGATGATGACCACCATATGTTTGGTACTTTGAACTTCCCAGAAGATCACCCAGCTCGTGACGGCTATGATACTTTCCGTACTGAAGAAGGTTTTATTCCTCCAGCTCATACTTCAACCATGCAGCACCGCATTTTAAAAGACGGCAAAGCCCAACTGGAAGCCGGTGGCCATATTGCAGCTATTAGTTACGGCCGAGTATTCCGTAACGAAGACGTTGATGCTACCCATGAACATACGTTCTACCAAGTGGAAGGTGTGTACGTTAGTAAAACCGCCAACCTTGGGCAAATGCTTGGTACGCTTCGCAGTTTCTTTGAAACCTACTATGGCCAAACACTTCGTATCAAAACTCAACCGGCCTATTTCCCGTTTGTGGAACCAGGTTTGGAATTTGCCATTGAAAAACCAGCTGCTATTGGCGGTAAGACTGGCGACTGGTTAGAAATGCTTGGTTGTGGAATGATCCACCCGAATGTATTAAGAGAAGCTGGCATTGACCCTACACAGTACCGTGGTTTTGCTTGGGGTGGTGGTGTCGAGCGTTTAGTTATGCTGAAATATGGCATTGAAGATTTACGCCACTTTGAAGCCGGCAAATTGGCATTTTTAAGGAAATTTAAATCATGATTATCTCTGTAAACTGGCTCAAAAAGTTCACAAGTATTGATATGCCGGTTGAACAACTCGCGACACTTATTGGTGAGCGCTTAGTTGAAATTGAAGGCATCGAAAACATTGGCGAAAAGTACCAAAACGTTATTGTCGCCAAAGTGGTTGAATGTGCCCCAATTGAAGGCACCGACCATTTGAATGCTACTAAAATTGATGACGGCGGTGTAGCTGAAGGCGTTGAACGTGATGAAAATGGGTTGGTCCAGGTTGTATGTGGTGCGCCAAATGTGCGAGCTGGCATGATGGTAGCTTGGTTGCCACCACAAAGCACTGTACCGGAAACTTTCCACGATGCCGAGCCATTTGTACTCAGTGTTCGGCCACTCCGTGGTGTCAACAGCAACGGAATGTTAGCCAGCGCCAAAGAACTTGATTTGTTTGATGACCACACCGGTATTTTAGAAGTTGATAAAGACTGTGCGCCCGGCTCGAAGTTTGCTGAAGTGTACGAACTGAACGATTACTTACTTGATATTGAAAATAAATCATTGACCCACCGGCCTGATGCCTTTGGTGTGATTGGTTTTGCTCGTGAAGTTGCCGGTATTCAAGGCAAGCCATTCACCACGCCTGACTGGTTGCACGATATCGCACCACAGTTCAGCCCAGTTCAAAACCTGGAAGTGCCGACCGTGCATATTGAAGACCCAGCATTATCTGACCGTTTCACGGCCATAGTATTAAGTGGTATCAATGAAACGGCGCAGTCCCCAGTACAATTACAAACCTACCTTGCGCGTAGCGGTGTGCGGCCTATTAGTGCATCAGTCGATGTATCTAATTATTTAATGCTCTTAACGGGCCAACCGTCACATACCTATGACTACGACAAATTCAAAGCCTTAGCCGGTGATGACTTTAGTATTCGAGTTCGCTCGGCTCGTTTTGAAGAAAAACTGACATTACTTGATGGTAAAGAAATTACGTTAGACCAAGCGGATATTGTGATTGCCGCTGGAAATGAAGCCGTTGGTTTAGCCGGTGCTATGGGTGGAGCAAATACAATAGTTGATGAAACGACCAAAAACGTACTGCTTGAAGTGGCCACTTTTGACCTGTATCACCTACGTTCAACCCAAATGCGCCATGGTATTTTTTCGGAAGCAATTACCCGTTTTACTAAAGGCGTACCAGCATCACTAGCTATGCCGGTATTAGCTGAAGCTGTTCGCCAGTTAACTGAATTCACCGGTGCCAGTGTTTCGAGTGACATTATTGAGGATTACCCGGGTGTTCGCGAGCAAATAACTGTCAATATTAATGAACAACACATTAATGAAACTCTAGGTACGCATTTTAGTGCTAACGACATTGCCGAATTGCTGCAAAATGTTGGTTTCGAAGTTGCCTTTAATGAACTAGACGCGACCGTTCGGGTGCCATATTGGCGCGAAGACATTCATATCCCTGAAGATATTATTGAAGAAGTCGGGCGATTGGCTGGTTTTGATACCATTAACCTGACGCTGCCTCGCCGCGAATTTTCTGCTACTAAACCGCAACCTTTCGACGCACTGCGTTCACAAGTTCGGGCATTATTGGTCCGTGCCGGCGCTAATGAAGTGTTGACGTACAGTTTTGTGCATGGTGATATGTTGAAGAAAGCCGGCCAAAACCCCGATGACGCTTACCGAATTGTTAATAGCATTAGCCCTGACCTGCAGTATTACCGCCAAAGCCTGACGCCTAACTTGTTAAACTTGGTTCATCCGAACCGAAAAGCAGGCTACGACGAATTTGCTATTTTTGAATGCAATAAGGCTCACCGGAAATCTGCTGGTCAAACCGAAGAGAACGTACCGGTCGAATTTGATAGCATCGCCTTAGTTATTGCTAAGGCCAAAGCAAAGGGCGATGCTTTTTACGATGCTAAACACTACTTAGAATACGTGGCTGACGTGCTTGGGCTGACACTTCGCTACGAACCACTTAGCGATGGTGATGCCACTGCAGCACCTTTTGAACCGGCTCGAAGTGCGGCTATTTTCGACGCGAAGTCAGATAGTTACCTTGGGGTTGTAGGTGAGTATAAAAAGTCGGTCCAAAAGGGCTTCAAGCTGCCTGACTTTACGGCCGGTTTTGAAATTAACCCACGTGCTTTACATGAAGCAGTTCAAAATGTCGGGCAGCGTTACCAAGCCTTAAGTCGCTACCCAGGTACTGAACGTGATATTACATTCCAAACTCCGTCAGACGTTACGTTCCAAACGATTATTAATGAAGCGACGAATGCCTTAACAGATACGAATTTCATTACAACTGTCGTACCACTCGGTATTTACCAAGCTGAAGGCAGTGATGAAAAAAATAGTACCGTTAGAATCAAACTGGTATCGTATAATAAGACACTGACAAATGAGGAAGTAACGGCTGTAATTGATAGCGTCATCGCACGTGTCGTAGAAGCTACGAAAGGGAGAGTGATTTAATGGCTGCAACTAAAGGACAACGCATTGGTATCTGGATCATTGCAGTATTTATGCTAGTAGGAACCGTCGGCTCATTTATTGCCATTGTACTGGCAAATAGCAACCAACAAACTGATCAACAAAAAGCTCAAGCGGCCTATGCTGCATATCAAAAAGAAAGCGAAGTGTATCAAGCTAAAGTAAGTGCTCAGGCTTCTGAACTTTCAAAGCAATATTTTAGTACATTTAATCAATTCGCTTCTCGACCAGCCGCTTTTGATGCTACTAGTGTCACTGAACTAAAAACCAACGATTTAATTGTTGGTAGCGGTGATGCTATTACGACTAATTCAAGCTTTACGGCCTATTACCTTGGCTGGAACCCAACCGGTAAAGTATTTGACGGTTCGATTTCGGGGGATGCTTTAAAAGCTCCATTTGCTGTAACTCCAGGTGGTGTTATTGAAGGTTGGACTAAAGGTACCGATGGTATGAAAGTTGGCGGTGTTCGTGAATTAACCATTCCGGCATCATTAGCTTACGGCGAAAAAGGCAGCGGTGAAGATATTCCGGCTAATACCCCAATTAAGTTTATTGTGATGATTATTCCAACACCAGAAGTAATTCCTCAACCAGTTCCATCAGCTGAATTAATTAAATACTCACAACAAGGACTTTTGTAAGATGGACACACCAATTCGAGATGTTATTACTATTGGGGCTGGCCCAAGCGCTTTAACTGCGGCTATCTACACAACTCGTGAAGATATTGATACAGTGCTGTATGAGAAATCAGCCATTGGTGGCTTAGCGGCGATTACTGATATGGTTGATAATTACCCAGGCTTTCCTGATGGTATTGAAGGTATGACTTTAGCAGGCAACCTTGAAAAGCAAGCCGAACGTTTTGGTGCCCATATTGAATATGGCGATGTTACGGCTATTAAAGCTGACGGTAAGTATAAAGTTGTGACCGTTGATGGTGCTGACGTAAAAGCAAAGGCTGTGCTGATTGCAACCGGGAGTGATTACAAAAAACTTGGCGTTCCTGGCGAAAAAGAATTTTACGGCCGAGGCGTCCATTACTGCGCAACCTGCGATGGTGCCTTTTACCGTGATAAAACATTGGTTGTTGTTGGTGGCGGTAACTCGGCATTACAAGAAGCTATCTTTTTAACTCGTTACACAACCCACATCGATTTATTGGTTCGAAGTACTATTAAAGCTAGTGACGTGTTGCAACATGAAATTCAGAAGTATGTCGATGAGGGTAAAGTAACCATACACCTTAATACAACTACTGATGAGATTATTGATACCAACGGGCGCGTATCAAGTGTGAAAATTACTGAAAACGGCCAACCGGCTGAAATTATTACCGATGGTATATTTGTTTTCGTCGGTTTGATGCCTAACACCGGTTTCTTAGCTGATAGCCCTATTGAACTTGATGAAGTAGGCCTAATTAGGACTGACTTAAAACTACGTACATCCATGGAAGGCGTCTACGCCAGTGGTGATGTTCGTAGTGGCGCAACTATGCAAATCGCTAGCGCCGTTGGTGAAGGTGCTGCTGCAGCCCTTTCAATTCGTGAATACCTTGATGAGTTCAACCGCACCGAAGCGGCTGCTTAAGCAATTCGCTTAGCAATAAATTCTTCTAACTGACTAATAATTTTCATATCACTGGTTTCTAGTGCGATTTCTCGCGTTCCCAATAATACGCCGGTATAGGCAAAGTTGTGTGAGCCAGTAATAGCTCGTTTTGTACCATCTGCCATGGTGAAAATAATGAACTTCGCATGTAAGTAGCGTTTTTTTCGATAACTTGTTTGCAGGCCACTGACGAATTGGCTAAAAGAAATGACTAGTTTATTGAGGCCATACGTATTCGAAGCTTTATTATAATAAAGCTTCACATGTTTCTTCTTTTTTAGTATTCGGGCTAATTTACCAGTTGGACAGTACTGTGATACGAAAGAGATTTTGATAGCCTCCTCGGCTAATTCACAGGCACGGCGGTAAATAACTGATTGACCGATAATACCGCCGTCAATGAGGATTTTTTTGTCTTTTAATTCAACAATTGCACTCGGGTAATTACCGGATTTTTGTTCAGAACGTTGAATGCGAATTTGTTCTTCTACCAAACGGTCGGCCAAGGCGGCATCGTCGATACGAAACATATAATCAACGTTATCAATACCGCCATCGTATAAATTTACGCCACCGAAAGTAAAGACCGTATCATCAATCACACACCATTTGCTATGGGTTCGACCACTAAAAATCGTCAGCCGGTTGCGACCGAGCCAGTGGAAAGTAGCTCCTGATTTTTTTAACACTTTTACCATTTGGTTGGTGCTGTGTGAGCCAGGGCTATAATAACGAATTGGCAGGAAACCGCCGTTTACTTCACCGTAAGTAAAGATATCAGCGGCAACGTTAACTTGAACGCCTCGTTGGGCGGCTTGTTTAATTGCAGCTAGTAGCTCGCTGGTATTTGGATGATCTGCCATCACCATAGAAATTAAGTACACACGTTTTTTAGCATTGCGTACCAGGGCGGCCGCTTCAGCGACATATTCAATAGGAGAAACGAGCTTCATCTTTAATAAAGTATAGCATGATGCTAAAATAACAGAGATAAACAAAGGAGAAAAGTAGTGGCTGATTTTAATAAAATTCTTACACCTGGTGATATTGATGGTGGAATCGTAAATGTAGTAATCGAAATTCCACAAGGAAGTTCACATAAAATTGAATGGAACCGTGAGTTGGCGGTATTTCAACTTGACCGAGTTGAGCCAACTATTTTCGCAAAACCTACCAACTATGGTTTTATTCCGCAAACACTTGATGAAGACGGTGACGAATTGGATGCGCTGATTATTACTAACGAACCACTTCCTACCGGCATCTTTCTAGAAGCCAAAGTTATTGGTGTTATGAAATTTGAAGACGACGGCGAAGTTGATGATAAGGTTATCGTTGTACCAGCTGATGATCGTAATACCGGCAATGCGATTAATTCACTTGAAGACCTTCCGAAGCAATTAATCTCTCAAATTGAACACCACTTTTCTCACTATAAAGACTTAAAAAAGCCAGGCAGTACTATTGTTAAAGGTTTTGGCGATGCTACTGAAGCAAAGCAAATTATTCACGAAGCGGTTGAACGCTGGAATAACTTAGCTAAGTAATTACGATTTATCGTTTTTTGAATGAACCCGGGTCTTCCGGGTTTTTTCACGTATGATGCCAGCAGCGTGGGTGATACTTTGAATCGCGCCGTTTTTCCGAAGCTGTGCACGTAATTTTGCCCGAGCGTGGGTAGTCGAGACTAACTCAAGCCAACTGGTTTTTGGTGAGACACTTTTACGGGTCATGATTTCAACCACATCACCATTGGAAAGTGGTTTATCGAAAGCATGAATAGAACCATTCACTCGAAAGCCATAGGCGTGCTTACCTAGGTCGCTGTGAACGAGATAAGCGAAATCAAGCGGAAAGGCACCTTCCGGGAGGTTATATATATCACCCTTTGGAGAGTAGACGAATATACGGTTACCAAACAAATCAATGTTAAGTTGTGAATCGGTAATTTCTTCGCCACTGCGCAGTTTGGTAGCGATTTCTTGAAGTTGAGTGATCCACTGCATATTACTTGGAAGGACGGCGCTTTTTTTGCCACGCGTATAATCTTTCGAACTCTTTTGTTCGTGATAGTGGAAACTAGCGGCTAAACCACGTTCAGAGTATTCGTGCATTTCGTACGTCCGAATTTGGAATTCGACAATCTGCTTACTTGGCGTAAGAACGGTGGTATGTAAACTTTGGTAGCCATTTGGCTTTGGAATGGCAATATAGTCTTTAATGCGGGCGATCATTGGTTGGTATAACGAATGCAAGATACCAAGCACTCGATAACAATCCTCTTTAGTCTCTACAATCACACGCAGTGCCATTAGGTCATAAACGTCATCGATATTGCCATCAACCTTTTTGAGCTTTTTATGTAAACTATAAATACTCTTCACACGGCCGTTAATGTCGTTGGAAATGTTCTGTGCTTTAAGGGCACGGTCGACTTCCTCGCGCACAATACCAAGCTTACGGGTACTTTTACCTAAACGCTTACGCATAAGGTTTTGAAGGCGCTTAAACTCGACTGGATCTATATAACTATAGGCAAGCTCCTCAATTTGCATCCGTACCCGGCCCATACCAAGTCTGTCGGCCATCGGTGCAAACACTTCTAGGCTTTCACGAGCAATCTTTATCTGTTTTTCCCGAGGCATGTGTTGAAGAGTTTGCATGTTATGAAGACGGTCGGCCAGCTTAATAATAATGACGCGAACATCTTGGCCAACGGCAATTAATAATTTCGATAAGTTATCTTTGGTTTGCGGTAAGTATTCGGCGAGGTCGTGCATGCCGGCCCGGGCTTTGGAAACCTTAGTTACACCGTCAACCAAAAAAGAAACATCTTTACCAAAAAGATTTTCCAGTTGGTCTAACGATAAGTCGGTATCTTCAACCGTATCGTGAAGGATGCCGGCGATAACCGTGTCGATATCCATGCCCCAATCGACCAGTGTGGTGGCTACGGCCATAGGGTGAATGATATAGGCTTCGCCGCTTTTACGCTTTTGGCCTTCGTGTGCTGTTGTAGCAATATCGATGGCATGTTCCAGCTCTAAAAGCTCTACTTCTTCGTAAAATGGACGGGCGTGTTCTAACAGTTCACCTTTTTTCATATACGTAGTATACGAAAGTTTGGTGACTTACGGTAGTTGGTATATAATAACGACCAATAGAGCTAATGTTTAAGAAGGAGTGGTATTAACCATGGCTAAGACGAAGATTGCAATTAACGGTTTCGGTCGTATTGGGCGAAGCGCATTTAAAATTGCATTTGACCGTGCAGATCTCGAAATTGTCGCTATAAACGACTTAACCGACACAAAGACGTTGGCATACCTTTTGCAACACGACAGTAACTACGGTTTGTACAAAAACAAAGTTGGTTTTGACGAGACCGGAATTATTGTTAATGACCACCATATTAAAATTACAGCTGAAAAAGACCCAGCGGCTTTACCTTGGGCTGAGCTTGAAGTCGACTTGGTTATTGAATCAACTGGCCGTTTCACTGAAAAAGAAACTGCTGAACTTCATATCAAAGCTGGTGCGAAGCGCGTTGTAATTAGCGGTCCATCAAAGAGCGAAGGTGTTGATACTATCGTACTTGGTGCTAACGAAGACAAAATTGAAGGTGCTAGCCATGTTATTAGTAACGCGAGCTGTACAACTAACTCACTGGGTGCGGTTATGGCTGTGCTTGATGCTGAATTTGGTATTCAAAAGTCACTACTTACAACTGTTCACAGTTACACCGCTAGCCAAGCTTTACAAGATGCTCCAGCAAAGGACCTTCGTGAAGGCCGTAACGCAGCTGAAAACATCGTTCCAACCACAACTGGTGCGGCAATTGCTGTTACCAAAACTTTGCCACAACTTGCTGGTAAGTTTGACGGTTTGAGCATTCGTGTTCCAACCCCAGTCGTTTCACTAAGTGACGTAACGGTTTTGTTCGAACGAGATGTCACCGTTGAAGAAATTAACAATGCTTTCAAGAAAGCTGCTTCTGAACCTTACTACCAAGGTATCTTGGGCGTAAGCGACGAGCCACTCGTTAGTCGTGATTACATTGGCAACAGCCACTCAGGCGTTGTTGACTTGGCGCTTACAAAAGTTGTTGGTGGAAACCTTGCAAAAGTTATGGTTTGGTACGACAACGAATGGGGTTACTCAAACCGTTTAGTCGAACTTGTTGCTGATATTGGAAAAACCTTGAACAAATAGTAGTAAAGTACTTATACTTACATTATGAAGATCTTTTTGGGCAGTGATCACAATGGCTTTCATCTAAAGGAAAAGCTATTCGCGTACCTTGCGAAGCATGGTTACGAGGTTGAAGACGTTGGTGACCGTGAACCGGACCCAGCGGACGACTTTCCTGATTTTGCGCAAGCCGCTGCTCTTAAAGTTCTTGGCGAAGAAGGCGACTCTCGGGCAATTTTGCTGTGTGGTGGTGGCCAAGGTATGGCGATGGCGGCTAACCGCTTCAAGGGCATACGTGCTAGTGTGGTGTGGGATGCATTTGAAGCTAAAATGACCCGAAACGACAACGACAGTAACGTGCTCTGTATTCCATCACGGATTTTTGATGAAACCGATGATACTGCTTGGCAAGGGGTAGTAGAAACTTGGCTTAACACACCGTACGCTGATGCCCCTCGGTATAGGCGCCGCAATGCGCAGTTAGACGAGTTGTAGTATGGCTGTAGTTGTACCGACCATAATGGTAGAAACTGTTGAACAGTTCAAAGAAGCCTCGGAACGAGTGGCTCCGTTTGCACGGCGCATCCACATCGACATTAGCGACGGCGAGTTTGCTCCAACTTTCTTGCTTCCAGAATCACAGCTGTATTGGCCAAGTGAGTGGGAAATAGACATACACGCTATGGTAGCGCGTCCATCTGAACATTTAGAACAACTGATTGCCTTAAAACCAAGCCTCATTATTATTCACTCGGAAGTAACTGAAAATATTGTTGAACTGATTGGACAAATTAAAGAAGCTGGTATTAAAGCAGGGTTAGCTTTATTAAAAACAACCGTTCCAGCAACTATTGCTGATGCTATCAAAATTGCCGACCATATTATGATATTTTCTGGTGATTTAGGTAAATTTGGTGGTACGGCTAGTATGATGCAGCTTGAAAAAGTCCGTTTGGTACAGGGTATTAACCCACAAGCAGAAATTGGTTGGGATGGGGGAGTAAATATTGAGAACGCCTATACGTTATCGCAAGGTGGGGTAGACGTCCTTAATACTGGCGGAGTCATTGCAACGGCCGAAAACCCAGCTGTGACCTACCAGACATTGGTAAGAGAAATTAATAAACACGGAGTAATATAGGGTGGTTAAATTAACAATTCCTCAAATCGAACAAAAGGCGACTGAAATTCGTCGTGATATTATTCGCATGCTTGCCGCAGCTGGTAGCGGGCACAGTGCTGGGCCTTTGGGCCTGTCTGATATTTTTGCAGCCTTATACTTCAACGTAATGAACATTCGTCCGGAAGAGCCTGAATGGGCTGACCGTGATGTATTCTTCTTGAGTAACGGCCACTGTGTGCCAGTACAATATGCCACAATGGCAGAGGCTGGATACTTTCCGGTTGAAGAATTGTTAACACTTCGTAAATTTGGTAGCCGTTTACAAGGTCACCCTGAACGTGAAAAACTACCCGGCTTAGAAAATACCAGCGGTCCATTAGGGAGTGGTTTATCGCAAGCATCTGGGTATGCCTATAGCTTACAGTACCTAGACGAAAACCCACGCCGGTTTGTATACGTCGTTATGGGCGACGGTGAACTGAATGAAGGAAATATTTGGGAAGCGGCAATGTTTGCTGGTAAGTATAAATTGTCTCAGCTAGTTGCTTTTGTCGACCGTAACAACATTCAAATTGACGGTACCACTGAAGACGTGATGCCACTCGAAGACCTAAAGGGTAAATGGGAATCATTTGGTTGGCACGTGGTTGAAATTGATGGACATAATATTACTAGTATTATTGATGCTACTAGCCAAGCCCGAGCCATTACTAACCGTCCAACTGTAATTATTGCTCATACCATTCCCGGTAAGGGCGTGGATTTCATGGAGTATAACTACAAATGGCACGGTATGCCACCAAATGCCGAACAAGCAAAAGAAGCCTTGGAAGATTTGCGAACCCTCGGTGGCCAAATTACTCACGAAGGAGCTGGTGTATGAGTTATCCATTAAACCCTGATTTATATTCTGACGACGTTAAATACGAACCTATTCGTGCTGGTTTTGGCCGTGGCCTTAAAGCTGCCGGCGAAGTTAACGAGAACATCGTTGCGCTGTGTGCTGACTTAACCGAAAGCACTCAAATGCACTTATTCCGCGATGCATTTCCAAAGCGATTTATTGAAGTGGGTATTGCTGAACAAAACCTTGTAACAGTAGCGAGTGGTTTAGCCCGCGCTGGTAAAATTCCATTTACTAGTAGTTATGCTGCCTTTAGCCCAGGCCGAAACTGGGAGCAAATTCGCACAACCGTAACATTGAATAACCAACCGGTTAAAATCGTTGGTTCACACGCCGGTGTGAGTGTAGGACCCGATGGTGCGACCCACCAAATGCTGGAAGACATTGCCCTTATGCGCGTACTTCCTAACATGGTTGTAGTTGCGCCTGGTGATAGCATTGAGGCTGAAAAGGCTACAAGGGCTATTGCTGAAAATGGTAAGCCTAGCTACATACGATTAGCTCGTGAAAAAACACCAATTTTTAGTACTGAAGAATCACCATTTGAAATAGGTAAAGCGTATGTATTGAAGGAAGGTAACGATGTTACTTTGCTAGGCACCGGAGCTTTAACATACGAATTGTTGAAAGCAGCCAAGCTGCTTGAAGAGCATGGTATCGATGCTGAAGTTATTCACGTGCCAACTATTAAACCACTTGATCGTGAAGCTATTTTGAAAAGTGCCCGAAAAACCGGGCGAGTTGTTTCAGCCGAGGAAGCCCAAGTCGCTGGTGGATTCGGGGGATCAATCGCCGAACTGTTATCCGAAGCCTTGCCAACACCACTGAAGCGTATTGGTATGTACGACCGCTTCGGAGAGTCAGGAGCACCGGCTGAGCTTATGGAGCACTTCGGTCTGAGCGGAAACAAGATAGCGCCTGAAGTTAAGACGTGGATTGAACACACTGCTAAATATCATCAAGAGTTTTAAAGGGGGAAATATGGGATTAACAATTAGCGAAATTCGGGACAATACATTAAGAGCTCGTCATTTGATGCAACGAAGCCGTCAGCAGCACTTTGCTGTTGGTGCGTTTAACATCGACAACCAAGAAACACTCATCGGGATTGCTCGTGCCGCACAAAAATTAAATGCACCAGTATTAGTAGAGGTCAGTGATGGTGAAGTGAAGGCGCTAGGGCTTGATAACCTACGCGACTTAGTCGACAACTACAAGCGCGAATATGGTATTGAAATGTATATCAACCTTGACCACAGCCCAACAGTCGAAGATTGTAAAAAAGCGATTGACGCTGGTTATGAATTTATCCACATTGATATTTCACAAGCAAACCATGATGCAACCGAAGAAGAAATTATCGCTAAAACTAAAGAAGTTGTTGAATACGCCAAATTTACTGGTGCTTTAGTTGAGAGTGAGCCACATTATTTCGGTGGAAGTAGCAACGTTCACACCGAAGGTATTGATTACGAAGAAATCAAAAAAACATTTTCGACTCCGGAAAGCGCTAAGGCGTTTGTAGAAGCAACCGGTATTGATACTTTTGCAGCTGCCGTCGGTAACCTACACGGTAAATACCCTGTACCAAAGGAAATTGACCTTGAATTGTTGCAACGAATTCGCGATGCAATACCATGCCAAATCAGCCTTCATGGTGGTAGCGGTACGCCTGCTCACTTCTTCGAAGATGCGGCTAAAATTGGGGTTAGCAAGGTGAATATAAACAGCGACATGCGCTATGCTTTCCGAACAACAATTGAAGAAGAACTGAAACAGCACCCAGATGAATTTGCCGTTGTGAAATTGATGGACAAAGTTAAAGATGCCATTCAAGCAGTTGTTGAAGACAAAATTGCTGGCTTTGGTAGTGCTGGAAAGGCAGTTGTCTAGCACATGACCCTTCCGACTATCGTTACTATTGGCAAAGCTACTCAGGATGTATTTTTGAAAAGTACTGATGCCTTTACTGAACTTGTTCATAAAGGCGTAAAATACGAACAACTTCCAGTTGGTCAAAAGCTTGATTTAGATGAAGTAATTTTTGCTACCGGTGGAAATGTTACCAACGCAGCAGTTACCTTTGCTCGTCAAGGGATCCATAGTAAATATGCCTGGTGTCTTGGTAATGATGTCGCGAGTGAAGGAATTTTAGCCAGTCTTGATAAAGAAGGCGTAGATACTTCACATGTATTTCAAAGTAACGCTTTTCGAGCCAGTTACTCAACGGTCATCATGTTAAGCGGCGGTGAACGAACTATTTTAAATTACAAAGGTTCAATGCCAACCGCTGCTGACCATGAACTCAATTTGTCGGTCATTGAGGAGGGTGATTGGATTTACATATCTTCACTTGGTGATATGGAATTGCTTGAACGAA
Organism: Candidatus Saccharimonadota bacterium; assembly: GCA_028289065.1. Taxonomy (GTDB): domain Bacteria; phylum Patescibacteriota; class Saccharimonadia; order Saccharimonadales; family Saccharimonadaceae; genus Microsaccharimonas. Next base: position 14,765 of record JAQGHA010000010.1, read on the forward strand.
TTATATCTCGGGCTGCTGAGCACGGTGTAAAAGTGATGCTGAACCCAGCCGGTGTGGAATTGAAAAACCCAGATAAACTTCGTGCTCTTTTGGAAGACGTAGAAGTGTTGACGGTCAATAAAGAAGAAGCTCAGATGATCGTAGAAGGCCAGACAATTGAAGAACTTGCGCGACATGGCCACTCATATTGCCCAGTAGTAATTGTTTCAGACGGTCCAAACGGGGCTGTTGCTACCGATGGCAAAACGATTATTGCTGCTGGTATGTACGAAGATGTGCCAGTTGTTGATAGGACTGGTGGAGGTGATGCTTTCGGTTCAGGTTTCTTGGCATATTATGCTCAAGGACACTCCCTGAAAGACTCGATTATATTTGCCAGTGCTAACTCAACATCAGTTGTACAGAAAATTGGCGCAAAGGATGGAATATTACATAAAGGCACCGTATTACATGACATGCCATTGACAGAGAAGGAGTTTTAATATGTCAAAGTTTTTAAGAGATTTGCTGGATGCTGAAGAGCCAACCTTTACACAGTCTATTAGGCAATTAGAAGAAGTGAGCGGTCGCACTGGTGCTGATGCGAAATTAATAGGTGATATTACTGCCATGGCGCATGAAAACATTCGCCAAATGGGGCTCAACCCAGCCGCTTCGACTGGTGAAGAAGTTTATAATGGGCTCATTGCTCGTGTTGAACAAGACATTAAGCGCTTGACTAAAATTATTGGTGCAAACGAAGATGATGATGTTCGCCACTTAGTTCCGTATATGATTAATGCTGCTAATAGTGTTAAATTCAACCGCAAGGTATTTGTTATTAAGCGCGATAAAGCCAAAGAGTTGCTTCGCATTATGCCACCGAAGCAATTAATGGAAAAACTTGGCTACGCTACTGTTGATGAAATGATTGCCGGTGAAGACTTTGATGAAATTTACACAGCCCTACGTTTTTCTGAAGGCCCAGAATGGCTGACTAAGTACAACGAACTTTTCAAAACAGTTACTCCTCACGACTACGAAGAGCGTGACCTGAGAATTGTGCAAATGGACCACGATAAATACGTTGACCTTGCGGCTCATTTTGTTCAAAAGAAACTTCATAACGTTACCCACACTAAAGAAATGGGTATTATCGTTGTGGTGCCGATGCATGCTAAAACGATGCGTGGTTTGGTGCTAAAAACTTTGCCACTCTTATTCCACTACATGAATGAAGTGAAGTTGTATTCAACCTTCTTTAAATTAAAGAGTGCTAAACCGCACTTTGGTGAAACAGTTGTTAATACACTCATTGCCGACCCGGGAAGCGGCACACAGCTTGTCGGTAAAAATATACACTGGCGGGTTATTCAACGTTACCTTGGAAAGCACAAAGAAGATTCGGTTGATAAGATCGCTTTCGAGCCACACGTTCAGCCTGAGGACCTTCACTGGCGCCGTGCTGAGGACTTATTGTTCGAAATTGACCCAGAGCTTGAGTTCTGGAAAGACCGCGACTACGTGGCTTTAAACTACGATGGTTTCCCGGTTGCTTTTAACTTGTTTGACGTCAGCTTTGCTTACTCAAATAGAGAATCGTACGAAGCTCGTTATGCGTACCACTTCCGTGAAAGCCTATGGAATGAGATTTTTGTCCGTTACTTAGGTTTTAAAAACTTGGCAGCTCAAGTACTCGAACAACTTGATAATGAAATGATCGCTCCTGAGCGCTTGCCGCTGATTAAGCAAAAGACCAGTCGTGGTGCAGCCATGAAACGACTTGAGCAAAAGAACCACCTTGAAGTACGTAAGCGCCTTATTGCCGCTGCCGAAAACCGCCTGGTTGGTGTAGTTGAAGAGTTTGAACAAGTCTTCAGTATGTTAGCTCAATATGACAAAACCGTCACCATCTTCGGATCTGCCCGTAAAGCTCAAAACGATGACGTGACAATGGGTGCTTATGATATTGCCGCCCGTTTGGCGCACAAAGGCTATGCAGTTGTAACGGGTGGTGGTCATGGTGTTATGGAAGCGGCCAACCGTGGGGCATATGAAGCTGGTGGTGATTCGATTGGATTAAATATTTTACTCCCAACCGAACAAACACCAAATGAATATACAACCCAGGCTTTCCAATTTAACCACTTCTTTGGGCGAAAAGTGGCGATGACCTTAGACGCCAGTGCGTACATTTACTACCCAGGTGGTTTTGGTACTTTTGACGAGTTATTTGAAATTCTTGCCTTAATTCAAACCGGTAAGATTCACGAAAAACCAGTTATTCTTGTTGGTAGCGATTTCTGGCGACCATTTGATGCGGTGATTCGTCAGGTGTTACTTGATAGGTATAAAACAATTAACGACGATGACCTAGAATTGTACCAAATTTTCGATAACTACGACGACATCGTGGCATATATTCAAGAGGCTGAAAAGAAAGATCTTAAATATAGCAAAACCAGTGTGTATCATAAGCAACTGGGAACCGAATAAGCTTTACATTTCAGGGCATGGTGTATATGCTTAAAACAACTAAACTTGCGAGGTAGTGATGGTACAAACGAACGGCAGAAAAAAGCTCATTATAGCTTCGGCTGTAGTAGCGGCTGTGTTGCTTATTGTCGTGGCGATTGTGGTCATAAAAAACCTGTCTGCCGACACTCCAACTGAATCAACGACGACTTCTAAAAAAGATACACCGGCTATTTCTGAAGACAGTAACAGCACCGACACGGCACCAACTGTTGAACCAGAAACGACTACCCCAGAAACCACCGTCGATCCTGCCCAGACTGCCACTGTGACAATTGAGCCAATGGCGATTACAGCAGCGTATGTTAAAGGCATTGGTGGTTTTGACTACCAAGTGTCACGAACTCCTAGCGGTACAAAATACGTTGAATTTAGCTCTGAGAAACTCGTTGGGACTAAATGTACCAATGACAAAGGGCCGTTCGCTTCAATAATTGAGAGCCCAACGAGCGATGAAAGCACGACGCTTGCAAAGAAAACGACTGTTGATAAAACGGATTACGGTCTGTCGCTGGCCGATGCAACTTGTACCAGCGATGCTGAGCTTCTGAAGCAGTACCAAGATGCATTTTCAAGCGCCTTTAGCCTCCTGAAAAAAATGTAGTACTTCAAAAATTGACCAACTCGCTTATAATAAGTAGGATGGATCAAAAATTTGTATTATCTTCGCCTTATAAGCCTACCGGTGACCAGCCGACGGCTATTGCTGCGTTACTCAAAGGTTTAGACGCCGGCGAGAAAGAACAAACGCTGCTTGGTGTGACCGGTTCAGGTAAAACCTTTACCATGGCAAATATAATTGCCGACCGTCAAGTACCTACTTTAGTACTGGCACACAATAAAACTTTAGCCGCCCAACTATATAGTGAGTTCAAGGCCTTCTTTCCAGATAACGAAGTACATTACTTTGTAAGCTACTTCGATTACTACCAGCCTGAAGCGTACATTGCCAGTAGCGATACGTACATCGAAAAAGACAGCAAGATAAATGACGAAATTGACCGCCTGCGCCACGCAGCAACGACGGCATTATTAACGCGTCGTGACACCATTATTGTTGCCAGTGTGAGTTGTATTTATGGTATTGGTTCGCCTGAAGATTATTCGGCGATGTCTATTACTGTTATTAAGGGTGAGCGCCGCCAGCAGGATAAATTCGTTCGGCTTCTAACCGATATTCAATATCAACGTAATGATATCGATTTCCACCGAGGTACCTTCCGTGTAAAGGGTGACATCGTTGATGTTTTCCCAGCCGGAAGTGATGTTGCCTACCGGATTGAATTCTTTGGTGATGAAGTAGAACGCTTAACTCGCATCGACCCGCTGACAGGTGAGATTCTTGGCGAACCCGACCAATTAAGTATTTTCCCAAGCAGTCACTATGTAACGCCAAAACAAAAAGTTGAGCGGGCGATTGTTGAAATCAAAAAAGAGTTTGACGAGCGCATGGATTTCTTTGAAAAGCACGATAAGCTTTTGGAAGCTCAACGCCTAGCTCAACGTACTAAGTACGACTTGGAAATGTTGGAAGAAACCGGCTTTGTAAAAGGTATTGAGAACTATAGCCGTTACTTAACCAACCGTGAGCCAGGTGAACAACCAGCTACGTTACTTGACTATTTCCCAGATGACTTCATGCTGTTTGTAGATGAAAGCCACATGACCTTACCGCAAGTCCGCGGTATGTATAACGGTGACCGGGCCCGTAAAGAAGTGCTGGTTGAGCACGGTTTTCGTTTGCCAAGTGCCCTGGATAACCGGCCGCTGCGATTTGAAGAATTCAACCGCCACCTAAACCAAGCGGTCTACGTTTCAGCAACACCGGCCGAGTACGAGTTAACCCATAGCCCAGAGCCGGCACAACAAATTATTCGTCCAACCGGTTTGATTGACCCAGAAATTGTTATTCGCCCAACCACCGGTCAAATTGATGACTTAATTGCTGAAATTCGCGAACGAACTATCAACGGGCAGCGTGTCCTGGTTACAACCTTAACCAAACGAATGGCCGAGGATTTAACGACGTATTTATTAGAGCTCGACATTAAAACCGCCTACATTCACAGTGAAGTTGATACCTTAGAACGAGGTGATATTTTGAGCGACTTACGCCGGGGAGTGTATGACGTACTGGTTGGTATTAACTTACTCCGTGAAGGCCTCGACTTGCCAGAGGTAAGTTTAGTGGCAATTATTGATGCCGACAAAGAAGGTTTCCTCCGTAGTACCAGCGCCCTTATTCAGAACATTGGTCGTGCTGCTCGACACCTTGAAGGTAAGGTGCTGATGTATGCCGATAGAATTACCGATTCTATGCAGCGGGCGATTGATGAAACGAACCGTCGTCGGACTATCCAAACTGCCTATAATGTTGAACACAACATCACACCAACCAGTGTTGCTAAAGAGATTAGCGAAGGCTTGCGAGCGTTGATTCCTAAGAAAGATGAAGCACCGCAGCTAGACTTGAAGAAGATTCCAAAAGATGAATATGGAAGCTTGGTAAAAGACTTATCAGGACAGATGGAACTGGCTAGCGCTAACCTAGAATTTGAGAAAGCCGCCGAACTACGTGACTTGATTGCTGATATTAAATCAAAAATGTAGATTTTAAGTGCAACATTCGCAGTAGCAAGGTATAATTAACAGAAGTATGACGCAAATCTCAACAAAAGACGTACAGCATCTGGCACAGCTGAGTAGCTTGCAGATGGATGAAAACGAAACCGAAAGCCTACGGACCGAACTAGAAAGCATTGTCGGCTATATTGAACAGCTCTCGGAGCTTGATACAACTGGCGTAGAGCCTACTTATCAGGTGACTGACCTGCAAAACGTATGGCGTGATGATGCTGTCGATAATTACGGTATTTCTAACCAAAAACTATTAGCGTTGGCACCGGCTACCGAAGCACAGCAAATTAAAGTTCCGAAGGTATTATAAAATGACAGTCATTGCAGATTATATTGGCCGAACCGCACGTGAGAACGTTGTGAACGCGCTTTTGAAAGCTCGAGAGAATGAGGAATTCAATGCGATTTTGTCTTACTCTGAAGAGCGAGCTTTGGAACGTGCCGATAAGGTTGACAGCGGTGAAATTACTGGCCGCTTGGCTGGTGTACCTTTTATTGCTAAGGATAACTTTTTGACCCTTGGCGTAACGACTTCGGCAGCAAGCAATTTCTTAAAGGATTTCAAAGCCCCATTACAAGCCACCGCAATCGAAAAACTCGAAGCCGAAGGTGCTATTTGTATTGGTAAGGCCAACCTGGATGCTTTTGCCCACGGGGGAAGCACAGAAAATTCTGCTTTTGGTCCAACCAAAAATGCTTTTAATCAAGAGCATGTCGCTGGGGGAAGTAGTGGTGGCTCGGCTGTCGTCGTTGCCTTGGGAATTGTTCCGTTTGCTCTTGGTAGCGATACCGGTGGTTCGATTCGTCAGCCAGCTAGCTTCAATAATGTAGTCGGTATTAAACCAACTTACGGTACCGTCAGCCGTTACGGCGTAGTAGCGATGGCGAGTAGCACTGATACTATTGGTGTGCTTGCAAGTTCAATTGAAGATGCTGAACTAGTGATGGATATTATGAGTGGTCAGGATACTAAGGACATGACTACCTTACCGGACTTTTTTGCGCCCGCACAACTTGAGGGTCCAAAAAAGATTGGTGTAATTAAAGAATTCATGGACGAAGGCGTTGATTCAGAGGTGAAAGCCGCTACCGAACAATACATCGAAGCTTTGAAGCAAAAAGGGCATGTAGTTGAAGAGGTAAGTATGTCATTATTGAAATACGCCTTGGCTATTTACTACATCGTTGTCCCAGCTGAAATTAGCAGCAACTTGGGCCGCTATGATGGCGTACGATACGGCGCTCGCGCTGAAGCCGGAACGTTAGGTGAGTTGTACGGTTTGTCTCGAGACCAAGGTTTTATGCAAGAAAATAAGCGACGAATTATGATTGGGAGTTACGTACTTTCCAGCGGATTCTTCGACGCCTATTACTTGCAAGCCCAAAAAGCTCGAACGCTTCTAGTTGATGAATTTAATACTTTATTTAAAACCTACGACGCATTAATCGGCCCGGTTGCGCCTACACCAGCTTTTAAGCTCGGGGAAAACACCAGTGACCCTGTAAAAATGTATTTAGCCGATATTATGACCGTTCCGGCAAGTTTAGCCGGCCTTCCAGCCATCAGTGTTCCGGCTGGTAAAAGCCAAAATGGCTTGCCAATTGGTGTTCAATTAATTGGTGCTCGTAAGTCAGATGCATTACTAATGGCGCTCGCAAAGGAAGTTGAATAATATGGATCAAACTGCTGCAATTATATTCTTTTTCGCTACCATTCTGATTGGTGGTGGCTTACTGTTCGTTTTTGTATCAATTGCTAAAAATAGCCCGCGTGAACTTGATATGGAAAAATATCGTAGTCGTTGGTTGAGTATCGAGACGGCTTTGTCGCGTAACAACGAGGGCAGCCATATTTTGTGTGTCCTTAACGCTGATAAACTTTTAGACCAAGCTCTCCGCGATCGTGGTATTGCTGGTAAAACTATGGCCGAGCGAATGAAGAATTGCCAAGGTAAATGGACAAACGGTAATGGGCTATGGGCGGCACACAAAGTGCGAAACCGCCTAGCGCATGAAACCGATGCTAGTATCGATTACGATCGCTCTAAACAGGCTTTAATCGCATACAAACAAGGCCTTAAAGACCTGGGGGCAATATAATGGCAACCCAAGAAATGCTCGACCAATACGATATGACGATTGGTATTGAATGCCATGTGCAGCTTGCAACCACGAGCAAGCTATTTAGTGGTGCCGATAACGATGCTCGGGAAAAAGAACCTAACACAGCTACTAGCCCAATTGATTTTGGTTTACCAGGCATGCTGCCGGTTCTCAATAAAGAAGCAATTGTGTTGGCGGCTCGAGCTGGTAAGGCGTTGAATTCTGAAATTGCCCACGTTAGCCGGTTTGATCGTAAACACTACTTTTACCCAGACCTTCCAAAAGGCTACCAAATTAGCCAAATGTATCAGCCAATTATTATTGGCGGCCATGTTGATGCGCCATTACTAGATGGCGATACGGTTACAGTCCGTATTCACCATGCCCACCTCGAAGAAGATGCTGGTAAGTTAACCCATCACGGTACCTATAGCTTGGTTGATTTAAACCGGGCTGGGACACCATTAATCGAGATTGTATCTGAGCCAGATATTCATTCAGCAGCTGGCGCTAAAGCTTATGCTACCGAGCTGCATCGCCTGATGACCTATGCGGGTGTAACATTAGGTAACTTGTATCATGGCAATATGCGTTTTGATGTAAACCTTTCGGTTGCAAAAAAAGGCGCAACTGAGCTAGGAACTCGTGCCGAAGTGAAAAATTTGAACTCGTTCCGAAGTGTCGAAAAAGCCGCTGAATACGAATTTATCCGCCAAGTGGAATTGTTAGAAAAGGGCGAAGCGATTGTTCAGGAAACCCGTGGTTGGAGCGACGCTACCGGTAAAACTACCTCTCAGCGTAGTAAAGAAGACGCTCAAGATTACCGCTACATGCCAGACGCCGATATTCCACCGGTTGTACTAAGCGATGAAGACATTGCCGCTATGCAGGCTGGTTTGCCAGCGCTTCCAGCAACGTATCGTGAGGCCTGGAGTAGCCTTGGTTTAGACCGTTCGGTTATTGAATCATTACTATCTACTCAAAGCTATGCCGTACTTATTAGTGAAATTCAACAAAGTTTCAATGATGACGTCGCCCGCCGGGTTGCTCATTGGTTCTCGAGTGCCGTAGCCCAAACTGGCGAAGAAGTAGCTATAATTGCTAGCAACTTTGCACCAGAAGGCTATGGTGAACTGGCTGAAATGGTTGAAAAGAATGAACTTTCCAGCACGGCTGCAAAAGAAATTTTCCAAGAATTATTAACAAGCACCGATACGCCGCGTAGTATTGCCGAGAAAAAGAACTTACTACAGGTGAGTGATGAATCGGCTATCCTTTCGATTGTTCAAGAAGTGTTGAACGACCCAGCGAGTGCTCAGTCGGTTGCTGATATTAAAGCTGGCCAAGAAAAAGCTATTGGTTTTTTGGTTGGCCAGGTTATGAAGAAATCACAGGGAAAAGCAAATCCAGCGTTGGCACAAAAATTGATTCGCCAAGAACTTGCCTAGCCACTGTAAATACAGTTGCAAAACAGTGGTTGTGTGCTTATTTTATTAGCGTATACTAAAACTATACGTCACCATTAATTGAAATAAGGAGCAAACAATGGAAATACAAAATGCCTCAGAAATATTGCTCATTGTTGTCTCGAGTATTCTATCGATTTTTTTGATCGTAGCAATCATTCTCGGGATATATTTGGTTAAATTAACGGCTGAAATTCGTCGGGTAGCCAAAAGTGCTCAAAGTACCGTTGATCACCTAGGTTCAGCTGTAAACGGCTTAAGTCGGCTAAGCTCACCACTGTTTGTGGCCGAACTAGTCAGCAAGTACATTAAGAAAATAACTAAGAAGGGAAAGAAATAATATGGCAAAAGGTAATTTAGCAATTGGCGCAGTAATTGGTGCTATCGCAGGGTTTGTAAGCGGAGTTTTACTTGCACCTAAAAGTGGCAAAGAAACACGTCAAGAAATTAAAGATGGTGCTAACAAAGCTAAAGACGTAACCGTCGAAAAAGCTGAAGAGCTAAAAGGCAAAGCGACTAAAATCGCTAACGATGTAAGCGATAAAGCAAAAGATGTTGCTGGCGATGTAGAAGCTAAAGCAAGAGAACTCAAGGGCCGTGCTGAACGGGCTGTCGAAAGTGCTCAAAAGGGTTTTAACGACAAGCCAAAAACTGCTAATACCACTAAAAACTCAAAGAAGTAACTATGGCCAAGATTGTTGAAAAATTGAAGAAGAATGCAAAAAAAGGCAACGAGCAAGGTGCTCGAAGGGCCGTTTTAGAAGATTTATTTTACGATTTTAATTCATCAAAAGCTGAAGTATATAAGATGAATTTTTTCCGGGGAATCTTCCTCGGTTTCGGAACAGTTATCGGCGGTACGTTAGTAGTAGCATTAATAGTTTGGATTCTAACATTGCTAGCTGATATTCCTGGCGGTACTGGTGATTTCATTCAGTACATTGTTGATACCGTACAAGACAGCAGTAAGTAGTAACCGTCATTTTTACTACAGACAGCTAGCTGCCATTTCGCTATACTAAGAGTAGTTATGGGGGTTAGTACTAAATCCGAACCGGTGGAGGTGGCTACTTTAAAGCCGTCTCAATACGTTCACTTACACAATCATACTCATCACAGTGTTCTGGATGGGCTATCAAAGATACCTGCGCTCATGGATACCGTTAAAGGCATGGGCATGGAGGCAGTAGCTCTGACTGACCACGGCACGATGTCGGGAACGATTGAGTTTTATAAGGCTGCCCAAAATGCGGGTGTAAAGCCAATATTAGGCATGGAAGCTTATGTCGCATCTCGCAGCCGGCACGACCGTGACCCTCAAAAGGATAAAGCTCGCTACCACTTGATTATTCTTGCGATGAATAATCAAGGTTACCAGAACCTCATGCGATTAAGTTCGAAAGCCAACTTAGAGGGTATGTACTACAAACCTCGTATTGACCATGAACTTTTGGAAGAATTTAATGAAGGTTTAATTATCTTATCTGGCTGTGCGAGTAGTGAGCTTGGTGAGAACTTACGAGCCGATAACTACGAGGAAGCTAAATCAATTGCCGCCTGGTATAAATCAGTCTTTGGCGACCGCTATTATTTAGAGCTACAAGACCACGGTCATCCTGAATCAAAAACCGCCTGGGATGTTCAGACGAAGATTAACGGATACCTAGAGAAAATCTCTGAAGAGCTGAATATTCCAGTTGTTTTAACCAGTGATGGTCACTACTTAACGCACGATGACCAAGCGGCTCATGAAATTCTTCTTTGTGTAGGTACTGGCTCATTTTTATCGGATGAAAAACGTATGTCTTTGAAAGACTTTGAGCTGCATGTAACTGACCCGAATGAACTTATTGAACGTTGGGGTAAAACCCGTCCAGATGCGATTGCAAACTCTAAGGTAATTGCTGACCGTTGTAATGTCGAACTTGAATTAGGAAAAATATTAATTCCAACTTTCGAGACTCCCGAAGGCCACGACGAAAAAAGCTATTTACACTTATTGGTATACCGTGGCTTAGCTTGGCGCTATGGTGAGCTGACCCAAGACCAAACCGAGAATTTGAGTGTTGAAGAAGCGAGGAAGCTTACGCCTGCAAATGCATTGGAACGCGCTGACTATGAACTTGGTGTGATTGACCGCATGGGCTTCAACGGCTACTTCTTAATTGTCCAAGACTTTATTAACTGGGGTAAAAACCAAGGTATTATTTTTGGCCCTGGGCGTGGTAGTGCGGCTGGTTCGATTGTTTCGTATGCTATTCGTATTACAGAGCTTGACCCATTGCACTACGATTTGCTGTTTGAGCGTTTCTTAAACCCGGACCGTATTAGTATGCCGGATGTGGATATCGATATTCAGGATACTCGCCGTGATGAGGTAATCGCCTATTGTACTCAAAAATACGGCACTGAACGTGTTGCAAACATTGTCACCTTTGGAACAATGGCGGCTCGTGCGGCAGTGCGTGACGTCGCCCGTGTTCTACAGGTGCCGTACGGCGAGAGTGACCGTTTAGCGAAGCTTATCCCGCAGCCAGTTCAAGGTCGGCATATACCACTTTTTAAAAGTATTGTTGAAGACCCTGACCTTAAAAATGAATATGACACCAACGAAACATCAAAACGCGTACTAGACTATGCTATTCGGCTCGAGGGTACAATCCGAAGTCATGGAGTGCACGCCGCGGGTGTGGTGATTGCTCCGGACGATATTGTGAAGTTTGCTCCGGTTGAAATGTCACAAAAAGGTGTTGTAGCGACCCAATATCCTATGGGTCCGGTTGAAGAAATTGGTCTGCTTAAGATGGACTTCTTGGGGCTCTCAACCTTAACTATTATTAACAATGCCCTGCGTATTATTAAAAGGGTTTATGATGTTGATATCGATTTAGCTGAAATTCCACTAGAAGATAAACCGACATTTGAATTATTCCAAAGAGGCGATACGACGGGTGTTTTCCAGTTAGAATCCGCAGGTATGAAACGATATTTGCGTGAGCTGAAACCGACTGTTTTTGATGACATTGTGGCGATGGTAGCCTTGTACCGTCCTGGCCCTATGCAATTTATTGACGACTTTATTAAACGAAAACATGGTGAACGTGATATTACTTACATGCACCCGAAGATGGAAGATTCATTGAAATCAACTTATGGTATTTTGGTGTATCAAGAACAGGTTATGCAAATTTCAAAAGACCTATCAGGCTTTACTGGTGGTGAGGCTGATACCTTGCGTAAAGCAATTGGTAAAAAGAACGTTGAAATGATGGGTAAAATGAAAACCCGTTTTATCGAGGGAGCTGTAGAGCAATCTGGCGCGGATGCTGATGACATGGAAATCTTTTGGAAGCAACTTGAAGACTTTGCAGCCTATTGTTTCAACAAATCCCACGCAGCTTGTTACGGGTTGATTTCTTACTGGACGGCTTACTTAAAAGCTCATTACCCCGAAGCGTTTATGGCAGCCGTTATGACTAGTGATGCTGACGATACTGACCGTTTGGCAATTGAGATGAATGAATGTAAGCAAATGGGAATAAAGGTTTTGTCACCAGACGTGAACGAAAGTTTCGTAGAGTTTGCGGTTGTACCTGGTAAAAAGCAAATTCGATTTGGAATGGCGGCGGTAAAGGGTGTTGGAACTGCAGTTGTCGAGGAGATTCTTAGGGCTCGTAACGATGCTAAATTTGATTCTATCGAAGATTTTGCCCGTCGCGTATCGACTTCACGCGTAAATAAAAAGGCCTGGGAATCACTCATTAAAACTGGTGCTTTTGATACGTTAGCCGATCGTTCTGATTTACTATTTAACCTGGAAACTATTCAAGGCTTTGCTTCTAAAATCCAAAAAGAAGCGCTAAGTGGCCAAACGGATTTATTTGGCGGTATGGCTGATATGGCTTCTGTACAACCGAAGGTGGCTTTGATTGCCGCCCCAGTACGCCATACCGAAAAAGAACGCCTTACCTGGGAACGTGAGTTACTTGGCCTATATATTAGCGCCCATCCACTTGACCATTACGCGGCTTACTTTGAAGAACAGGCAATTCCATTAATGGAGATGACGCCTGATATGGATGGACGAACACTGACAATTGGTGGATTAATTGCATCTGTTCGCAGTATCGTGACTAAGAGTGGTACTAAAATGGCCTTTGTAAAACTTGAAGACAAGACACATGAAACTGAGTTAATTATCTTTCCAAAACTGTATGAAATTATTGGAGCAAAATTACTGCAAGATACGGTTATCCGCGCCTCGGGCAAAGCTACTTCTCGCGATAAAGAGGGTAATGTGACGTCAGACGTTAAGATGATTGTTGATGAAATACAAATTGTGAATGATGACGAGCTACGAATGTATGAATCAACCGGCAAAAAGATGGCCAAGCCAAAAGCCGCCGAAGTTCATGCCCGTCGTACCTATGCCAAAGCACCGCCTTCAAGAACGGAGATAGAAAGAAACACTGGCGTTTCGACAGCCATGAAACCACCAGCCGAAGAAGGCCTGAAAAAAGTATTTGTCCACGTTAAAAACCCGGACGACCAAGCGTCGTTAGTTGAGATAAAGAAAATTTGTAGTTTGTTCCCAGGTTTATGCGATATCATTTTAGTGCTTGGCCCCGAAAAGCAATCAGCCATCAAAATGCCTTTTAGAGTAGATGGTAGCGATGATTTGGTTGGTCGCCTAGTGAAAGTACTAGGCGAAGACGCTGTTGTCGTTAAGTAGCTGACGTACTAGTTAAAGCGTACAGTGCAATGCCCGTAGCAACGCTGACGTTAAATGATTCTTTTTTGCCTACCATCGGTATTTCAAGTATATCTTCACATTCAGCCAAGAGCTCAGGAGTAATGCCTTCAACTTCCTCACCCAGTAGTAACACGATTTTTTCAGGCGGGGTGTAGTCAGCTAAATTAATACTTTTCGGGTCTTGTTCAAGGGCAACAATTCGAAAACCGGCTTTTTTTAATTCAGCAAGTGGTGGAGTTTCAGTGTATGCAAACGGAACGATTGCCTCAGCACCTAAGGCGGTTTTGCTAATTTGCTTTGTTAATTTTTCAGCAATATGAGGCAGGCGGCTGTCATGTTCAACCATAGGGTAGGGTGTGTAACCGGTCAGAATAATTTTGGAAATACCAAAACCTTCAGCGGTACGAAAGATTGCCCCAACATTGTGGGTTGAGCGAATATTGTGTGCAATGACAATAATTTCTGGCATAAAAGGTAGTATAGCATTCGACAGCGTTTTCGAGATACCACTATAAAATGCTTACGCTTTTTGTTACGATAGGGACAATGGACGAAGACAAAATTCAACAGCGAGCCCGCGAAGATGACGAAGGCAGTACGCAGCAGCGAGCGGCTATTCTTGGCTTGCCCTACCTTGATACTCGAACGGTGCAAGATGCGATTGAACTTGTTGAAGGGGTAATTGATGTGCAGGACATGCACAAAAACCGTATTATCCCTTTGGTTGCCGGTAACGATTCTGCGCCATGGGAGTTTGGTATTACTTCGCAGACCCCTCAGTCTTTAACTCGCGAACTGCAACAAAAGTATGCCGCCCAAGCACAAAATGTAATTTTTTACCTCATAAGCCAAGGTGGCTTTACCTACTTAATGAACCGTTATGACCCACCGCTTCGAACTTCATATGAAGATATTACTATTGGCGGTGAAGGTGATAGCGACACTATCGATGAAGTTAGTAAAACGCTCAATAGTGTTGGTAGTGACGAGGTTTTCGATTTCTTAATAGACCAAGCTGATAAACTTGGCGCCAGTGACATCCATATCGAAAATCAGCGAATCGGTATCCGAATCCGAATGCGTATCGATGGTACACTCCACCCAGTGGCAACGCTTGATTCCGATCGTTACCGCGTTATTTTAGGGGCATTGGCGTCACGGGCAAACATTTCTACGGCTTCTAATGAACCACAATCGGGCCACATGCAAAAAGAAGTAACTATTGGTGATACTCGTCACATTTTGAATATGCGTATTGAGGTAGTGCCAACTATGTATGGCCAAGACGCGGTTATTCGTTTATTTAATTACGACGAATCGATGCTTGATTTGAATCGTTTGGGTATTGGATCTGAAGAACGTAAAGAAATCGATTCTATTATTAGCCACCCAAGAGGTATGGTGCTGATGGTTGGTCCAACCGGAAGTGGTAAGTCAACAACGCTTTACAGTATGATTAGCGCCCTTAATTCAACAGACCGAAAAATTATTACACTCGAAGACCCTATCGAATATGGCATTAGTGGTATATCGCAAATCCCTGTCGATACTACGAATGGCCAAAACTTCGCCGATCATTTACGATCAGTCCTTCGTTTAGACCCTGATGTTGTGATGGTCGGGGAAATTCGTGACGCTGACACGGCTCGAACTGCTATTCAGGCATCTATTACCGGGCACCTCGTGCTTTCGACATTCCACGCCAATAATACCTCGGCAGCTTTTAGTCGAATGGTTGATTTAATTGGTGTAAACCCAATCTTTAGTACAGCAATACGGCTAGTAATTGCTCAAAGGCTGGTGCGACGGCTTGATGATGCTACTAAAGAAGCGTATGAACCCGATGAGGTCACTAAACAGTGGGTACGTGATACATTAAAAGACCTTCCGGCACATGTTCAAAAACCCGACCTTGATAACTTCCAGCTATGGCGGCCGGTTGTCAGTGAAAGTTCGCCGTTTGGCTACACTGGCCGAATTGTTGTTATGGAACAGATGGTTGTCAACGAAGCGGTTCAAAAGTTTATTCGTGGTGATGCAGGCGAGGCGCATGCCGAGCTTATTGAAAAAGCCGCCCGTGAAGATGGTATGGTAACACTACTTGAACACGGTGTCTTAGCTGCCCTTCGAGGTGAGACTACGCTCGAAGAAATTAACCGCGTCATTTAGACATTTCACATTTTACCGTTTAGGTCTTCCAAAAACAGAGAAGAACTGTTATAATAAACCACTGATTGTATATAAAGTTTTAAGCAACGTGTAAGAGAATAGAGAGACGAGACCAAAATGAGTTTTGAACTAATCCAAAAGGTGAACGCTGAACAACGCAAAGCTGCGGTTGTTGACGTTAAAAGCGGTGACACAGTTCGTGTACACCAAAAAATTAAAGAAGGCGCTAAAGAACGTATTCAGATTTTTGAAGGCGTTGTTATTCGTGTTGACCGTAAGGCTTCACACACTGCTCGTATTACCGTACGTAAAATCGCTAGCGGCGTAGGAGTAGAAAAAAGCTTCCTTATTCACAGCCCACTAGTTGAGAAAATCGAAGTAACTCGTCGTTCTAAGGTTCGTCGTAACTACCTTTCATTCCTACGTGAACGAAGTGGTAAAAGCGCTCGTCTTAAAAGCGTTAACTTTGACCGCGAAGGTATCAACAATGTTGTTGATGTACACGCTGAACAAGAAGCTGCTCGTTTGAAAGAAGAAGCTGTTGTTGCTGCTGAAGCCAAAGCTGCCGAAAAGGTTGCTGCAGATGCAGAACTTACTGCGAAGCAAGCTGAAGTCGAAGCTCGACACGAAGAAGCGTAAACAACTCGTTTACTGCAAAAAATAAACGCTCCACAATGGAGCGTTTATTTTATATAAAGTTAATTATTGATAGGTATACTGAGAATATGATACTTGGGATAGATGAAGTTGGGCGTGGACCATGGGCGGGCCCGCTGGTAGTAGGGGCGGTTGTATTAGGTGAAGCTAAAGTTACTGGCCTGACCGATAGTAAGAAGTTATCAGCAAAACGACGCGAACAACTAGATATTATGATACGCCAACAAGCCACTGGTTGGGGCCTTGGTTGGGTGCATGCAAATGAACTCGACCAGCTGGGTTTAGCTGAGTCATTAAGGGTTGCAACCATACGGGCGGTTGAAGCTGTAAAAGCACCGTATCATGAAATTATTATTGATGGCACCATCAACTTTTTAAAAGAGACTTCAAAGGGAAAGTATGTGACGACGTTAGCTAAAGCCGACCTTTTGGTTCCTAGTGTCTCTGCTGCCTCGATTATTGCTAAAGTAGCCAGAGATGCCTTTATGGCCGAACAAGCCGTCCAATACCCCGGATATGGCTTTGAGAAGCATGTTGGATACGGCACGGCCTCGCATCGTTCAGCGCTCGACACGCTTGGTGTAACACCACTACATCGAACTTCTTTTGCGCCGATTGCTAAAATGCTTAATATTGAAATTGAACAACCCCGAAAAACTTCGACCGGTATAACGACAAAACAACTGGGCGATAGTGGTGAAAACCAAGCTTGTCAGTATCTGACACAGCACGGGCATAAAATTGTTGAACGTAACTGGAAAACGAGGTGGTGTGAAATAGATATTATTTCAGTTAAAGAAGGTACTTATTATTTTGTTGAAGTGAAATACCGTAAAAACGCCTCGGCTGGCAGCGGCTTAGAAGCAATTACCAAAACTAAATTACGACAAATCGGGTTTGCGGCTGAATATTACCAGGCCAAACACCAATCGTCGGTGGCTGAACAGAAACTTGCGGTCGTATCAATCACCGACGAAAAGGTTGAGTATTTAGAGCTCGAGTAAAGCTTTTTGAACAGCAGCTGACTCACGTTTAATCAATTCAACTCGGCCTTCAAGCTCGGTAATACCAAGTTTAATATTACGTTTCAGCGCCAGCTCACTAAGTAGTGGAGTGAAGAAGCTGCGATATTGTTCAAGCTGCGCTTCGGTAACCAACCCGCTGGCGATATAGCGTGGGAACATGTCGTAGTGTGGGTCGTTAGAGAATTTTTCATCAATCCAGCTCCATTCGGCTTGTACCCACTGCAACATAAAATCACGGCCATAACGGTTTCGTATTAACCAGGCAAGCCAGTGCGTAAAGTCTTGTCGACGAATCACGTTTGAGTCCTTAATTGCTTCAGAGAAGCGCTTAATATCCTCTACCTTTTCTGTTGAAGTCAATGCAGCGGCTATATCGTCACGTAATTCACTGTTACTGACTTTTACGTATTCTTCTAAGAGAGCATCAACAACCGAACTATCTTTTGCTTGCCTAACCGCGTTTGCTAAAATACTAGTTCGAAGTTCGCTATCGAGTTTTTTAGTAGCACGTTCGGCATACAGCGAATTTGCTGTTTCGATTGCTTGTGGGTTTTTACTATATAGTGCCAAGCTAATAACGAGTGGACGAAGTTTTGTATCGTTTTCAGGTTCACCTTCTTTAGATTCCCAACCGAGCCGTTCGTACTGGGCCTTTGATACATCACCAGCCAGCTGTCGAAGTTTTTGTTCAGCCTCTGGGTTTGCCTCAACCAATAACTTCATTTCGCCAATGGCGAGGCCAATAATGCCCCAGACTGATTCTTCGGTTTCGTTGGCGTAACGTTGGATGAGTGGAATGAGGGCGGCTGTAGGAATAATACCGGCCTTCGCCAAGAGTGTTTGTTCATGTAGTAGATTAAGCCGGTCAATCACTGGCATTGTTTCAATAGCTGCTAGAATACGGGTCATCAGAGCTTCATCATAGTGAGTAATGAAGTGGGCTGTTCCATTTTTATTGAAAGTGAGGGGCGTATCGCTAGTATGTTCGAATTCGGCTGTAGCGGTTTCCATAATGACCGGTGCTTCCTTGCATGAGCTATGCAAAGGAATTGGCCATAATTTATCGGATGGTTGGTGTGGCCCGACAAAGAATTGTTCTTGCTTTAGGCTTACCTTCGTTCTATCAATGCTGGCATGGACAACTGGGTAGCCAGATTGTGTCATCCAGGCATTCATGAAGCTACTGATATCATTACCCGATGCTTTGCTGAGTGAATCCCATAAATCTTGAGCACTAGTATTTTTATACTGGTGTTTTTCGAAATAAAGCTTCAAACCAGCGCGTAAGTTTTCGTTTCCTAGGTGGGCTTGTAGCATGCGCAACATTCGTCCGCCCTTGGCATAGACAATTGATGGGTCAAAGACACTACTAATTTCATCCGGGTGGTTAACGGCGGTTTGGATTGCTTGTACGCCATCTAGTGCATCACGGCGGAGCGCACTTAAGACGGAAGTACTGGCATGCTCTAGCCATACGTTCCATTCTGGCTCAAGGGCGTCGATGGCTACGAACTCCATCATCTCGGCGAAGCTTTCATTCAACCAGAGGTCGTTCCACCACTCCATAGTTACTAAATTACCAAACCATTGGTGGCTGAGCTCGTGAGCAATAACGGTTGCAACGTATTGCTTGGTGGCTATTGAGGTTGTTTCAGGGTCTACTAATAAAGCGATTTCACGGTAGGTAATGAGGCCCCAGTTTTCCATGGCGCCGGCTGAAAAGTCAGGAAGTGCTACATGGTCAGATTTTGGAAGCGGGTAAGGGACGCCAAAAAATTCATCGAAAAAGTCGATGGTACGTGTGGCGATATCGAGGGCAAAATCAAGGTTGTTGCTGTCATGTGCCAATGTTGACCAAATATTAATTTCTACACCACTTTTTGTACTGGCAGTTTTCTTTTGCAAGTTACCAACAACCCAGGCGAGTAAATATGAGCTCATTCGAGGAGTTGTCTCGAAGGTTGTGATTAATTTGTCGTCTTCGGATCGTTGCGATTTAACAGGCATGTTTCCGAGTACATTGACGTTTTGTTCAGTAGTGAGTGTAAGGTCAAAGGTAGCTTTAGCAGAAGGTTCGTCGATAACGGGGAAAGCCTGGCGGGCGTAATGACTTTCAAATTGAGTAGCCAGTAATTCTTGTTTTTCACCGTTTACTTCATAGTAGCCGGGGTAAATACCATTCATGTTGTCGGTAATTTTCCCTGAAAAGCCAATCACAAATATATGCTTACCTTCGGATAGGTCGGGATGAGTTACGGCGAGCTCGTCATCAGCTTGTAAGGTGAAGTCGGCTTCTTTGCCATCAAATAACGCCGAATTAATTTCGAGGTCTTTAGCGTGAAATCGAACATCGGTCGCATTAGGTTGGACGGTGCCGTTAATAGTAACCGTTCCACTGAAGCTTCGGTCGACGCGATTAAGCTCAATTGATAGGTCGTAGTGCTCTGGAATGAATAAATCGATGAGTTTTTTTACAAGTTGCATTACTCTAGTGTAACAAAATACTCTATCAAAATTAAGAATCACCATGCCATAGTAGTAGTATGCGACGTCGAAGAGCTACACTAATTTTAATAGCGGGCACAATTGTGCTTGCGCTTCTTGGCGGTGCTATGCCAAGGCTTATTGAAGAAAGCCCGCCACTTACTATTTCATTTCCGTGGCAGCAGGCCGTAGTTAATACCGAACCGGCTCCAGCTGGTTCAGCGCTGGAAGCCTTAAATAAGTTAGAGGTTAAAGGTCGGGCACCAAAAACAGGCTATAGCCGCGATCAATTTGGATCCGGTTGGGCCACAGTTAACGGCTGTAGTACTCGCGATATTATTATGTACCGTGACTTAATTAATGTGACACTCTCCGATGAATGTACCGTAGCGTCAGGCTTACTGAACGATGTATATACAGGTAAGCCAATCGAGTATACCAAAGCAAATTCTAGTATCGTGCAAATTGACCACGTGGTGGCTTTATCTGATGCTTGGCAAACCGGTGCTCAACAGCTAAGCGAAGATGTCAGGCAACAATTAGCCAATGACCCACTGGAATTAATTGCCGTATCGGGTAAAGAGAATCAAACAAAAAGCGATGCCAATGCCGCGAGCTGGTTGCCACCAAATAAAGCCTATAGGTGTGACTATATCGCCCGGCAGGTTGCAGTAAAGCAAAAATATAGCTTATGGTTAACGCCGCCGGAACAAGCGGCGATGGTACAAGTCTTGAATACATGTCCGGCTCAGGCCATGCCGCAGGTATAATAAAGCTATGGCCTTTAATCACTACGCAAAAATAAAACGAATCCTTGATGACCAACCAGCTGGCTGGGTAATTAAACGAATTGACGAACCGACATCCTCTCTAAGCTTTAAAGGTGAGGTGCGACAATTTGATCATTATTACCGAATCTACGACGCCCACGAGCACCCAATCAAATATTGTAAATTTCAACAAATCGAACGACTTGCGGCGGTATTAAAACTACCCGTCGAAGCTTTGCCGATATTGTAATTTACCTTAGAGTATGATAATATAAATGGAGTACATTATTCCGGCCGGCAGGTCGGATTTTTTCATAAAGAAAGGAAATTATTATGGAAGAACTTAACCTGAAACAGCTAACCCTAGCTGTACGAACAATCGCTGACGAGAAAAACCTTCCTGAAGAAGTAGTCTTATCAGTTATCGAACAAGCAATTGCGGCTGCATGGCGCCGTGACAACGGTGAGCGTGACCAAGAAGTACGTGCTACTTTAAACGTTAACGATGGTACCGCTATTGTATTCGTTGGCCGCGAAGTTGTTGAAGTTGTGGGCAGCGAAGCTCACGAAATTAGCCTAGAAGAAGCTAAAAAAGAGAAACCAGACGCCGAACTAGGTGACATTATCGAAAATTCACATGAAGTTACGAGCTTTGGCCGTGTTGCTGCGCAAACTGCGAAGCAAGTTGTGTTACAACGCCTCCGTGAAGCTGAACGCGAAGTTGTGTTAGCTGAATACGAAGATAAAATTGGTACGGTTGTAAACGGTACTGTGCAACGGGTTGAACCACGTGTTGTACGGGTTGAAATTGGTAAAGCGAGTGGTATTATTCCACAAAGCGAACAAATTCAAGGTGAGTTTTACAGTGTTGGTAGCCGCATTAAAGTGTTTATTAAAGACATCGAACGTGAAAACCGCGGCCCTCAACTTATCCTGAGCCGTGGAAACGAACAATTCGTAGAATACCTTTTCCGTCAAGAAGTGCCAGAACTCGAAACTGGTGCAGTTGAAATTAAAGCGATTGCCCGTGAAGCTGGTCGTCGTACGAAGCTTGCCGTTGCTAGCACCGTTCCAGGTGTTGATCCAGTTGGTACTTTTGTTGGCGGCCACGGTACTCGTGTACAAGCGGTTATGAACGAAATCGGTGACCAAGAAAAAATCGACATCGTCACCTTCGATGCTGAACCACAACAGTTTATTAAAAACGCTTTGAGCCCAGCTGAAGTCAGTAAAGTTGAAATCAACGAAACCGACAAACGAGCTCGAGTATTTGTAAATGAAGACCAACAATCAATTGCGATTGGTCTTGGTGGTCAAAACGTACGCCTTGCGAGCCGTTTAACAGGGTACGAACTTGATATCGAACAAGCTGTCGCTGCAAAACCTGTAGAACGTTCTAAGAAGAACATTGAAGACAGCCTCATTGATGCTGTCGAAGAAACAACTGACGAAGCGTAGTACGCTACATCTGTTGCGGTTTAAATAGCCAAAATTAAAGCAAAAAATAAATTAGCACTCACTTGCATAGAGTGCTAATTTTGCTATACTAGGTATATGAAAGCATCGTTACTCGCAAGTAGTACTTGGCTTTTCACTATGGAGGATAGATAATAGATATATGTCTGATGACTTTGGCGATTTCATCTCTCACTTAACCGATAATGCTCGGACTAGTCTTCATCATGCAACTTTGATTGCACAAGGCTATGGAAGTCCGTACGTTGGCACAGAGCACTTATTACTGGGCGTCATGGCGCAGGGTGCTTCGGTTGGTGCAAAAATTTTAGCTGATGCGGGGGTTACTCTCGATAAAGCGCAATCGGCATTAAGTGCAGTGCCGATAACAAATAACTTTACAGCTGGGATTATGACTAAAAACCTCAGCGAAACAGCCAAGCTTACTTTAAAAATGAGCTGGGACGTAGCCCAAGAATTCCGTCAGGACTTCCTTGGCACTGAACATATTCTTTACAGTATTCTGTCACAAAAGAATGCCCGAGCAACTGTATTGCTGCGTGACATGAATGTGGACACAAGTGAAATTTTATCAGAACTTGAAGAATACCTTGATCGTAACAGCGATGCTGCAAATGGCATTGAAGAAATCGAAAAACCTCGCAAGCAAGCTGGCCAAAAGGGAGCGCTTGGATTGTATGGGACCGACTTAACGGCTCGAGCTAAAGCCGGTGAACTTGACCCAGTGATTGGCCGTGACGAGCAAGAAGAGCGTATGGTAACTATCTTAAGCCGACGTACTAAAAACAACCCAGTCCTTATTGGTGAACCTGGTGTTGGTAAGACGGCTATTGTTGAAGGTCTTGCTCAGCGCATTGCGAGTGAAGATGTTCCAGAACACCTACTTGATAAGCGAATCATCCAGCTTGACCTTGCTGGTATGATTGCCGGTACCAAATACCGCGGTGAATTTGAAGAACGACTTAAAAAAGTAATGAGCGAACTGCAAGAACAAAAAAACATCATCATCTTTATTGATGAGCTTCATTTGCTCGTTGGTGCTGGTGCCGCTGAAGGTGCTTTAGATGCCGCCAATATGTTAAAGCCGGCATTAGCACGTGGTGAAATACGCTTAATTGGTGCTACTACGCTTGAAGAGTACCGAAAACACATCGAGAAAGACACCGCCCTCGAGCGTCGTTTACAGTCAATTGTAGTTCCAGAACCTAAGCTTAAAGACACCATTGCCATCCTTAAAGGCCTTCGTAGCTACTATGAAAAACACCACGGTGTCAGTATTAGTGATGAAGTTATCGAAGATGCCGTATACATGGCCGATCGATACGTTAGCGAACGGTTTATGCCGGACAAAGCTATTGATGTTATTGACGAAGCAGCTGCAAAGGTGCGGGTAAAAACCGGTCACAAGCCAAGTAAGGTTCGTGACTACGTGAAGCAGCTCAAAAATTTGAATGAAAAAATGGAAGAAGCAGTTACGAGTGAAGACTACGAACGGGCGGCTTTATACAAAACTCGCATTAGCCAGTTGAGTCAAAAGCTCGATGAATCACGTACGGAATACGAAAAGAAAACCCCGGTTGTTCTTACTGATGAAGACATCGCCCAGGCGATTGCTCACATGACTGGTATTCCAGTAAAGCGGGTTCAAAAGTCAGAAGCTAAATTATTGCGAAACCTTGAAGCTCACCTTGAAAAGCACTTAGTCGGTCAACGCGAAGCGGTTGAAAAAGTGTCTCGCGCAATCCGACGCAGCCGCAGTGGTGTTGCCAGCAGTAAAAGGCCGATCGGTTCGTTTGTATTCATGGGTCCTACTGGTGTGGGTAAAACTGAGCTGGCGCGTGTACTAGCCCGCGAAGTCTTTGGTAGCGAAGATTCACTTATTAAAATTGACATGAGTGAATTTAGCGAACGCCATACTACTAGTCGCTTGGTAGGTGCTCCAGCCGGGTATGTCGGTTATGAAGACGGTGGTCAGCTTACTGATAAAATTCGCCGACAACCTTATAGTGTCGTGCTGTTTGATGAGATCGAAAAAGCCAACAGTGAAGTATTCCATATACTGCTGCAAATTCTGGAAGACGGAAAACTTACTGATGCGAAAGGCCGTTCAGTCGACTTCTCGAACGCGGTAATTATTCTTACGAGTAACTTAGGCGCTGATCAAATGATGAAAGAATCAAGCCTAGGCTTTAGGGTTTCAACCAAGAAACAAGAAAGTCACCTAGAAGAAGTACATGCTGATAATGCGATTGCGGCTCAAAAAGAACTCGAAAAAATAATGCGCCCAGAGTTAATTAACCGTTTTGATGCCATTGTGACCTTTAGGGCCTTAACTCCAAAGCAAGTCAGCAAAATCTTCGATAATTTACTTGTTGAGCTACAAGATCGCCTGGTTCACAAGGGTATCCACCTTGTAGTGGCTCCGTCAGCTAAACGCTTAATCATTAAAGAAGGTTATGACGAAAAATTTGGTGCCCGTCCACTACGACGGTCAATGCAAGATTTACTTGAACATGAAATTGCCGATGGCGTGCTCTCAGGTGAATACGAAAAGGGAACAGTATTAAAAGTAACTGCACTAAAGGGTAAGTTAGTAGTACATGTCGACGTCGAAAAGTAGCCGTGTGCGAAGTAGTATCGCCTTTGTCCTAAGTATTTTAACTGTGGGGCTGGCGATATGGCTGTTTACGAATCGACAATACGTTCTTGATCAGCTGACGGTTTGGAGTTATCATCCGTCAGCTTCAATAGCGTCATTGGATGAAAGAGTCCAATTTACCGACAAAGGTCTATTTACATTTTACGCAACTCAACCGGTCGTGGCTGAGCCAAGTGAATTCAACAGTAAGTGCCCTCGCCGTGAAGCTGGTAGCCCAATTCTTGGTTGTTATACCTCGGATGATCGCATTTACGTATTTAATATGAGTAATGTGCAGCTGGATGGCATGAAAGAAGTAACTGCGGCGCATGAAATGCTGCATGCTGTCTGGCAGCGAATGGGTACCGATGAACAGACGCGACTCGCTGGGTTATTAACCGCAGCCTATGAAAAAAATGCCAGTCCTGAACTGCGGGAGCGCATGAAATATTATGAACGTAATGAGCCTGATGCTATTTCGAATGAATTACATTCGATTCTTGGAACGGAAGTTGCTGGCTTAGGGGCAGAGCTTGATGCGTATTACGGTCAGTACTTTGAAAACAGACAGGTAATTCTGGACTTACATTCTAAATATAATACTGTGTATCAAAGTTTATACAGCCGGGCTGATCAGTTATACAAAAATATGGAAACACTTTCGGCGAGCATCGAAACACGTAGTACTCAATACGACCAAGATGTGGCTCGCTTAAGCACCGATATTGATTCTTTTAATAACCGGGCGAACAATGGCAACTTTGATTCAATGAACCAGTTTAATAGTGAACGGGCAGCGTTGATAAGCCGCTCAAACCAACTTGATAGCCAGCGTTCGGCGATTAACCGCGATATAGCTACCTATGGCCAGCTGTACGATGAATATCAATCGATCGCTTCTCAAATAGAAGTATTGAATAATAGTATCGATAGCTTTAAAGCACTTGGGGAAACCCCTACCGTTTAGGAGCGGTGTATACTTAATCTCATGGCGAAATCTAAATCACAATTTGTCTGTCAAAATTGCGGCGCATCATACGGTAAGTGGTCTGGGCGCTGTGAAAACTGTGGCGAATGGAATACACTTGTGGAGCAAATGGCTTCAGTAGCGCAGTCCAATGTGGCAAAAGCTGGCAGCAGTGGCAAGAAATTATCCGTACAATCCATATCAACTATTAGTGGTGATTCAGACGGTTCGCGCTTGAGTACCGGCGTTGAAGACCTAGATATCGTTTTAGGTGGAGGTATTGTACCCGGCTCAGTCACGTTACTTGCTGGTCAACCAGGTATCGGTAAAAGTACATTGTTGCTTCAAGTAACAGCTAATATTGCGGCCCATGCTTCGGTACTGTATGTGAGTGGCGAGGAATCCGCTAGCCAGGTTGCTATTAGGGCTGGTCGCCTTGGAGCTGATAAGCATGACAAGCTGAGTTTCGCTTCATCGACTAGTGCTAACGATATCGCGGCAACCATTGCCCAAGATGGCTATTCGTTGGTAGTCGTAGACTCTATTCAGACTATGTCACTTGACGAAATGACCAGCGCCCCTGGAACTGTAAGTCAAATCACCAATAGTAGTAATGTCCTTATTCGGGCTGCTAAAGCAGCCGGATCGGCAGTGATCTTGGTTGGTCACGTCACAAAAGAGGGAAGTATTGCTGGCCCGAAAGTTCTTGAGCACCTGGTTGACGTGGTGTTGCAATTCGAAGGCGACCGTTATGGTGGGTTTAAGGTAGTGCGAGCAGCTAAAAACCGTTTTGGTTCAACCAGTGAAGCGGCAATTTTTGAAATGTACGAGCAGGGCTTAAGGGTAGTAGAAAACCCATCAGCTACCTTGCTTGCCGAACGTCAATCGGCTGACGGTTCGGTGGTACTGGCGACACTTGAGGGCACTCGGCCACTGTTAGTCGAGATCCAAGCCCTTGTAAATCCGACTAATTTCGGGTATCCTAAGCGTACTGCTAGCGGGTTCGATTTAAATCGGCTCAACCTACTTGTTGCGGTGCTTGAACGACGCACCAAACTGAATTTATCCGATAAAGATATCTATATCAATGTAGTAGGTGGCCTGAAATTAGGCGATCAAGCAGCAGATTTAGCAGTATGTATGGCGATTGCCAGTGCTGCAGCCGGACGACAAATCGATGAAGATATCGTTGTCTTTGGCGAAGTAGGCTTAGGCGGTGAAATTCGCTCCGTTGTAGGGGTTGAAAAACGCATAGCCGAAGCCAAAAAGCTTGGATTTAAACGAGCAATTGCTCCTAAATCAGCTCATAAAACAGCATTTATAACACCGGTAAGTGATTTGCGCACTGCGCTCATCGATTACCTACAAAAATAAGGAACGCATGGAAACATTTATTATTATTCTACTGATTATTATCGCAGTAGAGGTAACCTATTTAACTATTACAAACTTTAAAATGTTTGGCCGAACCAGCCAGTCACCAATTTTCGTAGACACATCGGTTCTTATTGACGGTCGAATTGTTTCGATTGCTCAGTCAGGCTTCATGTCGCGAACGTTATATATCCCCAGAAGTGTGGTGGGTGAACTACAATTCCTCGCCGACAACGCTGATAGCGAAAAGCGAACACGGGCTCGACATGGGCTTGATGTGATTAACGAACTTCAGGCTTTAACAACTGTGAAGACCAAAATCTTTCAAGATGGTACTCGGGCTAAGGACGGAGTAGATAATCGTTTGCTCGAACTAGCAAAAAAGCATAACGGTTCTATTTGTACTATCGACTATAACCTCAATAAGGTTGCAGTTGTTGAAGGAATCGCCGTACTTAATGTCAACGACTTAGCTAAAACGCTTCGCATGGCGTATTTGCCAGGCGAACGAACATTAATCGAGATTACCCAAAAGGGTAACGACTCTCATCAAGGCGTTGGTCACCTTTCCGATGGAACAATGGTAGTAGTAGAACAAGGTGGTCAATTAGTTGGTAAGTCAGTTGAAATTGAATTTATTCGTAGTCTGCAAACAGCCGCTGGTAAAATGATGTTTGCCAAACTAGTTAACGCTCCGGAAAAGAAAACCGGACGAAATGCTGCGCAGCCGAAGCCAGCTGGCTTGAAACCAATCGATAAGGCTATTCGGCAACCACGACAGCCTCGTGAGTCCCGTGAGTCGGCTCAACAGCCGGTACAAGCCTCTCAAGCAACATCTGTAGATCAAAACCCTACACAACAAGCAAAGGCACCACGAGCTCCGCAGCAACGCCAATCATCTTCTCGGCAAAATAACCAACAACCTCGTAAACAATACAACCGCCGACAAAGCCCTGAAGATAGTTTGATCGAACTGCTAAATAGCGATAATAACAATTAGAAATACGTACAATAAAAACCTCCGGACAATTGCCCGGAGGTTTTTTATATAGTATTAAACCTTTTAATTTGTACCGGTAGAGGTATAGTACCCAGAGTCAGTAGCAGTTGCACTTATCTTGCCGCGTGGGTCTGGGCCACTGTAGTTCGCGTCGAAACTGTTGCCGTTTTTAGTGAAGGTAAGGGCAGTACCGTTAGCTGTACCGGTGACCGCAATGTTTGATGCACCGAAGGTCCCAGGTGTCACGTTAACGTGTATTACCCAAGCATTTAACAGTCCAGTGGCGCTGACTGATGATATGCTTACCGGTATATCTGTACAGGCGTGGACGTTGTCGTCTGCTGTAGCATCATATCCATCGGTGTTAAAGTAATTATCTTTCTTAGTGACAGGGTCAGTGTACTTGATGACCGAAACTTCAATACGGGCACCAGCTGGTGTACACTCAACTGCTTTTTTCTTTGATACTTTATCAAATATGATTTTAGCGTTTGTTTGACCTTGGGTTTTGTTCCACCATGAAGGGTAGACTTCGTTACCAACCTTTTGGATACCAGCCGGAGGCTTAAACCAATCGCCAGACTTCCATTTACCTTCTTTGGCATATACTTCTTTATGAGCGAATTCCATAACTTTGGCAACGATTGGGCTACCGAGTGATGATGTACCCTTTTTCAAAATAGTCGTATCTGGGTTACCAAGCCACAGGCCCATGGTAAGAGCAGGGCTGTAACTCATCATCCAAAGGTCCTTAGCGTTTCCGCCTTTGTCGGATGTACCAGTCTTGGTGGCGGTTTGTACGCCTGGAATATCTTTAGCGGCATACTTACCGAGTGAGGCACTGGCGTTCTTGTCAGTTAGGATATCAGTCACGACGTAGGCGGATTGAGGGTCGATAACTTTTGTACCTTCAACGTCTGCCCACTTTTTAAGAACTTCATTTGAACTGTTACGAACTTCAAGTACGCTTGATTGCGGTTTGTAGACGCCACCGCGAGCAATTGACGAGTAGGCATTTACGAGGTCGACTTGCTCGATACCACAACCACCAATAGCAGAAGCGAGCCGAGCATCTTTGTCGTCACCAACAGTACAATAGCTTTTAGCACCCAATTTGTGAATAGTGTCGAGAGTTGGGTCAACACCAGATACAGCCATTGCTTTTACCGCTGGGACGTTACGTGATGTTGCTAAGCTGGTGCGAATCGTAACGTTACCTTTATATGTACGGTCAGCGTTTTGCAGGTTTGCGCCATAAATAACATCGATTGGTTCGTCAACCAGCACACTACCGCTTCCGTAGTTTGGAACACCAGCTGGCTTTTGCTCGAAGAGCTCGGAGTAAACAAGGGGCTTCACGGATGAACCAGGTTGGATATATGCGGTTGCGGCATTATCTTGGCCAAAGCCAGCGTAGTTGAAATCACGGCTTCCGACTAAAGCGACAATTTGTCCAGTCTGTGAATCCTCGACGGTAGCAGCACCGTTACTGAACCCGGCAGTAATAGGTGTGTATGAGTTGAACATTTCTGTCATTGCTTCTTCAAGCTTTGACTGAATACGAAGGTCAAGTGAAGTTTTTACTGTTAAGCCACCCCGGCCAACAGTCGCTTTGCCGAGTTCTTGTTCAAGTTGTGAGCGAACCATTTGTACGAAGTGCGGCGCTTTAATGTTCTTGTATTGATCCTCTTGTGGCTTTAAATTGTCTAAAATAGGCACTTTTTTTGCTTCATCAGATTGAGCTTGAGTGATATACCCAACGTCCTTCATAGCATTTAGTACAAGATGTTGACGGTTAATAAGCGCTTCATGACCCGAGACTTTATATGGGTCGTAAACCGAAGGATTTTGCGGGATAGCCGCAAGGAATGAAGCTTCAGCTAAGGTAAGTTCTTTTGCAGGTTTACCAAAGTATGATTGAGCGCCGGATTCAGCGCCGTTTCGACGGCCTCCGTAGGGTGACTCATTTAAGTACAAGGTAAGAATTTGATCCTTATCGTACATACGTTCGATTTCGATTGCCAAAATGAGCTCTTTAATTTTACGAGGAATACCGCCAAAGCCACGATCTTGTGTCTCTTCGGGTGGGAAAAATACTTGCTTAACAAGTTGTTGAGTAAGGGTTGATCCACCTTGAACCTCACCACCGGTAAAGTTGTTAAAGGTAGCCCGTACAGTACCCGAAACGCTGACGCCGCTATGGGTAAAGAAGTCACGGTCCTCAATTGCAACGGTAGCTTTCTTTAGGTTCTCTGAAATGTCTTCACTCTTTACGACTAATTTATAGTTGCCATCGCCTTTGTCTTCCCAGAGGAGCTCACCGTTACGGTCGGTATAAGTAGTAACGGTTGATTGAACCCGTTTATCAATTTCACCGGGACGAATTTGGTCAAGGTCTTTTCGGAAATAGGCAAACAAGCCACCAACAAAGAGCGCCATAAGTAGGACGGCCACACCGGTGACCTTAAGGGCCATGTACGCACCTTCTTTACTGAACCAATAGGCCCAAAAACGCTTTGGATGCATACGATAAAAGAACCGCTTAACCGGATGCTTAGGTAATGTCGCGAGATACTCAGCCTTACGCCTTGAATGGGCGTCTTTTTTAACCTTTCGCTTTTGCGTTAGGTTTGAATACACACTGAGTGCGCGTGCTGGTTTTTTCTTACTCACAAATCCTCATTCCCATAAGCAATATTCTTTCACCATTATAGCATTAATTATCGAGCGCAAAACTAAAAACCAACTAGTTTTTGTAGTTCGTAGAAACCGCTCAAGCTGAGTACGTACACAGACATTTCTGAAGATTTCATAATCAATTCAAGATGCATTACTTAAAAAGGTAAGAACATTTTCATCCTTGTTCGATAGAATAAGGGAATGAACTTAGCAACGTCGCTAGAAAAGGTAAAAGGGGTAGGTGAGAAAACTGGGGCACAATTTGCCGCTGCTGGTCTATTAACTGTCGGTGATTTAATTACATTTCTACCACGAACCTATGATGATTTTTCGCACGTTACTTCTATTGCTGATATTACGCCAGGTAAAGTAACCGTAAAAGCCCGCTGCGAACAGGTGAGTACTCGGCCTGTGCGAAGGGGTATGCGGGTCACTACGGCAACGCTAGTAGATGATAGCGGTAAAATGCAGGCCGTTTGGTTTAACCAACCATATCGAGAGAAACAACTAAAAGACGGTGGCGAGTTCTTCTTTTCGGGCGAATTTGAATTTAGCTACAATCGCTATCAATTAAGCAACCCAAGCGCTGAAAAGGCCAGTGAGATGCCGGTACAGACAGATCGGATTTTGCCAACCTATCGGGCAATTGCCGGTTTAAAGACGAACCTGGTGCGAAAAATCCTTAACGAACTACGCCCGCTCATGACAATGGTTCCGGAAACATTACCTGAAAGCGTCGTAAAATCACAGAAGCTTATAAGCTATGGCGACGCACTGCTTGGTATGCATTTTCCAAATACTCGCGAAGATATCGAAAAGGCTCGCGAACGGCTTGGGTTTGAGGAGTTATTTCAGTTACTATTGGCTAGCCAATTAAACCGGATTGAAAACGCTAAATTAGACGGTTGGAAAATACCTTTTGAGCAACCGGTTGTAAAGAGCTTTGTCGAAGGCTTGCCTTTTAAGTTAACCGGTGCCCAGCGTATCGCTGCCTGGGACATATTACAGGATTTTGAAAAAACAACGCCAATGAACCGTCTGTTACAGGGCGATGTTGGTTCTGGTAAGACGGTTGTCGCCGGTTTAGCGGCTCGACAGGCCGCGCATGAAGGCTTCCAAACAGCAGTCATGGCTCCAACCGAAATATTAGCTAATCAACACGCTGCTACACTCGATAAACTACTGGCGCCATTTGGTGTAACGGTTGGTTTGTTAACCGGTAGCGTAAAAGGCAAAGCACGTGAAACGCTGTATCAAGCTATTCGCGATGGCAGCGTAGATGTAGTCGTTGGTACGCAAGCGGTTATTCAGGCGACGGTTGTGTTTCACCGACTTGGTTTCATCGTTATTGACGAACAACACCGCTTTGGTGTGGCGCAACGTCAAGAATTATTAAAAAAATCTGAAAAAATGCCTCATTTATTAGCCATGACCGCCACGCCAATTCCCCGTAGCCTTGCACTTACTGTTTATGGAGAATTGGACGTATCGGTATTAAATGAGCGGCCAGCTAACCGTAAACCAATTATTACAAAAATATGGTCGCCTAATAGTCGTGCACAGTTATATACATTAATAGATGAGCAAATTAAACTCGGTCGCCAAGCTTATGTTATTTGTAATTTAATTGATAATAACCCGTTGAACGAATTAAAGAGTGTGCAAACAGAATTTAAGCGTTTACAGGGTTCGGTATTTAAGCATCGACGCATTGGGCTTCTACATGGTAAGTTACCATCTTCTGAGAAAGATGCGGTTATGTCGGCGTTCTCCAAAGGTGAACTAGATGTATTAGTTAGTACGACGGTTGTTGAAGTAGGTGTAGACGTGCCAAATGCGACGGTCATGTTAATTGAAGATGGCGACCGCTTTGGTTTGGCACAACTGCACCAATTAAGGGGTCGTGTGGGGCGAAGCGAGCATCAAAGCTATTGTTATATTGTTCCGAGTGGTTCTAATGCGCCATCGCAGCGCTTAAAAGAGATTGAAAAAAGTGAAGACGGTTTTTATTTAGCAGAAGTTGATTTAAAACTACGTGGCCCGGGTGAAATATATGGTCGGGCGCAGCATGGTGCCTTGAACCTTCAGGTTGCCACGCTCGGCGATACAAAACTGATCTCACGGGCTCAAAAAGCAGCTGCTCAGTTCGCTAAGTCGGGTGACAATCTGCTACACTATACTCAGTTAGCTCATCAGGTTGGGGTCTACCAACGCCTGACGACTTTAAATTAAAAACGACATGTATTCAGGAACAACCTTTCGACACCATTCAGGAAATATCGTCGGCGCTCACCAGCGTATTGATAGAGTTGCGAAAAAACATCTACGTCACCTTATTGGCCGAACGCCGTTCTTTCCAACAATTAAAACAATTTTACATTTCGAAGGTAAAAATGGACCAGATGGTATTAAAAGTAAAAGCCCATCCGTTGATGAGCCGGCACATTATATTTTACCGACCGCAGGTATAGATG
Organism: Candidatus Saccharimonadota bacterium; assembly: GCA_028289065.1. Taxonomy (GTDB): domain Bacteria; phylum Patescibacteriota; class Saccharimonadia; order Saccharimonadales; family Saccharimonadaceae; genus Microsaccharimonas. Next base: position 47,951 of record JAQGHA010000010.1, read on the forward strand.
ACCCTCTGGTAACGATGATTAACGACCACATATTCAACTTGTCAAAAGCATTAGAAGCAGAAGATGAGATTCGGGCTGGCTTTGAGGCTGCTTGGTTAGCACATGCCATAGTCGACGGTCTAACTCCGGCGCACCAGTATCCTTTTACTGAAAAAGTGGAAGAATTATGGGGAAAACCACATTATGAACGTAAAACAACCCGTGAAAAAATCATCGTTAAGGGTAACGGCAAAATAGATACGATATCTAAGAATTGGCAATACTGGGGTACGAGTGGTCTGTTTACGGCCCACTTTAGCTACGAATGGGGTGTAGCCAGTGCTATGACTATCGGAAATTTTGATGATATTGATATTACTAATCAAGATTTAGAGCGTATTCAGCGTGAAGGCTATGCGCCGTTTTTTATAGAGTCAGTGAAGGCTATTGATGCTTTAAAATCGTATGAAGAATTTTTAGGGACCGGTTGGTCGGTTCACCTGGGGAATGTAACTCGCAAACAACTAGTGCCGCTTATCATGAAAAACGTCTGCTTAGCTTGGTACGCTGCGCAAAAAGGCAAAGTTTAGTGAATATACGCATTATTGCCGGTTGGCATGGCAGCCGTATTATTAAAGGTTCTGGTACTCGCCGTACCCACCCAATGAGCGAGCGTATTCGTGGGGCTATTTTCAATAGCATCGGGCGTGAAATAGACGGTGCCCGTGTATTGGACGCTTTTGCGGGTAGCGGCGCTTTGGGTCTCGAAGCGATTAGTAGGGGAGCTAAGGAAGCTGTGTTTGTGGAGCGTGACCGAGTGGCTCAAAAAGTGATTGCTAAAAACATCGCCTTATTACGTGAAGAAGACCGTGCCCACCTTAGTCGCGCTACCGTTTCTAGCTGGTTGGGAACATATGACGGTGAAGACTTTGATATCATTTTTGCCGACCCTCCTTACCATGACCCTCAGTTATCCACAGCACTCGAATTATTGGGACTATTAAAACCGAATGGGCTTATGGTATTATCATACCCAGGTAGAGGTGAGGTGCCCACCGAATTAGGAGATGTTGTGGTGGACATTCGTAGTTACGGAGATGCGGCCCTAGCGTTTTACCGACGAAAGGACGCTTAGGCGTCCTTTTTGTTGTAAAACTTTCTTATAATCGATAATTTGTTGTAAATTATACAAGTTACTTTGATTTACAATTACTATTTGACAAAGTATAAACATAGTATGGTAACAAACGGAGTACGGTACTTAGGTCTACAGCAATCACGCTTTGGACAAGTATGTCTCCAAAAAACAAACATCTAATCGCCTTTATGGCGATTTTTGTTTGTAGCCGAATATTACAGTCAGGCCTAATCGTCAGTAGGAGTCAGAAGTACCATGTCATCCGAGTTACAGTTTGAACCGAGCAGTTTATCTGAAGAAATCATTGAATCCGAAACAAATGAGCTATCAAAACGGCGCACTATGACAGGTCGTCATTTGGCCGAAAAAGTTTTTTTAGATGGTTTTATTCCAATGAAAACGCCCGAGAGCCAGTTTGCTAACTTAGGAAGGATGATGGATTCACTCATAATCGATCAGTCACCTGCTATCCAGGCGATTACCTCGGCATTAGATAGAGCGGGAGTTAGACTTCAAAATGACAATCGACCTAAAGCTACTTTCGGCTTCTTAGGACCTACTGGCGTAGGTAAGAGCGAAACAGCAAAAATACTATCGGAATTACTTGAAGATGGTGAGGGAAAGTTGTTAAGGATTGACTGCACAGACTTCACTCACGGGCATGAAGTGTCCAAACTCACTGGAGCACCTCCAGGGTTTGCTGGCCATAAGCAAAAACCTATTTTAAGTAAGGCTAACGTCGAAGGTAAAAATACGATAATTTTATTTGACGAGATTGAAAAAGCTGCTTCTGAACTACATAATATTGTATTACCGATAATTGGAGACGGCGAGCTAAGTTTAAATAATGGAGAGTTGGTAAATTTTAGGGATACAATTGTCATTTTTACGAGCAACTTAGGTGCGTCAGAAATGAATTCATTAATGCGCGGCCGAACAATAGGATTTGCTTCACCTGAGCGTGAAACAAACAAGAAGATAATTGAAAAAACAGCAATAAATGCTTTTGAAAAGAACTTTAAACCTGAATTTACAAATCGTATCAATCAATTAGTAGTCTTTCAGCATTTGAGTGAAACTGGTTTAAGAGGAGTTTTAAATGTCAAACTCAATGTCGTAAATGACCAATATGAAGACGAATACGGTGTTCGTATCTCACTCAGCGACGCAACAGTTGAGCATATTATTGAAATTGCTAAAAAACAACCAGAACTAGGTGCGCGACCATTAGTGAGAGCATTTGAAGATAATATTTTGACGACCTTCGGTCGTTATGCGGGCGCAAAGGCCCTTCGATCAGGTACTCATATTCGTGTGTTTCATCGCAGTGAGTTACTTGATTATGACAATAAGGATGATTTAGAGTTGGTATTTACTAGCGCGCGCGATAGATCTATTAAAAAGAAGCCTGGGAAAGTTTTAGTGTTCCCGCCCATGATTGCAGATAATAAAGACGAACCAGTCGTTAAAAAGCCTATGGGTGAGTTGTGTTAGGCATATACTAAAAATATGAGCAATCTCAATGAACTTCATAACGAATTACGGGAAATAATCCATAATACCCAAAGCCCGATTATAACCCGCGCCAGTCAAATTACAGACGATTTAATGGTACGTTACGAAGACCTTTTTGGTGAAGACGATTCATTAAAAAGTATTGGAGATATAGCGACCCGGATAAAGGATTCGCGAGCAACAGAAGGCGAGAATGGTGTGATGTGGGGTGAAGTAATTCACTTGGTGCATGGGTTATTAAACGAATAGAATACACCATGGGTAGGGGTTCAGCAACAATTTTTTAGGTTTTTTGGCCATTTGGGTGCATAATAGGTATATAACCGTCTTCTAAAAAGAAAGCAAAACGTGAATAGTTCTAGAGTTTATACTACGCAAAGGGCCAAAGATTTTCTAACTTCAGCTGAAGGAATTGCCGCACATGCAGACCTAGAAGCTATGGAAAAAGACAAGGGATACAAAACTGTTTCAACATATTCTCCTGCTTCGGAAAATGGCGTCTTGCTTTTCATTGATCGACACATGAATTACTTATCTTCACACGCTAGCGTCAATGCTTCACAGTACATTTCGAACTTACGACTTGTCACTAAAATTCGTTTCTAATTTATAGATATAGAATCATCAATAAAAATAACCCTCATATATATGAGGGTTATTAATTATGTCTTGGTGCGCGCGAAAGGACTTGAACCTTCACGCCCGAAAGCACTAGCTCCTAAGGCTAGCGTGTCTACCAATTCCACCACGCGCGCATACTTAAATTGTCAAAAACGCCAGCGTGTCTACGAATGTTACGTAATCCACCCCGTGCGCATTGCTTTGTATTATATCAGAAAAATCGTACTTTCAAAGCATATGTACATAAATAACCTCTTGTAGATGTTATGCTTGTGCTATTATAGAATCAAGAACGAACCAAAACTGATGGGGACGGGGAAATGAATAAAATTGCAGTTTATCTGAACGAACATTTACTTGGGGAAGTGAATAGCTCAAAAGTTCTTCGCAAACGGTTTTCAACTGATGCGAGCGTATTAACAATCACGCCGGAAATAATTGCATTTCCTAGGGTAACAAACGATGTACGAAAAATCGCACGTTTTTCCTGGCAACTTGCTGAAAAAGGTCATATCTTACCAATAACTGTTCGCGGTTTTGGTGGCGACACAACTGGTGCGGCTATTGGTAGGGGTGTACTTATTAATACCTCAGCGTATTTAAATGAAATTATACAATTAGCACCAAAAGATAGACTGCTACATGTTCAACCTGGTGCGAGCCTTGAGTCAGTTGACGCTGCTTTAAAATGGCAAGGTTTGGCACTGATTGGTTCAAAGCGTCGCGAAAACCGATCAGCTACAGTTGGAGGTATTATTGCCAACGATAGTTTAGGTGTTAATGGCTCAATGGCAACTTCACTTGAGAAACTTGAAGTTGTGCTCGCAAACGGCGACCTTATTGAAACCGGTAAAATCAGCAAGCGTGATTTAAGTAAGAAACTGGGCTTACAAACATTCGAAGGTGAGATTTACCGAAAACTTGAAGGCCTTATTGAAGATAACGAAGCTTTGGTTAAACAAATAGCTGCCGACGACACACCGGATAATACTGGCTATAAAGGTATTGCTTCAGTGAAAGCTAAAGATGGTTCATTTGATTTGACTCCTCTGTTTATTGGTAGCCAAGGTACGCTTGGAATTATTTCTGAAATTGTATTAAAAGCCGATTACTTTAGTAACGATAGTACCCATGCTGCCATAGTTGTTGATTCCCTGCAAAAAGGTCGCGACCTATCCGACCGTTTGAGCGAATTACAACCAACAGAACTAATGGTGTATGAAGGAGAGTTATTCCGACGTGCCGCCAAACAAGGTGTACAATTTGCCGCATTGGGTGATTTAAGCCAAATTGGTGCTGTGGTATATATTCGTTTCAACGATTTAAGCGACCGGGCTCAAAGCAACAAGCTGAAAAAACTTCGCAAACTGTTGAAGAAAACTGGCCTTGGCGCGATTGATTCAACTGAACGAGCCGAGGACGAATTTGAAGTGATTACTGGAATTACCCGTAGCTTGCACTTAGGCGCTGCCGATGAAGCTATTTCAATTCCATTACTTGACGGCTCATTCGTGCCAGCTGACCGCCGTGAAGAATTTGAGAAAGCCTTTGAAGAACTTGGCCATAAACACCACCAAGAATTACCAATCGCTTTAAATGTTATTAACGGTACCTACGAAGTCTTCCCAATTTTGAAACTTGATTCTGTGGGCGACAAGCAGAAGTTGTTCAAACTATTAATTGATTATGCGGCCTTAGTCGATAGTTGCCGAGGTGCCTTTACGAGTGATGGCGCCGAAGGCCGTTTAAAGGCCAACGCTGCTTGGTCAACGCTTGACCCAGCTCACGTAGATTTATACGAACAGCTCCGTTCAATCTTCGACCCATTCAAAACGTTGAACCCAGGTGTTAAAGAAAAGAATGACATTCGTACTCTTGTGGCCGCCCTCCGCACCAGCTACGACCCATCCGACCTGATTGCTTAACAATCGCTCGTATTCTTGCTATACTTTCCGGAGTATGCGGATATGGCGGATTACGTAAATGCGTAGACGCGTCGCGTAAAAAATATGCGGATATGGCGGAATTGGTAGACGCGCTAGCTTCAGGTGCTAGTGTCCGCAAGGACGTGGAGGTTCAAGTCCTCTTATCCGCACCAAAATAAAAAGACTTCTTCGAAAGTCTTTTTATTTTGCTTTAGCCCGTATGTTTGAGAGTACGGTATACTAAAGTAATGCAAAATACTCCTATTGGTGTTGGCCCGCACCCTCAACCGTGGCCTACAGATTCTCACTTTGACAAAACATTACTAGAAAAAGGTGATGACCGCAACGTGCTTGATAAGTACCACTACTGGAAAGTAGACGCTATTAAAGCCGACCTAGATACAACCCGAGTACCACTTGAAATTGCTATCGAAAACTTGAGCCGTGATTACAACATGGGTACGATTGTTCGATGTGCGAATGCCTTTAACATTAAGCGTGTGCATATTATTGGTCGCAAGCAATGGAACAAACGCGGCGCTATGGTGACTGACTTATATATGAATATTTTGTATCATGATGACGTTCAAGCGTTTAAAGCTATGATGGCTAAAGAAAAGCGTGAAATTATTGCTGTCGATATTGTTGAGGGTGCTGAAGAACTTTCTAAAGTTGCACTACCTGAAAGCACAGTATTGGTATTTGGCGCCGAAGGCCCCGGCTTAAGCAAAGAATTATTAAGCATCGCAACCCATACTGTAATGATCGAACAACTCGGCTCAACCCGTTCAATAAATGTCGGTGTAGCGGCTGGTATCGCTATGTATGCCTGGGTGCAACAACACTTCTTGACCCGCTAGATGTAGCGTGCCATACTTATGTTATGGATGCCAATAGTAGAGAAATCGAACAGTTGTACGACCTTTTCAGGCACACTCTTCGGCCGAGCCAGGAATTACAGGCAGCGCTTGAGCCATTTAGAAAACCGAGACCGGTAAGGCCTCGGTTTTTAGTTAAATCCTTATTTGCAATTGCCCTTGACCCTTCTGATGTCCATAATTTTGATTACAACCTAAAAATAAAAGAAGCAATTGAGACCTTTGAGGAGCATCGTCAACCATTGCAGGTTGGCAGGGATTTCTCTATACGACGATTGGCCGATGGTGCATTGAAAATATTGCTTACAACCGAGAATCATGACGAGCTTAATGACCTTATGGAGGCAACACAACAATCGTTATCGCGTAGTATCGGTGTGAGAAGTGAGAAGCCAAAGTACGACTTGTTCGTACGCATTGAACCAAGCCAGACAATTGGTCAGAACGAAATAAGAAAGCAGGGTGAACAATTTTTCAACCAACTACATAATGGTTCACGTAAATTATTCCATGTCACACCAGAAACAATAGTAAGGCGGGAGGAGTTGCACTATATGCCTATAAGCTTTTTGCCTCCCAAAGAAAAAGAACCCGAGATAATTGACTAGCCATTGCCACAAAACCACGTTCCGTGCGACAATAAAACAGATATGGCATCACTTTCTTCTCAACCCTACAAAGGCACCCGCGATTATTATCCTGAACAAAAAAGGGTTCAGAACTATATTTTCAACACCTGGCGGACGGTTGTTGAGCGGTTTGGGTACGAAGAGTATGGCGCACCTATACTTGAACCACTAGAAATTTACGCTGCTAAAAGTGGCCAAGAACTTGTAAATGACCAAACATATGTATTCACTGACCGTGGTGACCGTACCGTCGCCATTCGTCCTGAGATGACTCCAACAATTAGCCGCATGGTAGCGGCTCGGCGACAAGAATTGGCCTACCCGGCGCGTCTTTACTCTATCGCGAACTTCATGCGTTACGAGCGGCCTCAGCGTGGCCGCGAGCGAGAGTTTTGGCAGTTGAACGTTGATTTGTTTGGCGTTGAGGAAATTGCCGCTGATATTGAAATTATTGCTATAGCCGATACGATCTTACGTGAGTTCGGTGCGACCAACGACGATTATGTTATTCGCATTAACAACCGCAAATTTATTCACTTTATGATGGCGCAGTACCTAGGGCTCGATATTGTTGCTGCCGGACAGATGACTAAACTATTTGACCGCCGTGGCAAAATAACTGAACAAGACTTCGAAGATCAAGTTCGTTTAATACTAGGCGACAATGCTGACGAACAAATCCCTCAAATCAAACAGATTATTGATGCAAAAACAATCGACCAGTTGCCGGAACAATTACAAACCTCTACTTCAATTGATGAAATCAAAGCAGTGTTTACAGGCCTTGAGAAGCAAGGTGTAACGTCGGCTATTTTCGATGCAACCTTAATGCGTGGTTTGGATTATTACACCGGCACCGTTTTTGAGGCGTTTGATACCCACCCAGATAATAACCGCTCACTCTTTGGTGGTGGCCGTTACGACGGCTTAGTTGGCTTATTTGGTGCTGAACCATTAAGTGCGGTTGGTATGGCACCCGGCAATACAATGATTGAGAACTTTTTGAGTGTCCACAATTTACTGCCCGTAGATCGTTCGTTGACTGACATATACATTGTCGTCGTTGGGTCGGTTTTAAACGGTGCCCTAGATATTGCCGCTCAATTACGCAAAGCTGGCATCAATACGGAAGTTGATATTACTGAACGTAAACTTGATAAACAAATCAAAACCGCCTTAAAAAAGAAAATTCCATACATTTTATTTGTGGGAGAATCTGAAGTAGAAAAAGGTGAATACACACTAAAAGAACTTGCCAGCGAAACCGAAGAAAAGATGATTGTTCAACAAATCATAACCAAGTTTAGTAACTAAGGCTGTTTGCTCGCTCACGTCACCTCTGTTATACTTAATAGATATGAAGACGACTGTAAAAAACCTATCTGAGACCAAAGTACAAGTTACTATTTCTGTTGGAGCGAGCGAACTTGCTGATGCTGAAAAAGTAGCCCTCGTAAAATTAAGTAATACTGTGAAAGTTCCAGGTTTCCGTAAAGGGAAAGTACCCGCCAGCGTAGCTGCAAAACACATCGATCCACAAGCTCTTCAAGAACAGCTAATGGACGATGCAATTAGCAAGGCCGTAGCTGAATCTTTTATCGCTGAAAAAATTCAAGCTCTTGAACGCCCAACTGTTGATATTAAAAAATACGTTCCTGGTGACATGCTAGAATTCGTTGCTGAAGTTGAAGTGCTTCCAGCGGTGAAATTAGGCGATTACAAAAAGCTAACCGCAAAAGCTGCTAAGGTGGCGGTATCAGCTAAAGAAGTTGATGAAGTTCTTGAACGTATGCGCACCGGCTTGGCTGAAAAGAAGGACGTCACGCGTGCTGCTAAAAACGATGACGAAACCTTAATTGATTTCGTCGGTAAAAAAGACGGTGTCGCTTTCGATGGTGGAACAGGTACAGACTACACCCTAAAGCTTGGTTCAAACCAATTTATTCCTGGGTTTGAAGAAGCAATAGTTGGCCACAAAGCCGGCGAAGAATTCGATATCGATCTATCATTTCCTGATGATTACCACGCCAAAGACTTGGCTGGAGAAAAAGTTATCTTTACGGTCACGTTAAAAAAAGTAACTGCAGCAGAACTTCCAGAAATTGATGATGAACTGGCTAAAAAAGCTGGTCCATTTGAAAACCTGGCTGAACTGAAAGATGACATTAAGCGTGAAATCACCGCTCAAAAAGAAAAAGAATCCGGCGAGAAACTTCGCGATGATTTAATTTCAGAATTAATCGAGAAAAGTACTGTACCAGTACCTGAACTTCTTGTTCAGGACCAAATGCGTTCGATTGAACAAGATTTTGCCCAAAACCTTACTTACCGCGGCTTGGATATCGACACTTACTTAACTGCCAACGGTTTTCCGAATGAAGAAGAATGGCGCGAGAAAGAAGTTAAACCAGCCGCTGAACGTCGTACTCAAGCAAGTATGATACTTGCAGAGTTAAGTAAGGTTGAGAAAGTGACTGCAACTGACGAAGAAATTGACGAGCACGTTGCTATTCATCGCCAACAATATGAAAAGAACCCTGAAACATTGAAGCAATTCGACACTCCAGAAGTTCGACGCGATATAGGAAACCACTACATCACTGAAAAAACTATCGAGCGATTAGTTGAACTCAATGGTGGAGCTGCAGCCACAGGCCACAGCCACTAACAGATCAAAATAATATTAAATTAGCACTCACTTGCATCGAGTGCTAATTTTATTTATAATGGAAATATAAATGAGGGAAAAATATGAATAAACCACATGGATATCTTGTTCCAACTGTAATCGAGCGGAGTAGTGACGGCGAACGTGCCTTTGATATTTACTCGCGTTTACTAAAAGACCGCATCATCTTTTTGGGTGAAGAGGTAAATGAGCACACTGCTAACATTGTTGTCGCACAATTGCTGTACCTTTCCTATGAAGACCCAAAAGCGGATATTAAACTATATATTAATAGCCCAGGCGGAAGCGTCTACGATGGCTTAGGTATTTATGACACTATTCAGTCAATTGCTCCCGATGTTCAAACCATTGGTATTGGGCTACAAGCTAGTATGGGTGCCTTTTTATTGTCGAGTGGAACAAAAGGTAAACGCTACGCGCTACCAAACAGCCGTATTATGATTCACCAGCCATCTAGCGGTACGTCGGGAAAAATTACTGACCAAGAAATTACACTTCGTGAAGGTCTCTTTCTTAAGCAGCGTCTCAACGAGATTCTAGCTAAGAACACTGGTCAAAAACTTGCAAAAGTAGAAAAAGACGCCGACCGCGATTTTTGGATGAGCGCTGAAGAAGCTAAGAAGTACGGTTTAATTGACGAGATAGTTGATAAAGCCTAATGGCTAAGAAGCCTGAACTACCTGGTGTAGAACTAGAATACGTACTAAAAGGTCAAAATCGTCAGTCAAGTACTTTGTTTGTTTTAGCGGGTAATAAATATGCGGAATCGCGTGATGATGTTGAAGCTTTTGAAACCCAAATTTTGCCGCGAAAGAGAACACTATCAGTTAAATTTGGTCGCAAAGTACTCGAAAAAACATTTTCTCACGCCGCGATTGAGCATGAAGCCGATGAAATGCGCGAGGAAATTGAAGAACTCATTAGCTTAATGGGCGCTGGTGGCGTATTAGCGAATGCCTTTGCGGGTATACACCTTTCAGGTCCAATTCCTGAACAAGAATAACAACAAAAATTACCCATTTAACCCTTGCTTAATTCTTAAAAGGCGTGCATAATGAGTACTAAGAAGTAGTGTAGCCCTGGGTATCTATGTCTTAAAACGAATTGGCAGTTTCGTTTAAGGCCCCAGAGGTTAAGGGAATCTTCGGCGCCAAAGAAACCCCTTATAGAACAATTCAGCGAGTGTAATACCAGGTTATTCTGGCATTAACCACGTCGGGTAGTTCTATATCGTTCCGTATATTAAACCCAATCCTAAATGCGAGGACAATATAGCTTATGGCTAAAGTAACACCGAACACAAAGCGTGTCTTTTTCACAAAAGACGATACAGCGCTCGAAATACCAAACTTAATTCAGCACCAACGCGAAAGTTGGAAAGAATTTGTCGAGACTGGTCTCGGTGAAATTTTTGCAGAGCTTAACCCAATCGATGACTACACCGGCCAAAAGCTGGCTCTTCGTTTTGGTAAGTACGCTTTCCAAGACCCTAAGACATCTGAAATTGATGCCAAAGAAAACAACCTTACCTTTGATGCTCCACTTCATGCTACGGTTGAACTTACAAACAAAGTAACTGGTGAAGTAAAAGAACAAGAAATCTATCTTGGTGACTACCCATGGATGACCGACCGCGGTACATTCATTATTAACGGTACCGAACGTGTAGTCGTATCTCAACTTATTCGTAGTGCTGGTGTATTCTTTACTGCCGACCGACTTGCTACTCGCAACAACTATGGTGCGAAACTAATTCCTGGCCGTGGTGCTTGGCTTGAATTTGAAACCGCTACTAACGGTGCTATTTACGTTAAAATTGACCGACGTCGCAAACTGCCTGTTACGACATTGTTCCGTGCCCTTGGGTACAACAAAACTACCGAAATCAAAGCTCTTTTCGAAGATGTTGATACTGGTGAAGTAAAATACCTTGATGCTACTTTGGAAAAAGATCCAGCACGCGGTACAAACGAAGCTTTGATTGAAGTGTACCGTCGTCTTCGTCCAGGTGACCTTGCAACCGTTGATAACGCTCGTTCAATGATCGAACGTATGTTCTTCGACTTCAAACGATTCGACTACAGCCGTGTTGGACGCTACAAGCTTAACCAACGTCTTGGCCTTGAACTGCCTAACGTAACTGAAAACCGTGTTTTCCAAGTAAGTGACTTAATTGCTATCGTTAAGGAAATTATTCGCCTTAATAACAGCCAAGAACTTGCCGACGACATCGACGCCCTTTCAAACCGTCGCGTTAAATTAGTCGGTGAGCTTGTTGCTCGTCAATTCCGTGTTGGTATGCTTCGTATGCAACGAAACGCTATGGACCGTATGAGCATGAGCGACCTTGAAACTGTTAGCCCATCTCAACTTATTAACGCCCGTCCAGTTGTTGCAGCTGTTCGTGAATTCTTCGCGAGTTCACAACTTTCACAACTTATGGATGAAACAAACCCACTTGCTGAGCTTGCTCACAAGCGACGCCTTAGCTCAATGGGTCCTGGTGGTCTAAGCCGCGAACGTGCCGGTTTCGACGTACGTGACGCTCACCCTACTCACTATGGCCGCCTTTGTGCTGTAGAGACACCAGAAGGTGCCAACATTGGTTTGGTGCTTAACCTTGGTACATACGCTAAGATTAACGAATATGGTTTCATTGAAACCCCTTACCTTAAGGTAGAAAACGGTAAAGTAACCGACAAAGTTGTATACCTCGACGCTTCACAAGAAGCAGTTGAAGTTATTGCGGATGCTGGTGTTAACTTAAATGACGACGGTACTTTCGCTGACGAACGTGTGTCTGCTCGTAACGGTCTACTCCCAGAGCAAGTTGACGTTGAAGAAGTTACTTACATGGACGCTGCTCACAAGCAAATCCTTGGTTCAACAGCAGCCTTGGTGCCATTTGTAGAAAAGAACCGTGTTGACCGTTCGTTGATGGCCGCAAGCATGCAGAAGCAGGCTGTGCCACTGCTTCAACCAGAAGCCCCAACAGTTGGTACGGGTATTGAGTCAGTTATTGCTCAAAACACTAGCCAATTAGTCGTTGCTGAAGGTGATGGTGAAGTTACACGTGCTGATGGTGACGAAGTAGTCGTTAAATACAAAGACGGTACTAAGTCATACAAGCCAGTTCACTTTACTAAATCAAACGATGACCGTTCGATTAACCAAAAAGTTTGCGTAAACCGCGGCGATAAGGTTAAAGTAGGCGACATCCTTATTGAAGGTGCATCAATTGCTGATGGTGAAATCGCCCTAGGTAAAGACCTTCTTGTAGCTTTCATGCCATGGTCTGGTTACAACATGGACGACGCGATTGTCCTAAGTCGACGCCTTGTACAAGACGATACTCTTACAAGTGTAAACATTAAAGATTACACAGTAGAAGTTCGTGAAACGAAGCTAGGTCCAGAAATCGTTACACGCGACATTCCAAATGTATCTGAAGAATCACTTCGTCACCTCGACGAAAACGGTATCGTTCAACTTGGTTCTGAAGTTAAAGCCGGAGATGTACTGGTTGGTAAAATTACACCTAAGGGTGAACAAGAACTTTCAAGTGAAGAACGTTTGCTTCGTGCAATCTTCGGTGAAAAAGCTAAGGACGTTCGTGATACTTCACAACGTATGAACAACGCTGGTGGTGGTAAAGTTGTTGGTGTTAAGATCTTCAGCCGTGAAAACGGTCACGAACTTAAAGCCGGCGTACTTATGCAAATCCAAATCTTTGTTGCCCAACTCCGAAAAATCTCAGTCGGTGACAAGCTGGCTGGACGTCACGGTAACAAGGGTGTTGTGGCTCGTATCCTTCCTATGGAAGATATGCCATTCATGGAAGACGGTACTCCTGTAGATGTCGTCTTGAACCCACTTGGTGTGCCATCTCGTATGAACATCGGTCAGTTGTTTGAAACTCACCTTGGTATGGCAGCTCGCGCACTTGGTTACAAGGTTGCTACGCCTCCATTCAACGGTGTGTCAGACGAAGATATTTCAAACGAACTTGAAAAAGCTGGTTTTGCCCGCGACGGTAAAAGCCAACTATTTGACGGCCGTAACGGTGAACCGTTCGAAGAACGAACAACTGTTGGTGTCATGCACATGTTGAAGCTTCACCACATGGTAAGCGACAAGATTCACGCCCGTTCAACTGGTCCATACACTATGGTGACTCAACAGCCACTTGGTGGTAAGGCTCAAAACGGTGGTCAGCGATTCGGAGAGATGGAAGTCTGGGCTCTTGAAGCTTACGGTGCTGCCGCAACTCTTCAAGAAATGCTTACCATTAAGTCTGACGACGTGTACGGACGTGCCAAAGCCTACGAATCAATCATTAAAGACGAACCAATTGTTGGTCCTAAGCTACCTGAATCATTCAACGTGCTTGTTAAGGAACTTCAAGGTCTTGGTCTACGTGTTGATTTAATGGACGAATCTGAAGATGCTGTTATCGACGCTGAACAAGTTATCGGTAGTGTAATCAACGGTCAACCAATTGCTGCCTCATTGGTACATGGTGACGATGACGATGCGATCATTCTTGACGAAGCTGATGAAGAAATGACAGACCTAGAAGAAGATGGTATGACTATCCAAGATATTGATGAAATAGAACAAATTAAGGAGGAAGCGTAATATGTCACGAGTTATCGCTAACAACAACGGCATCGCTGACTTCGACGCAATTCGCTTAAGTGTCGCTAGTGCTGAGGACATCCAAAAGTGGAGTCACGGTGAAGTTACGAAACCGGAAACAATTAACTACCGTACTCAAAAACCTGAGCGCGATGGGCTTTTCTGTGAACGAATTTTCGGTCCAGTAAAAGATATTAACCCGCACGATTCTAAGTTGAAGGGCGTTCGTTCACGCGAAGCTGCTGTCGACAAGAATGGCGACCTAGTTACTAAATCTATCGTTCGACGCGAACGAATGGGTCACATTACCTTAGCTGCACCTGTTGCACACATCTGGTTTATGCGTGGTACTCCATCAGCAATGTCATTGCTTTTGGGTATTACTGTTCGAAACCTAGAACGTGTTGCTTACTTTGCAACTTACGTAGTACTTAAAGCAGATGTTGAAGCTCGCGACAAGAACCTTGCCGACCTTGAAGCTGAAACTGAAGCTGGCCGTGCGGCTATCAAAATCCGTTACGAAAAAGAAGCCGAAGCTGAAGAAGCTGATGTTAAAGCACTTGCTGAAGCTCAAACAAAAGAGCTTGAAGAACTTAACGAAAGCTACACAGCTAAAAAAGCTCAACTTGATAGTTTGGTAAAGAACTCACTTATGAGCGAAGTTGATTACCGTAACCTTCCTGAAGAGTACCAAGACTTAATCGAAGTTGGTATGGGTGGACAAGCATTGAAGGCTCTCCTTGATGAGATTGAACTTCCTAGCTTGATTGCTAATCTAACTGAAGAAGTTGCTGGTGCCAAAGGTCAACGCGAGAAGAAGCTTTTGAAGCGCCTTAAGGTACTTGAAGGTATGCAATCTGCTGGTATTAAGCCAGAAAGCCTTACACTGACAGTCCTTCCAGTTATTCCTCCGGACCTTCGTCCTATGGTGCAACTTACTGGTGGTCGTTTTGCAACTTCTGACCTTAACGACCTTTACCGTCGTGTGATTAACCGTAACAACCGTTTGAAGAAACTAATCGAGCTTAACGCTCCTGAAGTAATTCGTCGAAACGAAATGCGTATGTTGCAAGAAGCAGTTGATGCTTTGATTGACAACTCTGCAGCTCGTGGTGGTCGTGCAGTTAACGCAACCGGTGGTCGTCGTCGTCTTAAGTCAATCTCTGACATGCTTAAGGGTAAGCAGGGTCGTTTCCGCCAAAACCTTCTTGGTAAGCGTGTAGACTACTCTGGACGTTCTGTAATTGTGGTAGGTCCTAAGCTTAAGATCGACGAATGTGGTCTTCCAAAGCAAATGGCCCTCGAACTATTCAAACCATTCGTTATTAGCTGGTTGATTAAAGGTGAGTACGCTCACAATATCCGTTCAGCAACACGTTTGATTGAATCTGGTGAAGCTATCGTTTGGGATGCCCTTGACGCTGTGACTGATGGCAAGTACGTTCTTTTGAACCGTGCACCGTCACTTCACCGTTTGTCTATCCAGGCTTTCAAACCAAAGCTGGTTGAAGGTAAGGCAATCCAATTGCACCCACTTGTAGCCAACGGTTTCAACGCCGACTACGATGGTGACCAAATGGCTGTTCACCTTCCATTATCACGCCAAGCACAACAAGAAGCTCGTGAGCTTATGAGCGCGACTGCTAACTTGTTGAAGCCAGCTGATGGTGCGCCAGTGCTTTCAATTGCACAGGACATCGTCCTTGGTAACTACTACCTAACGTACAACAAGCCAAGTGCACAAACTGTTGATGTTAAGTCATACAGTTCTATCTACGAAGCTGAAATGGCCTACGAAGCTCATGTCATCCAATTGCAAACGCCAATCCGTTTGACATACAAGGGTGAAATGCGCGTTACAACACTAGGTCGTGTATTCTTCAACGATATTCTACCGGCTGATTTCCCATACGACGATAGCGTTCAGACTAAGAAGCAAATTAAAAAGGTTCTAAACCAAATCTTCCAAGACTACGGTGCTGTACAAACAGCAACTACCGCTGACCGAATGAAGGGATTAGCTTTCCGATTTGCAACTATCTCAGCTGTATCGACTGGTAAAGACGACTACGTTGAGTTCCCTGAAACTGATGAGTTCATTGCTGAAGGTGACGCAAAAACCGCCCTCATTAGCGAACAATTCAACCAGGGTCTGATCTCTGAAGAAGAACGATACAACCTAACCATTTCTACATGGCGTGGTGTTGTTAACCGAATTACCGAATTCCTACAATTGAAGTTGAAGGACATGGATACAAGTGTGTCTGTGATGGTTAACTCTGGTGCACGTGGTGATATCTCGAACGTTCAGCTTGCTAGCGCCATGATTGGTATCATGGTTGATGCAACGAACCGCCAAATTGAGCTGCCAATCCGTTCTAGCTACAAAAAAGGTCTTTCATCACTTGAGCAATTCGTTGCGACTCGTGGTTCACGTAAGGGTCTTATTGACACCGCACTTAAGACAGCCGACTCGGGTTACCTAACTCGTCGTTTGGTTGACGTGTCACAAGACGTCTTTACAGTTGAAGACACCGAAGATAGCGACGACGGGTTCACTATCTACCGCTCTGAAACTGAATTAACAATGATTGACTTCGGTAACCGCCTTTACGGTCGTTACGCTGCAGAAGACATCAATGGTCACATTAAGCGAAACGAGCTAATTACTCGTGAAATCGCTCGTGCGATTGAAGCTGACTCTGAAGTGACTGAAGCTAAAATCCAATCAGTTCTTTCAACAAAGAACCTGCGTGGTGTGCCACAACGAAGCTACGGTATCGACATGTCGACTAACCAACTTGTTGCTAAAGCACAACCAGTAGGTGTTATTGCTGCCCAATCAGTTGGTGAGCCTGGTACTCAGCTTACGCTCCGTACCTTCCACGCCTCGGGTGTGGCCGAAAGCGACATTACACAAGGTTTGCCTCGTGTAGAAGAGTTGTTTGAAGCTCGTAACCCTAAGGGTCAAGCACACGTTACTGAAGTAACTGGTTTGGTTGAAGCTTGGGAAGATGGTAAGAAGTACATTGTACAAGTTACCCCTGAAGCCGGACACGTTGAACGTATTGCCCTTGAAGGCCGTACTGCTAACGTAAAGAACGGTGCAAACGTAAAGGTTGGTGACGTTCTTGCCGCTGGTGAGAGTGAAAGCAAGCCAATCGTTGCTCCATTCGACGGAATCGTTGAAATCACTGACGAATTTGTGGTGCTTGCAGCAACTGCTAGTTCACCAGTTCGTTACGAAGTTCCTGGAAGTATGCAATTGGTTGTTAAGAGTGGTGACACTGTTGAAGCAGGTGACCGCCTGACTAATGGTTCATTAAACTTGCACGACCTCATGCGTCTTAAGGGCATCGAAGCAACACAACGATACATCATTAACGAAGTTCTACGTATCTACGCTGCACAGGGTCAAGACGTTGCTGACAAGCACCTTGAGATCATTGTGCGTCAAATGTTCAGCCGTGTTCAGGTTGAAGATCCAGGTGATAGCTCATTCGTAACTGGTGACATCGTATCGCGTGCTGCTGTGGTTGAAGCCAACGACGTACTTGCTGCAGAAGGTAAAGAGCTCATCGCCTTTACTCAACTGTTACTCGGTATTACTAAGGTATCAATCTGGTCTGATAGCTGGCTTTCAGCTGCATCATTCCAAGATACTACTCGTGTATTAATTAATGCTGCAGTGAGTGGCCGTATGGACCGCCTACACGGACTTAAGGAAAACGTTATCATCGGTCGAAAGATCCCAGTTGGTACTGGTGTTGATAGTGCACTTGCACTTGATACATTAGAAGGCGACGTGGTGTCTGAGATTGTTGAAGACGTTGAGTTAGCTGCTTAGTTAGTTCTAAAGCTCAAAAAGAATTCCCTGCTCGAAAGAGTGGGGATTCTTTTATATGCAGAATATGGTATAAATATACTTACCCATGTATGGACAATCTTGGAGGTTATTATGGGAGATCAAAAGCCGGGTCGTACGTTGATCAGGTTCACCAGCACATTCGATGCACTGCAGCAGGTAATGGCACTGCTCGATGACAAGTCGGTCGTAAGCCTTGATGACAAAGGCTACTCGGAAGAAGAGGAGTACGGTCATCACTAGGGTCAAAAGACTCTTCATGTAACCTATTGAGAAGGGCGGTGTGATGGCGAACCTGGAAGACGTAACGGTTGCGGAGTTCCAAGAAGGAATACTGTATTACTTGCGTCTTGATGTTTGGAGCAACCCGTGTAATCCCGAAACGGTTAAGGCGATTCAAGATGCTGAGACGTTACGTGAGTTGAAGCTGGCAATTAATATCGCCCTTTTACGGGACGATATGCCGAAACAACTTCGAAAGAGCCTGATTACCATCAAGATGAACATCAAGCGTCAGCTACGCAAGTGACGCATGGGCAGCGCCCACTGGAAAGGCCGCTGGGAGTTATTTCTCAGTGCTGCCTCTCAGTGGGCCTTTTCTCTATCTTGCTATAACAGTAGTTTATTGCTATAATAATGAATGAGTTTCCTCTTACGAACGTGTTAGCCAGTTGAATGTGTACAGACTAGCGCGAGACAGTAAGATAGACACAGAACGATCATGCTGAGATCAATCTGTAAAAGAGTTCAAAATTAACCTAGAATGTTGAAGATCGTAGAATAAATAGTTCTACAGATGGATTGCGACATTCTGATTATGTATTCCGAGAGTAATCTCAAAGTTAAATAACAATGGAGTTATAAATGCCAACAATTAACCAACTTGTGCGCAAGCCTCGCCAGACTGCTTCTAAGAAAAGTAAGTCTCCAGCTCTCGGCCGTATTCATAACGCACTAAAAACTCGTTACTACGAGCAAAACGCCCCTCTAAAGCGTGGTGTTTGTATTAAAGTAACGACTAAAACACCTAAAAAGCCTAACTCAGCACTCCGTAAGGTTGCTCGTGTTCGTTTGACTAATGGTCACGAAGTTTGGGCTTACATCGGTGGTGAAGGTCACAACCTTCAAGAGCACGCAGTTGTTCTTGTACGTGGTGGCCGTGTGCCAGACCTTCCAGGTGTTCGTTACCACATTGTCCGTGGTGCACTTGACCTTCAAGGTGTTGCAAAGCGTCAACAAGGCCGTTCTAAGTACGGCGCAAAGAAAGAAGCTAAATAATGCCACGTAAAACTACTGCTAGCCTCCAACGAGTGCTTAACCCAGACCGCAAATACCAAAGCGTATTAGTACAACGTCTTATCAACAAGTCTATGCTTGATGGTAAAAAGCTTGTTGCTGAACGTGCTGTATACGAAGCACTTGAAACAGCTGCTAAAAAGCTTGATCACGAAAACCCACTTGAAGTGTTTGAAAAAGCCCTTAAAAACGTTTCTCCAAACTTCGAAGTTAAATCTCGCCGTGTTGGTGGTGCTAACTACCAAATTCCATTCCCAGTTGCTGGCCACCGCCAATTGCACTATGCCTTTTCATGGTTAGTACAATCAGCTCGTGGACGTAAAGGTATTCCTTTCGCACAACGACTTGCTTTGGAAATTGTAGATGCCTACAACGAAACCGGTGTTGCTTTCAAGAAGAAAGAAGACACTCACAAAATGGCCGAAGCCAACCGTGCTTTCGCACACTTCGCCCGCAGTTAATATAACTACGCGATACTCGATACCCTCAGTCAATTTGACTGAGGGTATTGTATTTTAACGCACTATATGCTATAATACTTTTTACGTATTTATCGAAGGAGGTTATAACTATGAGACTGACTACTCAAGGAGGTCTTGTGGAAAGTACCAAGCTATACGTCCCGATCGACGCCATTCGCGTCAATCACAAGAAACTCCGCAAGTTGAGCAAGGTGAAGATTGATCGTTACTATCGTGAATACGAGCGTGGCGATGAATTTCAGCCTATCACTGTCGACTTCTGCGGCGATTTCTACACCATCCGCGACGGTCGTCATCGCTTTCAGGCCCAGCTGTACGCCGGCTATAGCCTGATCGAGGTCGATGCCCAGTAATTATTTGCCTCGGGGCGGTCTATCAACGACCGCCCCTTTAATATGTAAATACCCGGCTATTCACAAGCCGGGTATTATTAACTAGTCAACTTAAGTAGGGATTATCCTACTTGGTGCCAACCGGTACCATCTGCGATAAAGTCAGCAACTTGGCCGTAGCTGTTTACTGAAATCGTTGAAGATGTTTCTGTACCAGCGTTAATGACGCCAGAAGGAGGTGCTACCAGTACTGCGTTTACGTTGTTAGTTAGCTTTTTAACAGTAACGTATGCGCCGTTTGCAGGAGCTGGAAGGGTAACGGTGTATCCACTTGTGGTTGTATCACAAATAACGAAGTCACCACTGGCTGCTGTGTAAGCAGATGTGCGGGTAACAGCTGTCCAAGTTGAACCACCGCCAGCTGCTGCTGGAGTAGCCCAGACGAGTGTGGTGCCGTTCCAGGTAAGTACTTGGTTACTACTTGGTGTGTTTGAAGCCGCAAGCTTAGGTTCAGTGATTGAAGCGTCAGCAATTTTAGCGGTTGTGACGTTTGCGTCAGCAATTTTTGCTGTTGTAACGTTGGCATCCGTAATTTTAACAGTTGTAACAGCGTTAGTAGCTAGTTCGGTTGCAGCAACTGCACCAGCGACAATTTGCGCGTTACTTGCAGTACCGCTTAAGTCGCCACCAACAGTAGGGTCACCAGAGCCAGCAGATTGAGCTACCCATGTGAAGTTTGTGCCGTTATAGCTTAGTACTTGACCGTTAGCAGCAGTGTTTGAAGCAGCAAGTTTAGCTTCGGTAACAGCACCATCAGCAATTTTTGCAGTTGTAACGTTAGCATCGGTAATTTTAACAGTTGTAACGGCATTAGCAGCAAGTTCGGTTGCGGTAACAGCGTTTGGAACTAATTTAGCGTTGCTTGCCGTACCGGTAAGGTCACCACCAACAGTTGGGTCAGTCGCTGTACCGGTTGGTTGAGCTACCCATGTGAAGTTTGTACCGTTATAACTTAGAATTTGTCCGCTGACAGGAGCGTTAGCAACGCTTAACTTTGCTTCAGTAATAGCATCGTCAGCAACCTTAATGGTTGTTACGTTCGCATCGGCAATTTTTGCAGTTGTAACGTTAGCGTCTGCTAATTTAGCAGTAGTTACGCCAGCATCAGCTAGTTTAGAAGTTGAAATGTTTCCGTCAGTAATTTTAACAGTCGTAACCGCGTTGGTTGCGAGTTCCGGAGTTCCGACAACGCCAGTAGCTAGTTGCGCGTTACTTGCAACACCGCTTAAGTCACCACCCATAGTTGGATCGCCTGAACCGCTTGCTTGGGCTACCCACGTGAAGTTTGTACCATTGTAACTTAGCACTTGACCGGTAGTTGGTGTGTTTGAAGCAGCAAGTTTCGGTTCAGTAACGGCGTCGTTTACGATTTTAGCGCTTGTAACACTACTATCTACTGGTGTACGAGCGTCTGTAAGACGTACGTCACCGTTAGTAACAACAGTTGCGCCCGATGCTTGTAAGCCACCTGTGAAGTTTTTAAAGCCAATAACTGTTTGTGTGCCAGCTAGTGTGACAACGTCAGAAGTATTGGCTTTTCCGGCAAGCCCAGGAACAGTTGGGGCTGCGGCAGTTCCACCTAGGTCGCCAGCAAGCTGTATAAGACCTTTAGTAGATGTCGATGCATCTGGTACAGACCCAGAACTCGTTGGGGTAGACCATGAAAGGTTTGTACCGTCATATGTTAAAGTTTGGCCGGTAGTCGGTGAGTTGCTGATGGCAAGTTTAGCTAATGTAACCGAACCTGAGGCGAGTGCAGCAGTAGTAACGCTTCCAGCTTTTAGGTTACCGTTACTATCGTGTGTAGTTGATAGGAAATCATTTAACAAATTTCCCCAATTCCCTGCGTCGCTTCCTGGTTGCGGTAGACGTGGCATATCCCTGTTTCTCCATTTATTGATTATGGTTGTGTATGGTTTCAATATACAGCCATGACACTAGAAACACAACTATTATGCTTAATATCCGATATTTACTTATTTAAACTGCTCATGTATAACAAGGACAAATGGGGATAACTATACAAATCGGAAAGGTTATAGGCGATTAGCTTATGATTGAACGTGTTTATCTTGATAATGCACGTTCACGCCGTCTGCCCCCACCGGAAGCTTGGAAGAAGCCAGATAAGTGGATTGACCTCTCAACTGGGTTGCCAAAACTCGACGTACCTAAGCTGGTATTTGAAACCGATGACCGAGGTTTTATTAACACTGACGATGTTGTTGAACAGGTTGAAGATATGTTCTTCTGGAAAGATTATGATTGGCCATTTAATCTTAATGACCCAGAAACAGCCCCCGACGACCACCATTTTTATTTCACTGAGGCAGAGTATAGTCCACGGCAGAATAATGGTAGCTATATTCCCAGTGCATTTCGCGAGTTACCAACGGTAATCGGTAGGATGCCGCGGCAATTCCATAATGTCTTTCACGATTTTACGGTAAAACCATGCATGCCGTACATGGAGGCTATGGAAGAGTACCACTCTTCGTATAAGTTAGCCCACCGAGCGTTCAAGAATTTAATTACATCCGCAAAAAATACTTCCCAAGCTTCACACAGGTTTACATTACGACAGCGAGCGCTGCATGAGGGTAGGATAGTACCATCCGACCCAGATGATGTGGTTGTGAAGGAAATGATGCGCGATTTTTTTTCAAAACACTTCGACGCTTACAGCCGGTCTATAGATGAGGTGATGACACTTCCGGAGCGAATGCTGATCCTTCCTAATTTGGAAGGTATACCTCAACAAAAGCCACATTTAGTTGTAAAGAAGATAGGCAAGTATATGGTGCAAAGTAGTATTAATTATATGCCGCTTTTAAGAGCTGCTTAATATAAGACATATACTATGTTGCTTACACTTGCAGGAGAGGTGTGCTGCTAGTACAATCCAACTATGTTTGAAAGTGAAAATAATATCGAGAACTTATTTAATGAATCTTCTAAAGAGTTAAACGGGTTGGAAGCTGCTTTTAGCGAGCCATTTGTTGAACGCGTACTTGAAATGGGTCGTACGTACAATGAAATTTTCAAAGAAATTCCACCCACCGAGGAAGAACGAGCTTATATTATTCAGGAGCTAGATATAGAGTGGGGTACCATTAAAGGTACAATAATTAAGTATACCGGTAATGTTAAGGTCAAAGACCGAGATGACGAAGGTGAAGTAAGGATTATTTTTATTGATGGTGCCGAGGTGGTGTCAAACGGTTTTTATATTGAACCGGAGTATGCTAATGGACGAGAGCTGCAAAAAGTTAAACACCATTTGTTTGTAAAATTTAACGACCTTTATGGTGATGAGTCTGGTGAAGATAACGGTAACCTGGCGGGTGCTACAGGGGACATCGATAGTTCGTCAATTGAACTCGACTCTGCATCTGCTGAGCGTGCGAGGGCTTGGTTGACTATATCATGCCCAGAATTGATAGAAGAAATTGATCTTCGGGTCCTAAATGCTGCTGGCGGTGAAGATGATGCAATAGTTTCTTTAAGAGGCTTTGACTTAAGTATTTACCCTGAATTAAGTGATGACTTTACAAGAAATTGTTTAACCATATATTTACAAAAAGTTGTTGAAATTGATTTATACGCACCATATTCAACCAAACTCGATGGATATGCCCGTATGCTGGACGATCAATCAAACCTATACACATTAAAAATAGACGGTGCCTTAGTATATATAAATCATTTAATATTACATCCAACTTTTAATTTAGACGAAACCGATACCGCGTGGTCATTAGCGACAGTAATTACCGTACTCGATGAAGACCGAACCGAAGATCCGGAACAGTATATAGTACCGATTGACACTTTTAAAGAACTGCACTCGATACGTAGCGCATTCTATGAGACGAATAGCTAGAAATTAACAGTTTTATCTGTTATAATGTACCTAAAGCGGCTATTTTCTATGGCCAAAAATATTTAATCGAGAAAGAGACACGAGAGACGTATGGCTACCCAGAATGTTCCCCTAAAAAACTACCGCAATATTGGTATTATTGCCCACATTGATGCTGGTAAAACAACCACCACTGAAGGTATTTTGTACCGTACTGGTATCAACCACAAAATCGGTGAAGTCCGTGGTGCTGATGGTGACAGCGCAACTACTGACTGGATGGCTCAAGAAAAAGAGCGTGGTATTACTATTACCTCTGCAGCCGTTACAGCATTCTGGAAGGGTCACAAAATCAACATTATTGACACCCCAGGTCACATCGACTTTACAGCCGAAGTTGAACGTTCTCTTCGTGTCCTCGACGGCGCGGTAACTGTCTTTGACGGTAAAATGGGTGTTGAAGCTCAAACTGAAACAGTTTGGCGCCAAGCTAATAAGTACGGCGTGCCTCGTATTTGTTTTGTTAACAAGATTAACCAAATTGGTGGTGACTTTTACAAATCTCTCGATACTATTCACAACCGTCTTTCAAAACAAGCGCTTCCTATCCACCTTCCTATTGGGTTTGAAAAAGAAATTAATGGTGTTGTGGACCTTGTCGACATGAAGTCATACACATACGGTGACTACACTGACCACGAACTTGTTGTAGGTGAAGTTCCAGCCGACATGCTTGAAAAAGCTAAAAATGCTCGTAGCCTATTAGTTGAAGCAGCCGTTGAAGCTGAAGATGAACTTTTCGAACGTTTCCTTAACGAAGGTGAAGAGTCAATTTCTGTTGAAGACTTAAAGCGGGCACTTCGTAAGCGTGTGCTTGCTGGTGACTTCTTCCTCGTCACTGGTGGCGATGGCCGTGGAGTTATGGTTGAAAAGGTTCTTGACCTTGTAAACGACTACCTTCCATCACCACTTGATGTTGATGCAATTCAAGGCACCAGCCCTAAAACCGGTGACCTAGTTGAACGTCAACCAAACGATGCTGAGCCACTTTCTGCACTCGCATTTAAGATTGCTACCGACCCATTCGTCGGACGATTAATCTTCGTGCGTGTGTATAGCGGTAAAATTGCAGCTGGTAGCTATATCTTAAACACCACAACTGGTGACAAAGAACGTATTGGCCGTATTGTTCGTATGCACGCCGACAAGCGTGAGGAAATTGACTCAGTTGGTGCTGGTGACATCGCGGCTGTTGTAGGCCTAAAGAGTACCTTCACTGGTCACACCCTTGCTGATCCGGCACACCCAATTCTACTTGAATCAATTGAATTCCCAGAACCTCCAGTGTCAATTGCTGTTGAGCCTAAAACCAAGGCTGACCAAGAAAAAATGGGTATCGCATTGCAACGCCTGGCTGAAGAAGACCCTACTTTCCGTATTCACACTGATGACGAAACTGGCCAAACTATTATGTCTGGAATGGGTGAGCTTCACCTTGATATCCTGGTTGACCGTATGAAGCGTGAATTTAATGTTGAAGCAAACATCGGTGAGCCACAAGTTGCCTTCCGTGAAACGATTCGTGGAACTGCTGAAGCTCAAGGTAAGCACGCTAAGCAATCTGGTGGACGTGGTCAATATGGTGATGTTTGGGTTCGTTTTGAGCCGACCGAATCTGGTATTGGCTTTGAATTCGAAGATGCTATTAAGGGTGGTGTTGTTCCTAAGGAATACATTAAACCAGTAGAAAAGGGTATCCGCGATACGCTTGAAAGTGGTGTTCTTGCTGGCTATCCAATGATTGGTGTGAAAGCCACTCTATACGATGGTAGCTACCACGACGTGGACTCCAGCGAACTTGCCTTCAACCTTGCCGGTGTTCTTTCCGTGAAGGAAGGTATTCCAAAGGCTCGTCCAGTTATACTTGAACCTGTCATGAAAGTTGAAGTTTCTATGCCCGAAGAGTTCATGGGTGACATCATTGGTGACCTTAGTGCTCGTCGTGGCCGCATTGATGCCATGGAAGACATTCCTGGTGGCGCTAAGCTGGTTCGTGCCTACGTTCCACTTTCAAACCTCTTTGGTTACACGAACGATATTCGTTCACTAAGCCAAGGTCGTGCTGCCTCTACAATGGAACTTGCTGAGTACGAAGAAGTACCACCAAACGTTCAACAAGAAATCATCGAAAAACGTACTAACAAGTAGTTATCGATATTAAATAAAGGAGCCTTTCATTAGTGAGAGGCTCTTTTTTATTCATTCTTCTCAAGATGGTTGTGTTTTTAAGTAGTCATACCTATAATGAAGACTCAAAGGGAAGTGTAGTTACCGGTGAATCGATATTTATATACAAAACCATCTTCTACTCGAGTTTTACGACGCGGGTTCACTATTTTAGAGCTCGTTGTGATCATAACGGTTTTGGGTATTATTACCGGTATTGTTGTTATATCAAGCGTTGGTTATCGCAACCGGGCAAGTGATAGTGAGCGTGTATCAGATGTTGAAGTTATCACCCGCAGCTTAGAGCGCTATTATCGCACTCGGCCGGTATCAAGCGGCGCTACCTATCCAGACGCTTCAACGACAACGGCGGCCTTTGAGACAATAGTAGATGAATCGGATGCTACAAAGGCACCTGGCCAGACGACCAATAGTATTACCATTACTAATACGGCGGGAAATAAAACTCCAACGATAGCTCAATATGTGTATCAGCCACTTAATGTTGATGGTACGATATGCACGACTGCGCCTTGTGCTCGTTATAAACTTTTTTACCATTTAGATTCGACGGATGTAGTTGTTACTAAAGATAGTTTGAGACAGCAGTAATGAAAAAAGTACAATACCATACTCATCAAGCTGGTTTTACACTCGTAGAAGTGTTTGTCACTATTGTTATAGCCGCCCTGTTTGTTGGCTCAATCACGCAGTTGTATATTGCTCAAACTCAAGTATCTAAATCGATGACTTCTTATTCTACGGCCGATTTACTTTCGCAAGATAATTTGCGCACGTATGCTTATGGTGCATCGCCAAGTTGGTTTGAGTGTACCTACGTTTCCAGCGCCCCGCAACCCATGATACTGTTAGATTCGACAGCTGATGTTAGCGGAATTCAGTCTCCCGTTATTCAAAGTGTTATTGCGACCGCACCGTATGGGTGTGGTGGGAGTAGCTCGAGTAACGGGTATCCAATTAAAGTCGTATCTAAAGTAACGTACGGGAAAGATGCAAAAACGGTGGTCCATGCTACATATTCAACCTATTAATCAGTTACATCGTAAACAGCGAGGGCTGACAATTGTCGAGCTGCTTATTGTGCTTGTTTTGATGGGTATATTATTACCAATTTTATTTACATTTTTGGTAAACACCTATAAAGATGTATTTTATCTGGACTATAAAGTACAAAGTACCTCTCAGACAAAACTTGCCTTATCTTTTGTTGAGGATAACGTTCGTATTTCCAGTGGATTCCTCAGCTCTGTACCAAGCCCTTATACCGATGCTTACGGTCCGCATGACACGGGCTCGTCGGGTGGCCAGGCGTGGAGCTATAAAGGCGATTCGGCGACAAGTCGAGTGCTTATTTCCGAAAGTTACGCAACGAATTCTACTGCATTTAACTCAGCTCGGCGACCTATATATGTTAATACCGCGGAATTTAATTGCACAACTCAAATGTATTATCAGCCACAACTGTCGTATATTTCTATATACTATTTAAAAAATAGCACACTATATCGTCGCGTATTAACGGATACGACAACCGCGTTATGTGCCGGCAATACCCAACAGCAAAAACAATCTTGCCCGCCATACATTACCTCGGGACGTGACGCCAGTTGCCAGGCAAATGATGAAGTTCTTATGTCAAATGTAACTGAATTTACTGTTGAGTACTTCGAAGTAACGATTGATGGCACAAGTACCCAAATAGATGCATCATATACTTCATCGGATCCGACGGTATTAGATGCAGCCGATTACGCAAACGTTACAATTACATCAACAAATAAAAATGGAGCAGTCACTAATAGCCTAACGCAAAGGATGACAAAGGTAAATTCATGAAATATCTAATTTCAACCAAAGGTTTTATGTTACCAACTGTTATGGTGATATCGATTACAATTTTGGCGGTAATATCAACACTTTTGGTACTGACTAGTGCCTCGTATCGGGGTGGGTATGTCGACCATTATCAAAAATTATCAGACGAAGCGGCTGAAGCCGGTTCGGCTTACGCCACCGCCTGTCTTACGTTATCGTCTCACACTCAAACTTGGGGACCAGCGGCTGGAAAAAGTAACCTGACGCCAAACTCTGATTGTAGTGGTACTAATTCATATTCTAGTAATACATATGTATATAGCGACACTACTGTCAGAACATATTTCATAGTAGGTAATTTAGATAATACGCTTCCATTTAGTGCCCAAGTTTCAGCGCAAGGTTATGCTGAAGTGCTTCGTGGAGATGGTTCAATTTCGCGAACGTATACTAGCGTGCAGAAAAAGGTTATCACTTGGCCAACCGATGTAACCGGCCAAATGTCAGCCAGTGGTACAAACCGTACCTGTGCAATTGTAAGCTACAACGTATACTGTTGGGGCTATAATGCCTACGGTCAGCTAGGAAATGGTATGTACCTTGGATCCGGTGGTACCGACAACCCGTCGTCAATTGACAGTAAGGTTCCGGTAAAAGTAAAACGTGAGGCGGGAGTAATGGCTGGTAAAAATATTGTTAAAATATTTGTTGCCCAGTATCATTCGTGTGCCTTGAGCTCTGATGGACTTATGTATTGTTGGGGGTATAACAATTCAGGCCAATTAGGTGCGGGTAATAACACTGACTCTGCAGTGCCTAAGCAGGTTGGCGGGGCTCTTGCAGGCAAAACGATTACTGATATTGGTGGTTCTGCTAATATCAGCTGTGCGATAGCTACCGGCAAAATTTATTGCTGGGGATCCGGTGCGGCCGGTGGTACGGGTATTGGAGCCTCCGGTGGTTACGTCAACACTCCAACAGCCGTTAGCGCCACAAATACTGGAACGACACTACCAACCGCATATACAGCTACAGCCTTATCAACTAGCGGTAGTCGTGCCCAAAATATGTGTGCAATAGTGAGCGCTAAAGCCTACTGTTGGGGCCAAAATGACGTCGGCTCAGTAGGGAATAACGTTGCTAATACAACGCCCGTTACCGTACCTACAAAAGTAATAGATACTGGTGAACTGAGCGGTAAAAGCGTCACAGCAATATCACTGGACGGTTATTTAAGCGTTGCAAGCGGTGGCTTTACACACGTTTGTGCTTTGGCAAGTGGTGGTGTGTATTGTTGGGGTGAAAATAATTTTGGCCAGCTTGGGAATAATACAACAAATGATAGTAGTGTTCCGGTAACGGTTACTGCTACTGGTGTATTAAACGGTAAGACCATTCAAGAGGTACAGGTAGGGTTGCGCCATAGCTGTGTTAGGGCAAGTGGTGGATCGTATTGCTGGGGATTAGGTACCAATGGTCAATTAGGCGATGGTACGAAAGTCTCGAAATCAGTACCGGTGGCAACGGCTACAGCCGCTAACCAAATGTCATCGAGTAATGTCATTTCGATTGGGGCCGGGGGAAACCGTGGATGTGCAATTGTTACTGACGGACGTACTTTTTGCTGGGGCTTAAATTCAAGTGGCCAAATTGGTGACGGTACATTAATTGACCGTGCCTCTCCTACTGAATCGCTGTTCCTGCGCCCTAAGGGCAACCAGTACATATTCTAAATTTTAGAAGTTGGGCTGTAAGTTAATACCAAGTGAAGATTGTTTTTCTACACTGAGTGTATGGATACGAATACATACGAACGACCAAGAGAAAAACTATATCAAAAGGGCGTATCGGCGCTGTCGAATACCGAGCTTTTACAGGTCATCATTGGCAGCGGTAACGCCGGTATGCCCGTTACGAAAATTGCCCGTAAAGTAGATAAACTGCTCCGGGTAAACGGCGTAGCGGTTTCACTCACGGATTTAATGGCTATCAAGGGCCTTGGCTTGGTGAAAGCTGGCCAATTAGTTGCTGGCTTAGAGCTAGCGGCCCGCTTAGCATATCAAGAGGCTAATCAAGAATATAAAGACATGGATATAATGTCTGATTTGTTCACCGATATCCGCACCGCAAAAAAGCGAACACTATTATATGCATTTTTCGATGGGAATGGACGGCTGATAGACGACTACACTGAAGCAATAAATTCTAAAGTAAATACAACGCGACTAGCGAAGAAAGTGTTTGCCGAGGCATTGGCCCAATCCGCAGTCAGCGTAGTGGTAGCAATCGGGGGTGACGCGCAGCCAGTCGAACCAACTATGTTCGAATTGAACCTGGCGCGAGACATATATAGTACCGCTACTCTACTTTCGATAAACGTAAAGTCATTTGTACTTGTTGGCGTTAGCGAAGAACGGAATATAAAAGAGGCTAGTCGTGGATAGTATACATAATCCACCCAACGATATTCGCTACATTTACAAATGGTACAAAAAGGCGCAAGTTGATTACACTGAACTCTATATACGTATATATATTTCCTATAACGCGTGGTATCGGCAGGTAACCGGCAGTACAAATGACCGTGAGGCAATTTCGATACTTAAGAAAAGGTTCGTTATTTGGGATGACTATTGTAACGGTAAGACCTTAGCTAGCCTTAAGATATATGTTGATAGGCTAGTGAAGCTGACGAATGAAAAACCACTTAGTAAACATAGTTATTGGGAGGGCACTATCGAAACCGTCAATGACTGGAGAGGGTTGATTGAATTTTGGTATCAAGTTCGCTGTATGCTGGTGCATGGTTCGGATGTACCGCCTCGATATGTGTGGTTAGCTTATGAAACACTCGAACTTTTTATGGCCGAAATAGTAAGCCGGATGCAGGCATGTTTTACAGACAAAGACCTCCAGCGCTTGGAAGAATTATCGACATTAGTGAAATCTGATATAAGCAAAGATGGTCGTTTTAGGCGGCTTCAGCAAAAATTACAAGCAAAGTATATTGAGTCACCCGATATTTGGCAGGTCGATATGCAGCGAGTTCATCGTTAACCTTATAAATTACTCTTTACTATAGGCTAAAAACACGCTATAATTCAGCGTATACGTCGTGGAGCTTATTGCTCTTATGCGCAAAATCAGAACGAGAAATAATTAAGGAGAACTAACTACATGGCAAATTTCGACCGCACGAAGCCTCACGTTAACGTTGGTACAATGGGCCACGTTGACCACGGAAAAACTACACTTACCGCAGCTATTACAGCTGTACTTGCAAAGCGTCTTCCTAGCGAAGTTAACAAAAAAGTTGACTACGCAATGATTGACAACGCTCCAGAAGAGCGCGCACGTGGTATTACCATTGCAACCTCTCACCAAGAATACGAATCAGCAAACCGTCACTACGCACACGTCGACATGCCAGGTCACGCCGACTATGTTAAAAACATGATTACAGGTGCTGCCCAAATTGATGGCGCTATCCTTGTAGTTGCTGCAAACGACGGCCCACTTCCACAAACTCGTGAACACGTTCTTCTTGCTCACCAAGTTGGTGTGCCAAAGATCCTTGTTTTCCTAAACAAAATGGACCTTGCAGACCCTGAACTCGTTGAACTAGTTGAAATGGACATTCGTGAACTACTCGCTAAAAACGGTTACGACGAAGACGCTCCTATCATCAAGGGTTCAGCTACTAAGGCTCTTGAAGGTGACGAAGCATCAGAAGACGCTATCATGGAACTCGTTGCAGCTCTAGATAGCTACGTACCTGAACCAGCTCGCGACCTCGACAAGCCATTCCTAATGCCAATTGAAGACGTTTTCTCAATCAAGGGACGTGGAACAGTTGCTACTGGCCGTATCGAAACTGGTGTTATCAACATTAACGACCCAGTTGAAATTGTTGGTGTAAAAGCTACTCAAAACTCAGTCGTTACTGGTATCGAAGCATTCAAGAAAAACCTCGACCGTGGACAAGCTGGTGACAACGCCGGACTACTCCTTCGTGGTATTGAACGCGAACAAATCGAACGTGGTCAAGTTATCGTTAAACCAGGCTCAATCACTCCACACACAGAGTTTGACGCTGAAGTTTACATCCTTAAGAAAGAAGAAGGCGGACGCCACACTCCATTCTCTAAGGGTTACAAACCACAATTCTACTTCCGTACTACGGACGTTACTGGTGAAGTTGAACTTCCAGCTGACAAGGAACTTGTTATCCCTGGCGACACACTTACTTTCAAGGTTAAACTTCTTGCACCTATTGCAATGGAGCAAGGTCTTAACTTCGCAATTCGCGAAGGTGGTAAGACAGTTGGTGCCGGTGTGGTTACCAAAATCGTTGCCTAGTTATTAAGTAGTTCTCCTACCTGATACAATAAAATACCCTCGTGCAAACGAGGGTATTTTTGTGTATAGTAACATTTAATGGACGAAGACATTCAGAAACGTTGGATCAAGCTGCCGGAGGTAAGGATTGAAGATGAACGTATCTTAATGATCAACAATAAAATAGTCGAAATACCAGACATTTCTTCAGCCGTATTTTTAGATTATTTACTGCTCGGTCGTGAAGCAATCGAAAAACAATTAGAAGAAAATCAGCTGCTTCAAAAACATATGGATATATCTTTAGAGAAAAGAGTAGTGCTCGTAGGTCGGTTAGCTTTACTGCGAAGCGCTAATAGGGTGTTTACAGATGACTGTATGCAGTCCGATAAAGTAGCAGACTTTGATATTAATGACTTGAACCCGGTATATGGCCTTTATTGGAAAAAAATATTAGATGTTAAACCGGCTAAAAAATTCAAACCAGAGGTATTTAACACTATTGTTATGGATAATCCTCAGCATGATGGCGTCTGGCTCGGACTCCATTAACAATAGCGCGTAAGAAGCAAAGACCCGCCAGTTCCCAGAGGAACCTTGAGGGTTCGCTGCCATGGGAATGGCGGGTTAGTTTTGTGTTGTGCTCCTCGTCACGATGATCTTGCTGGGAATTCCGGCTTCGTTGGGAAGGTCGATGACCTCGAAGTTCCACCCAGTTTCCTTTTCCCGGACAGCTTGAAGGCGTTTTTGGAAGTAAGTGATGTCAGTCGACATCTTCGCTTCACCGATAGCTGGCTCACTGTAATGGGTCAACCGTAGTGGCGATTCTGGCTGCCAGACGGCGACGTATATCGCATAACTGCAGTCAGCTTCGTCTCGATCGTGCTTACCGTCGACGATATGGAGTGCTACTGGAATGTAGTTGTCGAAGATTTTATCAATCTCTTTACGCCGTTCCTTTTGCTCACGCTTTAGGACTGTGCTTGTTGCAGCGGGCTTTGCTTTTATACGTGCGCGCCCTTTGCCTGAAAACAAAGCCATGGTTTCTTCCTTCCAAAATCAGGTAGCATCGGATAGAACCCGCATATAATACTGCAATTCATTCACGTTGTCAATTTACATATAGCTTGTTTGCTGCTATACTACCGAGGTATTATTAATTGCACCGAGAACTCGGCCAGACGCGAATAACACCGATTCGAGCAGAGGTTACGGAGCCGCACCCAGCGATAAGGGAAAGGAGCCATCATGGCAGAACCAAAAGCAGAAGGTTTGCGTATTCGCATCCGTCTAAAAGCCTATGACCACAAAGTCATTGACCAATCAGCAAAACAAATTATCGATACGGCTATTCGTACCGGCGCCTCAATTGCCGGTCCTGTGCCACTTCCTACGCGTCGTAGCACCTTCACAGTCGTGAAGTCACCACACGTATACAAAAAGGGTGGTGAGTCATTCGAGATGCGTATTCACAAACGTCTAATTGACATTACGAATGCAACTCCGAAGACTATCGACAGCCTGCAAAACCTCAGCCTACCAGCTGGTGTAGACGCCGAAATTCGAATGTAATCGACTTTCATATAAAAAAGAGCCCAGTACTGGGCTCTTTTTTGTTTTGATTGTCTAGTTGTGGATTGTTTATTGGATAGCGCTTGTTTCAGCCTCAATATAATTCGATGTTTCTAGCTGTAAGGATAAAATCCAAAGTTGAACAAAGATAATAAATGAAACGATAATGACCCAATAAACAGTTTGGCGAGTGATTTTGAAAGTAGGGAAGGTCGGGTCGTTAGGTGAGACGTGAAATGAACGTACTTTTACCGGCGCTTTCGCTGATGCTTTATGAATAGGTGCTTTTTTAGTCGTTACAGTCTTTTTAACAGAAGGTTTTTTTACGGTAGCCATGTATGTCCTCGAAATAAATCGTTAGATATTAGTAGAAGTATGCCGATTTTTTAATCTAAACACAAGTAGTTTCTTCATCATGGGGCTTTTAGAGGTGTTGACACCAGAGGTGGCATGTGATACAATCAGTTGGTAACTTTACTAAAGTAATAACAGACGATTCTTGGTGAATTGGTAAGTCCGGCAGTACATATGTACAAGGCCATAAGGATACTGCTAGCCACCAAGAATTTTATGTGGGAGAACGAAGAGCATGAAAGCACTTCTCGGTACCAAAATTGGTATGACCCAACTCATCAGCGAAGATGGCAAGGCAGTTCCTGTTACGCTTATCAAAGCTGGGCCTGTGACAGTGACTCAAGTAAAAACCGTCGAAACCGACGGTTATAACGCTGTCCAAGTAGGTTTTGAGTTAGGTAAGAACTTGAGCAAGGCCGTGGCTGGACACCTTAAGGCAGCCGACGTAACTCCGAAGTATATTCGTGAGTTTCGTATTACTGATACGTCAGAAGAACTGACTATTGGTAAAACATTCGACGTAACCGAATTCGAACTAGGCGATGTTGTTGACGCAACTGGTACTAGTAAGGGTAAAGGTTTCGCCGGTACTATTAAACGTCACAACTTTGAACGACACAAGAAGAGCCACGGTGGTAAGGGAAACGTCCGTAAACCTGGTTCAATTGGTTCAATGTACCCACAAAAAGTCTTTAAGGGTAAGCGAATGGCCGGCCGTATGGGTCACGACACTGTTACAGTGAAAAACCTTGTTGTTAGCTACATTGATGTAGAAAACAACTTAATCGGCCTTAAAGGCGCTATTCCTGGCCCTAAGCGTGGACTAATTGTTATCAACGCACTTGCGAAGATACCTGCGAAGAAAGGAAATGCATAATGGCTGAAGTTAAAACAACAGCAGCGAAAGCAACAGTACTTCCAGAAGAAGTATTTGCAGTAGACGTGAAGAATCACGAACTGTTGAAGTTGGCTTACGATGCATACCTTGCAAACTCACGTCAATCAAGTGCAACTACACTTACTCGTGGACTCGTCCGCGGTGGTGGTAAGAAGCCTTGGGCGCAAAAAGGTACTGGTCGTGCACGATTCGGTTCATCACGTAACCCAATTTGGCGCGGTGGTGGTATCGTATTCGGCCCACTAGGCAACGAAAACTATAGTAAAAGAATCTCTACGCAGTCTAAGCGTCAGGCTACTCGCCAGGCACTTACACTTGCCAGTAAAGCTAATAAAGTACACGTTCTTGATGTACAGACCACAGGTAAGACTGCTGAAGTAGTTAAATTTATGGCTGACAACA
The DNA here is from genome assembly GCA_028289065.1 of Candidatus Saccharimonadota bacterium. GTDB lineage: Bacteria > Patescibacteriota > Saccharimonadia > Saccharimonadales > Saccharimonadaceae > Microsaccharimonas. Next base: position 83,486 of record JAQGHA010000010.1, read on the forward strand.
AGTTTAACCGTAAGGTACTTTTGGTTGTTGAAACCAAAACTCCTGAATTGTTACGTGCTACTAATAACATTCAAAATGTTCTGCTTGTAAGTACAAAATACCTTACGGTATTCCACATCCTTAACGCAGACCACATTGTATTGTCAAAAGCTTCAATCCCAACTTTGAAAAGCTGGCTTGTAAAGGAGGAAGTGTAATATGAGTGCTATCCTTGTTACTCCAGTAACGACAGAAAAAGCATATGGCCAAAGCCAAAAAAACATCTATGTATTTAACGTACCTGTAAAGGCTAACAAAAATGAAATTCTTGCGGCTATTGAATCTCAATACGGCGTAAAAATTGCAGCCATCAAAACGTTAATCCAATCTGGTAAATCAGTTCGTTTCTCTCGAGGAAAAAACCGAATTCCAGGTACGACAACTCGTTCTGATAGCAAAAAGGCCTATGTAACACTTGCAGCTGGAAGTTCACTAGCAATTTTTGAACAACCTGCACAAGAGGAGACTAAATAATGGCTATTAAAACCTATAACCCAACTACTCCTGGCCGACGCGGTATGACTACTCAGGACATGAGCGAAGTAACTACTCGCAAACCACTGAAGAGCCTACTAAAAAGCAAAAAGCAAAACGCTGGTCGTAACAACGCCGGACGTATTACAGTTCGTCACCGTGGTGGAGGTGTTAAACGACACCACCGTCTAATGACTCACAACCTAGCACCTGGAACAGTTGCTACGATTGAAGAAATTGAATACGACCCGAACCGTTCTGCCCGTATTGCGCGTATCAAAGACCAAAATGGTTTGTATCACTACATCTTAGCCGACACTTCAATGCAAGTTGGTAAAGAAATCCGCAGTGGTGCAGATGCGCCTGTTGAATCAAGTAACCGTATGCCTTTGGCAAACATTCCAATTGGTTCACAAATTTACGCAATCGAAATCAACCCAGGTAAGGGTGCACAAATGGTGCGTTCAGCTGGTACGAAAGCACAACTTATGGCTAAAGAAGGTGACTACGCACAAGTGCGTTTGCCATCTGGCGAAGTTCGTAAGATCCGTGTGGAATGTACAGCTGCAATTGGTATCGTTGGTAACGTCCAACACCAAAACGTTAAAATCGGTTCTGCCGGTCGTAACCGACGCAAGGGTATTCGCCCTGGTGTTCGTGGTGTTGTTATGAACGCCGCCGATCACCCACATGGTGGTGGTGACGGTGGACGTCACGGTACCGGTAAAGCACCACGTACTCCTTGGGGTCAATTGACTCTTGGGTACCGTACTCGTCGTCGTAAAGATGTCGCCGGTGTAATCATTAAGTCGCGCCACGACGCGAAGAGGAAGAAGTAATATGAGTCGATCACTGAAAAAAGGTCCTTTCGTAGATTTCAAGCTCGCTAAAAAAGTGGCAGCGCTTAGTCTCGAAGACCGTACAATTATTAAAACTTGGGCACGCGCCAGTACTATCAGTCCTGAAATGGTTGGTCGTACTATCGCTGTTCACAACGGTAAAGTACACGTACCAGTTCTCGTTAGCGAGAACATGGTAGGTCACAAGTTAGGCGAATTTAGCCCAACTCGTAAGTTCCGTAAGCACGGTGGAAAGGATAAGAAATAATGGCTAAACCTGTTATCGTCATCCCTACAGTCCGTGCTTATGCCAAGAACGTTGACCAAGCACCTCGTAAGGTAAGCTTGGTTGCCAGCCTTGTGCGTAACCGTACAGTAGCTGATGCTATTGTTATCTTGAACCACACGCCAAAGCGTGCTGCTCGTCCGCTTATCAAAGCGATCGAAAGCGCTCAGGCAAACGCTATTAACAACCATGGATACGACGGTAAAACGTTGACAATCTCAACTCTATCGGTCACTACTGGTACTCGCCTTAAGCGTTTCAAACCAGCAAGCCGTGGACGCGCGTTGCCATTCGAGAAAAAGACCTCAAACATCTTGGTTGAAGTATCGGGTGATTTAAAACCTAAGAAAGCCGCTGCTAAAGTTGTTACAACTGAAGCTGCAGCCGTAGAACCAGAGGAGAAGAAGTAATGGGACAGAAAGTTAATCCAATCAGTTTCCGCCTCCAGATCCACAAGAACTGGGACTCACGCTGGTTTGCACCAAAGAAAGACTTCGCACGTTTGTTGATTGAAGACATTAAAATTCGCGAAAACGTTGAAAAGCGTTTCGAGAGTCGTCCAACTATCGCTCGTGTTGAAATCGAACGTTCAGCTAACCTAGTAACTGTAACAATCCACACAGCAAAAGCTGGTGTTGTTATTGGTCGTGGTGGTGCTGGCGTTACCGAACTTAAAGCTGACCTCGAAAAGATCGCCAGCTTGCCAGTTCGAATTAACATTGAAGAAGTAAAACGCCCTGACTTATCTGCTAAGTTAGTAGCTGAAAACATCGCTCATCAACTTGAACGACGTTCAAACTTCCGCCGTGCAACTAAAATGGCTGCTCAAAACACCATGGCTGCCGGCGCAAAGGGTGTGCGTATCCAAGTTTCTGGTCGTTTGAATAACGCTGAAATGGCTCGCCGCGAAAAAGTAAGCGAAGGCTCAGTGCCTTTGCACACACTTCGTGCTGACATTGACTTCCACACTGCGCGTGCCGCCCTTCCAGGTGCTGGTATCGTTGGTGTTAAGGTTTGGATTTACAAGGGCGAAAGGGTTTAATAGTATGTTATTACCTAAAAAAATGAAGTACCGAAAAGTACGCAAAGGCAAAAACGAAGGTAACGCAACTCGCGGTAACTACGTAGCTTTTGGTGACTACGGTCTTCAATCACAAGACAACAACGATATTACCTCGCGTCAAATCGAAGCATCACGTCAAGCGATGACTCGTCACATTAAACGTGGTGGTAAAATCTGGATTCGTATCTTCCCGCACACTCCACGTACTCGTAAACCACAGGACGTGAAAATGGGTAGCGGTAAAGGTAACCCTGAATTCTACGTAGCGAAGGTGAAAGCCGGAACTGTCCTCTTCGAAATGAAGGGTGTAGATGAATCTGTAGCCCGAGAAGCTATGCGACTTGCTGCTCACAAACTTCCAGTGAAAACTAAATTCATTATGAAGGAGCAACAATAATGGCTGATAAAACTACTAAAGCTCCAGCTGTTAAGTCTGTCAAAAAGACTAAAGAAGCTACCGAAGTAAAAACTGTGGCTCAACTAGAAAATGATCTTACAACATTGGTCGCTGAGAACCTAGAGTCTCGCCGAAGTCACCGTATGGGTGAATTGGTGAACCCACACGTTCTTACCGTTCAACGTAAGAACATTGCCCGTATGCACACTGCAATCGCAGCGGCATACCGAAATGAAGCGTCATCATTAAAGGAGGAAAAATAATATGGCAAAATCACTGACCGGAATTGTTACCTCTGATAAGGCTGACAAAACCATTACTATCACTGTTTCAAGTCGTGAGACACACCCTATTTATGGCAAGCAGTACACTGTAAGTCGTAAATATACTGCTCACGACGAAAGTAACGAAGCTCACATTGGTGACAAAGTTACTATTGTTGAAACTCGTCCAATTTCTAAGAACAAAGCATTCAAGCTTGTTAGCGTAAACGAACGTGCACATGGCTCAATTGAGCTGATTGCAGAGGAGACTGCGTAATGATACAACAAGAATCTCGACTTAAGGTCACTGACAACAGTGGTGCAAAGGAAATCCTTTGTATCCGTGTTCTTGGTGGTACCGGCCGTCGTTACGCTCACGTAGGTGACGTAATTGTGGCAACCGTAAAAGACGCTAACCCAACTGGAACCGTCAAAAAGAAATCTGTCATTAAGGCTGTAGTTGTTCGTACTAAGAACACTATCAAGCGTAAAGATGGCAGCACAATCAGCTTTGACGACAACGCTGCGGTTATTATTAACGACGACAAGACTCCTAAGGGTACTCGTGTATTCGGCCCAGTGCCACGTGAACTACGTGACATGGGTTACGCGAAGATCATTAGCCTTGCACCGGAGGTACTATAATGTCTGTAGTTAAACGAATCCGAACTGGGGATACTGTAAAAGTCATTAGTGGTGTTAACAAGGGTACAACCGCTAAAGTTCTTAGTGTTGATACTAAGAAAAACGCTGTAGTTCTTGAAGGCATTGGCCAAAAGCACCGTCACCTTAAGCCTTCACAGCTTAACCCACGTGGCGGCAGCAAAGATGTTCACACTCCAACTCCACTTCACAAAGTTGCGTTGGTGATTGATGAAAAAAGCGGCACTACCAGCCGTGTGGGATATGTAAAAAATGCTGACGGTAACACTACCCGTGTTGCTCGCCAAGCTAATAGTAAGGAGATCAAATAATGGTTGCAAAAGCTACTATTGTTACCGCTCCTCGCCTGAAAGCCTTGTACAACACTACTGTTGTTAAGGAACTTCAAGCCGAACTCGGTCTTTCTAATGTAAACGAAGTACCAAAGCTTGAAAAAATTATCATCAGCGCGGGAATCGGTAAAAACAAAGATGACAAGCACCACTATGAAGTGGTTCGCAACACCATCGTCAAAGTAACTGGTCAAGCACCGGTTGACCGTATGGCTAAGAAATCTATTGCTGGTTTCAAAATCCGTGCTGGTATGAACCGTGTAGGAATTAGCGTAACGCTTCGTGGAAACCGTATGTACGAATTCCTCGACCGTCTTGTAAACGTTGTCTTGCCTCGTGTCCGTGACTTTCACGGTGTGGGCGCAAAGGGCTTCGACCAAGGTGGAAACTACAACCTCGGTATTACTGACCAGTCGGTTTTCCCAGAACTTACGTTCGAAGAAACCCAACACATCCACGGTCTACAAGTAACATTCGTCATTAAAGGTGGTAGTAAAGAATCAAGCCGTGCATTGCTAGAGAAATTTGGCATGCCGTTTGAAAAAGAAGGAGGCATTCGCTAATGGCTAAAGTATCAGCAGTCGCTCGCGACGAAAAACGCAAGAAAATGATTCTGAAGTACGCCGCAAAGCGTGCCGAACTCAAAGAACTTGGTGACCTTGAAGGGCTGGCTAAATTGCCACTTAACAGTTCCCCAACACGCTGGAAGAACCGTGATGCACTTCACGGCCGCCCACGTGGGTATATGCGTCGATTTGGCCTAAGCCGAATTAACTTCCGTGAAAAAGCATCCAAGGGGCAAATCCCTGGTATTACTAAGAGTAGTTGGTAGGAAAGGAAACGAATATGTCATTACAATCAACTGACCCAATCGCTGACCTACTGACTCGCATCCGTAATGCAGTCATGGTTGGCAAGAACGAAATCACTGTTCCTTCAAGCAATATTAAAGTTACCGTCGCAAAACAGCTTAAAAAAGCTGGCTACGTAACTGGCGTAAAAGTTGAAGCAGCAAAACCTCGCGATATTCTTATCGTAACGATTAACAACCCTGGTGAGAACACTACCATTAACGAAATCAAGCGCCTTTCTAAGCCTGGACGCCGTGTGTACGTAAGTGCCGACGACATTCCAAAGGTAAAGAGCGGTCGTGGAATCGTTTTGATCAGTACCTCTAAAGGTGTTATCACCGGTTCAGAAGCTAAAAAGCAACGCCTCGGCGGTGAACTTTTACTTCAAGTATTCTAAGAGTACTGAACTATATAAAAAGAACCTCATTGCGAGGTTCTTTTTATATGTATGAGACAATAATAATATGAATTATCCGCAAATAAGATTTCAATCCTCATTCCTGCTTATAGATGCGATCTATAATGATATCGAGTCTGCTTATATGCCGCCTCAGGCAAAGACGGACGAACGCAATAAATTGAGCCGTGAAGCTATTAACGAGAAACTAGAAGAATTTGAGAAAGCCTGGCGACCCTATGAAGAGAGGTTGATCAAAGGCATGTGCGAGCTTCTCAATCTGGAGTTCCGACAGAATGTCATCGATATCTATGCAGCCCCCTTCACTCATTCATTTTCATTTCCAATGTTTATTGCAACGAAGTATGAACCTGATCGAGCTATCGAAGTCATTACGCACGAACTATTACATTGTTTACTGTATGACAATTCGTCGCACAAGTTTGACTTTGCAGTACAAAACGAGAAATGGCGCCAGCTATTTAGTGATGTAGATGATGGAATTGCATTGATTCACGTACCTGTTCATGCTGTATTGCAGGCACTTTTTGACGATATTATAGGTGAACCTGAGCGAACCAAGCGTGATAAAGAGATGTGTGGAAAGTGGCCATCATATAACTCCGCGTGGGAGTATGTTGAGAAGCATGGATATAAAGAAATTATTGAGCAGATCAAAATATAGACATGGCTGGAGGTAGAGGGATCGAACTAGCAACACGAGGTTTAAGGGGATGAGAATCTTGCTATTAACACTGTAATATGCTAATATTATCTAGATATAAATTTGCGAGTGAAATCTGTAGAGATTTTGCGCTCACCATTACTATTCGTAATGTGAAAGCACAAAAAATTTTACTTTTACTTCACTCGTGCCATAAAGAATGGAATAAATCATGAGTCGAATCGGAAAACTACCAATTCAAATTCCCTCAGGCGTGACAATCACGGTCGACACTGATGTTCTTACTGTAGTTGGTCCTAAAGGCCAACTCGTAGTACCTCACCTGTCTGACGTAACTGTCGCCCTGGAAGATGGCTTTGCCATCACAACCCGTAACAACGAAGAGCGTATTGCTAAAGCCCAACACGGTTTGCAACGAGCCCTCCTATTTAACGCCGTCGTAGGTGTAACTGAAGCTTTCGAAAAAAAGCTAGAAGTAAATGGAGTTGGTTTCCGCGTAACTGGTGGCGGTAACGTTATCGATATGGCCCTAGGGTTCTCTCACCCAGTAAAATACACTGCACGTCCAGGTATTGAACTAGAAGTTAACAAAATGGAAATCACTGTAAAGGGTATCGACAAGCAACTTGTTGGCCAAACTGCAGCTGAAATTCGTTCACTTAAGAAACCTGAACCGTACAAGGGTAAAGGTATTAAATACGCTGATGAAGTTCTGCTTCGAAAAGCAGGAAAGGCTGGTAAGTAATAATGACTGCTCTTGAAAAGAAAGTTCTTAACCGTACACTTCGTGCCGCACGTGTTCGTGCAAAAGTTACCGGTACTACTGAACGACCTCGCTTGACAGTAACAATTAGCAACAAGCACGTAAGCGCTCAAGTAATTGATGACTCTAAGCAACACACCGTAGTTGCTGCAACCACTATTGGTACTAAACAAACTGGTAGCCTTGCAGAGCAAGCTGAATTTGTAGGTAGCGAAATTGGTAAAAAAGCACTTAAAGCTAAAGTAACAACTGTTGTATTCGACCGTAACGGCCGTCAATATGCTAAACGACTTGCTGCTCTTGCCGATGCTGCTCGTAAGGAAGGACTGGTTTTCTAATATGGCTGATCAACGAAATAACTCACGCGGAAACAACAACCGCCGCGACCAAGCTCCTCAAGAACCTAAACAATTCGAAGAACTTGTTATCAACATCGACCGTGTGTCACGTGTTGTAAAGGGTGGACGACGTTTCCGATTCAAGGCTCTTGTGGTCGTGGGTGACCGCAAAACAAAAGTTGGTGTTGGTGTTGCTAAGGGTGCTGACGTACAAGCAGCTGTAGCAAAAGCGACTGACATTGCTAAAAAGAACCTGATTATCATTCCAATCATTAACGAAACTATTCCTCATGATGTTGAACTTAAGTTCAGTGGTGCACGTGTGCTTCTAAAGCCTGCTGCCCCTGGTACTGGTATCATCGCCGGTGGTGTTGTTCGTTCAATCATTGGTGTAACTGGTATTCGTAACCTTCTTTCAAAATCTTTGAACTCTACAAACAAGGTAAATATTGCCTACGCAACTGTAGCTGCGCTAGACTCATTGGTTGCTAAAGAAGACTGGCTCACGAACGCAGCCCCAAAAAAGAAAGCTAAAGCTGTCATAACTGATGCTGAGGCTGTTGAAGAAGCGCCAGTTGCTAAGCCTGCTGTGAAAGCAAAAGCTGCTGCAAAGGAGACTAAATAATGACTAAATATAACGAACTTGATACTCTTCCGACTAAAAACCGCAAGCGTGTCGGCCGTGGTATTGCTGCTGGACAAGGTAAAACTGCCGGCCGTGGTACTAAAGGTCAAGGCTCTCGTACTGGTAAGAAACTTGCTCCAACTTTCCAAGGTGGACAACGTACTCTAGTCCGTGCCGTGCCTAAGGCTCGTGGTTTCAAGAGTCTTCGTACACCAGCGCAAGTTGTGTACCTCGACCACTTGAACGCCTTTGCTGGTAAAACAGTTGACCACTTCGTACTATTCGAAGCTGGTTACATTGGAACACCTTTCCACTCAGTGAAAATCATCCTCCGCGGTGAGCTAACTGAAAAGGTAACCCTTAAGGTTTCCGGTGCAAGTAAAAGTGTTGTAGCTGCTATTGAGAAGAACGGTGGAACTTTCGAAAAGACACCTGTGCCTCTTAAGCTCAGTACTAAAGAAGCTGAAGCTACCGACAAATAATCGTACACATTTGTACATGTAAGAATACCTCCAGGAATGGGGGTATTCTTATTTTCAACTTTTACCGCCCATCTGTGAATGCATGTAGTATAATAAGACCTAATTGACGTTTAAACACTAGGGGCAGACAAGACAGATGAACTGGAAAACGATTTTTAAATCACTCAAAAACCGCGACATGCAAAAGCGGCTATTAATTGTATTAGCATTAATTGTGGTATACCGCCTGTTGGCACACGTACCGGTGCCACTTGCTGAGCCAACTCAGCTACGAGAAATCATTAACAGTGTTATTGGTGGAACTGACTTTGGTGGTTTCCTTAACCTGTTATCAGGTGGTGCATTGGCCAGCTTCTCGATTGTATTAGTAGGGCTTACGCCTTTCATTACCGCATCGGTGATTACACAGCTACTTACAAAGGCTATTCCTAAGCTTGAAGAGCTTCATAAAGACGGTGAATCTGGCCGACGTAAAATAAACCAATGGACTCGTATGTTGACTATTCCATTGGCTATCGTTCAGTCTATTGCTTTCATCTTTATCCTTCGCCAAACCATTCTAGCCGGTAATACCACTGTTCTAGCTGACCCAACGGCCATTGAGTGGATCGTAGCCGTTACGGCTATGACAGCCGGCTCTGTGCTGCTTATGTGGCTTGGTGAGCTTATGACTGAGCAGGGGATTGGTAATGGTATTAGCTTGCTTATTTTCGCTGGTATTATTAGCCAATTGCCTTCAACGCTCTCAACACTTGGGACATCATTACTTGATACCTCTGAAGGTGGCTTGAATGTCTTCAACTGGTTTACATTACCGGTCAACCCGCTGGTCTTCTGGGTGACGCTGGGCATCGTGGCCGTATCGCTGGCCATGTTGTACTTCTTGGTCAAAATAAATGAAGCCCAGCGCGTCATTACTATCAACTATGCAAAGCGTGTACAAGGTAATAGTAGCTATGGTGGTGTGAAAAGTATTCTACCTATTAAGCTTATTGCTGCCGGTGTGATTCCAGTCATCTTCGCTGTTGCCTTCTTGTCCCTACCAGCTTTCTTAGGTCAAATATTGAAAGCAAGCGGTAATGAAAATTACTTAGAACTTGCTAACAACTTAATCCTTTGGTTCCAAGCACCTAACCCAGGTAGCTTCACCGGTATTGAATGGCAAGCTTTCATTTACCCAGCCGCTTACTTTGTACTGGTAATATTCTTTACTTACTTTTACACCGGTATTGTATTCAACGCCAACGAAATTGCTGAGAACTTACAGAAGCAAGGTGGCTTCATTGAAGGTACTCGCCCTGGTAAGCAAACCGAAAAGTACCTTACTACAACCGTTAACCGGCTCATCCTATTCGGTTCACTGGTATTAGGTCTTATCGCAGTCAGCCCATTCATTGCCGAGTTCTTGTTATACCAATTTGCAGGTATCAGTAATACCAACTTATCAATTGGTGGTACAGGTTTACTGATTGTTGTGTCAGTAGCGCTTGAGACCCTTCGTCAGATCAACTCACGTGCACTTATGGTGACGTACGATGATTACGCTTAAATAAATAATAAATATACACAGCATAGTCTGTAAAATAGCTTATCAAATTCAACAAGCGATTTGGCGACTACATCAACCTAAAAAATAAGCACACATTGAAGTGTGCTTAAGAGTCAAAGAAGTTCTCTATACAACGGATACAGAGCTGTCGGTCAGTACTGTACCGCCAGCACCATCAACGTACATCACTTCATTGGTTGAACTTGCGGCATAACGTACTTCGACTTTTCCTCCTGAGCAGTATACAAGAGGTACAGAAGTTGCTGCCGTACCACGATTGTAAACTGGGCGGTCGATAAAAACATTACCACCGGTGACTTCAATCATACCGTGTTCTGTTACATCCGGGCTGTCCATACCGTAAGCAATCCATGGGTTAACGATAGTGACTCCGTTCCCGCCGGTAATTCGAAGCACGTTCCCGTCACATGGAGTACTAGCGTTACGTCCTTCCAAACGTGGGGCATTCAATGTAAGGCCGCTTCCGCTTCCACTAATTTTTACACCACGCCATCCCCATTCGGAGGTAACATAAATATCACCAATATTAGATTTACCCAGCGTATCAAATACCATTTGGTACCTACCATTACCAAGAGTTGCCGATCCAGGGCCGATATTTATATATCCAGCCATCCAAAAAGTATTGTCAGAACCACCAATGGTAAATTGTACATCGCGTAGACCAAGGCATGTCCAGTGTCCTGAAAAAAGGACTTGGGTCATTAAAGCTTTAGCAGCTGGCGTTCCAAATACATGATTTGCACCATAGTGAGTGAGTGAGTGGAACTCACAGGCATATAATGTACCACTTGGTTGGTGCCAGAATTGACCACCCGAAGGATATTGTATTGCAACATTGCCGAAATAAATATCATAGTAGGTCCCCGTGCCATACCACCATGCGTTTGTACCGGTACCAACGTTGAGGCTGACTCGTCCATACGTAAACTTACCAGAAGAGAGTTCAAGGTTCTTTGGTCCAGATCCCGGACCTGGACCAATAATTTTTAGTCCCGAAAAAGGAGTTCGAGTTTGTGAGAATGTAACTATACGCGCTGGTAATTGAATAGCCGGCATGAATGTTTGATTTTGAACATAATCAAGAGCAGCAGTAAGTTTAGCATCGTCATTCGCACCGGCAAATGAATCTAACTGAACGATACCAGGAGTGTTGCCACTTGAAGCAAAGGTATTTTCCCATTTTTGGGTAGTTCCATCATACGATAAAGTTTGACCATTTTGAGTATTATTAAATGCTACGTCTGAAGCACCTGATATCGCACTTCCACCACCTGTGTTACCGCCAAAACCCATATAAACTCCTAACCTACTTTATAGTTGTGAGTATTATAGCATAACTATTAATAAAATAGTTAATAGTTTATTTTTTATGTCGAAATATTGACCAGGTATATAGTTTTGATACAATAAAACTATACATAAACCACATGACACAGTTAGTTTTGGGTTTATACTCGAAAAGGCTTTACGACAACAGTCTTTTGGTGTATAATCTACTACTGTAACTTATGACTAGTACTAAAGAGGTAATCAAGATGCGGGGAAAGGTAGTGGAAGCACTGCCTAATACTCAATTTAAGATTGAATTGGAAAATAGTCTAAGCATCATCGGGCACATTAGCGGAAAAATGCGTAAGAACTATATCCGCCTTGTACCTGGTGATCAGGTGGACGTTGAGATGACCCCTTATGATCTAACTAAGGGAAGAATCACGTATCGCCACAAGGATCAAATTTAACTGGAGGAATTGCGCTCATGAAAGTTCGTGCGAGTGTCAAGAAAATCAGTCCTGATGACCAGCTGATTCGCCGTAAAGGGCGTCTGACGGTTATCAACAAGAAAAAACCTAAGAACAAGCAAAGGCAGGGTTAAGCATGGCTCGAATTTCTGGGGTAGTAATACCCGCTGAAAAGCAAGTTCAGATCGCTTTGACGTATATTTACGGCATCGGTCCGAAGTTCGCATCGACCATCCTTGCGGCGGCAGCAATTGAGCCGACCACTCGGGTGAAGGATCTCACCGAGGCTGAAGAACAACGACTACGTGAATTAATCGATCGTGATTATACCGTAGAAGGCGACCTCCAGCGTCTGGTAACAAACAATATCAAACGATTGAAAGACATCAACTCATACCGCGGACTACGCCACAAGGCTGGTTTGCCGGTTAACGGTCAACGTACCCGTACGAATGCACGAACTCGTAAGGGTCGGGCGATCGCCGTTGGTGGATCTCAACCTAAATCAGCAAGTAAGACCTAGGAAAGGAACAAGATGGCAGATTCAACTTCAACTAAAAAGAAGCAAAAGCGATCAGTTCCTGCTGGTCAACTTCACATTCAAGCAACCTTCAACAACACTATTATCAGTTTCTCTGATAAAAAAGGAAACGTTATCGCTCAAAGCAGCGCTGGCGCAACTGGTTTTCGTGGAAGCAAAAAGGGTACTGCGTATGCAGCCCAAGTTGCCGCTGAAAAAGCATCTGAAACTGCTAAGGGCTTCGGCGTTAAGTCAGTAGATGTATTTGTTAAGGGTGTTGGCCAAGGCCGTGATGCCGCGATTCGCGCGCTGAACAGCTTTGACATCACTATAGATAGTATCAAGGAAGTTACCGGCGTGCCTCACGGCGGCGTACGACCACGAAAGGTACGTAGGGGTTAATTATGGCACGAGATGTCTCGCCTATTGTTAAACAAAGCCGACGTGAAGGCTATGCTCTTCACCCTAAAGCGCACAAGGTTATGGCTCACAAAAGTGGTATCCCAGGCCAACACGCTAATGGTCGCCAAGGCAAGCCTAGCTTGTACTTGACCCAATTACGTGAAAAACAAAAGGTTCGTCGTTTGTATGGCCTTTTGGAAAAGCAATTCGCTAAATTAATGAACGAAGCAAGCCGTCAAGATGGCCTTACAGGTGAAAACCTACTTCGTATGCTAGAACAACGTCTTGATAACGCTGTATACCGTGCTGGTTTTGCGACTAGCCGTCGTGCTGCTCGTCAACTAGTTGGTCACGGGCATTTTATGCTCAACGGCCGTCGTGTTGACATTCCTTCTATCCGCCTTAAGGCTGGTGATGAACTCGTTGTTCGTCCAAAGAGCACTAAATCTGGTTACTTCGCGCAACTAGATGAAGTTGTTAAAGGTAGCGTTCAAGTTCCACTTAGCTGGCTAAAAAGCGATGCTAAAAAAATGACCATTTCAATCACCGGTGCTCCAACTCGTCAAGAAGCAGAGCCTGAGATTAACGAACAATTAATTGTTGAGTATTACTCACGATAGGGTATAGGAGATATATATATGTCAAAAGTTATTCACAACCCAGCACTTGCTAGCGTAGATGAAACGAGCGCTACTAGTGCATCATTCGTAATCGAACCTCTGCAAGCTGGCTACGGCAATACACTAGGTAACAGCCTTCGCCGCGTTTTGCTTTCGAGTGTAAAGGGTGGAGCAATCGTTGCTTTCCGTATTGAAGGTGCAAGCCACGAATTCACTACTGTTGAAGGTATTAAAGAAGATGTTGTAGACATCATGATTAACCTCAAGAGTGTGCGAGTTAAGGTATCAACCGATGAACCAGTTGAACTTCGTATCGAGAAAAAGGGCGCTGGCACAATTACTGCTGGTGACATCAAAACAACTGCCGATGTTGAAATCGTTAACCCAGAGCAAATTATTGCTACTATTGACGACCCAAAGAAGACAGTTGTATTCGACATCGTTGTTGAAGCAGGCCGTGGTTACCAAACTATTGAAGATTCAAGCGTTAACCGTCTTCACAGCGACATGATTGCTGTTGATGCGATTTTCACCCCTGTACTTCGTGTTCGTTACAAGGTTGACTCAACTCGTGTTGGTCAAGAAACTAACCTTGATAAGCTACAACTAAATGTTGAAACGGACGGCACACTAAGCCCACGTGAAGCATTTGAAGAAGCATCAGCTATCTTGGTTAACCAATACACTGCACTGGCTGGTAGCACTATTGTTGAAGCTGCACCTGCACTTGGACAAGATGTTATCGACGAAGCCGGTGAGCTCAACACTCCTATTGAAGAGTTGAACCTCAGTGCTCGTACTGCTAACGCACTTATCAACAACGAAATCCGAACTGTCCGTGACCTTGTTACGCTCTCAGAACAAGATCTTCGTGAGTTGAAGGGCTTTGGTAGCAAGGCGTTGGATGAAGTCAAAGATAAATTGGCAGAATTGGACGTTTAGATATGCACCGACACGGATATAAAGGACGAAAGTTTAGCCGCGAACGCGATCAACGCCGCGCGCTCATTAAAGGTTTGGCAACAAGCCTTGTAGAGCACGGTAAGATCGAAACGACGTTCCCTAAGGCTAAAGAACTCGTCCGCTACATTGAAAAACTAATCACTAAGGCTAAAAAGGGTGACTTGGCGAATCGTCGTCGTGTCATTGCTGGCCTGAGTACTCAAGCTGCTGCTTTCCGTCTCGTTGACGTTATTGCACCACAGCTTACCGCTCGAAACAGTGGACACGTTCGTGTTGAACGAACCCGTCTACGAGTTGGAGATGGTGCTCAGTTAGCTACTATTGCCTTTGTTGATGAAATCGCTGAAGTTGCTGCACCTGTTGCAACACCTGCAGCTAAACCAACCACTAAAGTAGCAGCAAAGGAGACTGTATAATGGTAAACGCTAAAACTTTTAGCCTACGAACCGAAGACGTATCACGTTCTTGGTACCTTATTGACGCCGCCGACGCCCCTATGGGGCGTGTTGCTACTCAAATCGCTCGGTTGCTTATTGGTAAATCAAAGCCTACCTACACACCTCACGTTGACGATGGTGACTACGTTGTAGTTATCAACGCAGCTAAGACGGTTGTAACTGGTGACAAAGAAACCGGTAAGATTTACTACCGACACAGTGGATACCCAGGTGGAATTAGCGACGCTACTGTTAAAGAAGTGCGTGAAAAGAACCCGGAACGTTTAATTGAATCTGCAGTTAAAGGTATGATTCCTAAAAACAAGCTTGCAAGTGGCCGAATGGGTCGCCTACGCGTGTTTGCTGGTGAAGAACACACCCACACTGCACAAACTCCTACGAAAGTTGAGATAAAGTAATATGGCTGATGGTACTTACTTTTACGGACTAGGACGACGCAAGAGTGCAACTGCACGAGCTCGCCTTTACAAGGGCAAAGGAAGCATTATTATCAACGAGAAACCTGCGGCTGAATACCTTGACGGTAACAAGACGCACCTCGCTGAAGTAACTGACCCACTTGCACTTGTTGGTAAGCAAAAAGACTACGACGTGACTATTCGCGTTGCTGGTGGTGGTACTGCAGGTCAAGTTGATGCAATCAAATTAGCAATCGCTAAAGCATTAACCCTTGCACACTCTGACCTTCGTTCAACCCTTAAAAAGGCTGACCTACTTAAGCGCGATTCACGCGAAAAAGAACGCAAGAAATATGGTCTTCGTTCGGCTCGTAAGCGCGAACAATTCTCAAAGCGTTAATACGCAGCGAGACAAAAGAAAAACACCTGGTTTTGCCAGGTGTTTTTTTGTTTTTTAGAATGCCGGTTATTACCAGGCAGTACCATTCCATATTAAGTCGCTACCACCAGCTATCTCAACGGCATCGGTAACCATAACGTTAACGGTGTCAGAGTCACTACCACCAGCGTTCGTAACGGTTTGTTGGTACACATAGACGCTTCCAGCGGTACCAGCGGTGGCTGAAGGTGAACTGGTGGTTGCTCCAGTGAGTGTTGGTGCTGGAGCACCGGTTTGTGGCCATACAGACGTCCATGAGCGAGAAGTGATAGTCCCGGTGGAACCAGAGCCGTCTAGAGTGAACTGTGCGCCTGGTGCAGCGATAACATACGAACCGGCGTCAGGAACCGGAGCAGTCGCTGATGGAACTGGGCCGATAAGGCCGGTATAGTTGCTACCAGTCCGGTATTCAAGGTCATCTTCCCATATTGAGCCGGCTAATGTACCAGCACCATACTTATAAACATATATTTGGTCTAAGAATCCGTTTGCTCCACCGAGGTCGATACCGGTAATCCAGGTTGATTGATCGACTGGCGTAGTCGAGACACCGAGGTAGTATAAAATACGAATTTGACAATTAGACGCGGTTGTTCCAATATTACCTTCGAATTCGATTCGTACCCATTGGTTGAGGGGGTAGGTAATTGCAGCTGTCCATCGTTGAACCGAGCCAGCTGTTGTTAAACGTATTTTACCAGTACCCTGGAACAATACCCGGGCTGATAAACCACCATTTACCTGTAGCTGGGCTAAGATGAAGTCAGTCGAAGAAAGCCCGGTTGCGTAAACATAAAAACGTCCCGCAAATGTTCGGTCGGCCGTTGAAACCGGCCAGTTAGGGCCGTTAAGAGCGGCTGATGCCGGAACGCTAATTGAGTTGACGCCATGAGCTGCTTGGGCATTAGAATACGTTAAACCAGCATTTACATTACCAAACCCTACGTTCGACCCGTTTGCGGAGTTAGCAGTTGCGACAGCTGTACCGCTGGTATTATTTTCTGAATCTTGTTTATAAATACTCATAGGTCGTACTTCTCCTAAGCGTTCTTAATTATGTAATGAGTTGCTGGGGTCACACCTGCTGTAGCAAGCGTCTGTGCTGACACGGGCCAGCTACCGGTATACAGGTATGGTTGCAAACGTTGACCGTCTCGGTGATTAATAGTAATGGTGTTATTGAAACCGTCTGTCCACCAGTACGTAGCCTGCATAATACGCATAGTGACAAACTCGTCAACCTGAGTAAATTTAGTATGTCGGAAGCGACCGCCATTTACCGTCATGCGACCACCTTGTGGGTTGCGGGCACCAACCGATGTTAATTGGAGATAAGCTGGCCATTGACCATTGGTAAACTGGTTATCAACATAGATAACACAATCATTAAGTGTGATAGTGGCACTACACGATTCCCAACCAAAGTTACTGGCATTAGTATATCCACCTAACGATTGACCATTATTAAGAGCCGGGTCAACGTTTTGGGTATTGGTGATTTGTTGCGATACACATCGAGTCAGGATATATTTCCCAGATGTGTTGCGGTTTTCATCATTAGCCGCATACCTAGAGACGTTCGAGTGGTGGAACCAGCAATCATCAAACTCAGATAAGGTTTCATTATTACCCATCCAGACACCACAGCGCCGAGGTCGTGCCGCGTCAAGGTCAGCGGCGCGCCTGCCGTCAAATTCACAATTGAACCATTTGATTGTGGCGTAATGGCTGGTGACGTTGGCTGCTTCAAATGGTGGTAGGGAGTTTATAGCTCGGCCCGCACCTTGGAAGCGAACGTGTGATACGATGGCGTATCCACCAGAATAAATACATACGCCTTGGTGTGGGGCGGGTTGTGGAACTGCCACGGCAAGGTTAGGGTGCTTTGTAGTAAGCATTTGTTGATCAGCCGATCGGAAAGTTAACCCACCGAGCAATACTGGTGAAGAAGGGCTAGCACCGTCAATGCGACAAAGTCCCATTTGTAATGGTGCGAAATCTTGAGGATCCATCTGTTCAATAGCAGCCATTTGCGTAGAGTTGATACTATTTGCGTCCATCTGTACAAATGTTTTATCTGGCCCTTGGCCTAGAAAACCTTGAAGTTTTGGAAACCAGAAACCAAAGGCATATGTTGGTGAGCCACTGGAACCAATCATGCGGAATTGGTTGAGGTGATAGATACCAACGCCAAGACGAACAACAACACGTCCGGAAGTGGCGTTGACAGTATTGGAAAGGTTAGTGAAGAAATCACTCGATCCGGTTTGAATGTCTACAACAGTATATCCGGGTGGCCAGTTTTCAGTGAAATCTGCTGTTGATGCATAAGACCAAGGTACATTTGTATCTGACCATGAAGGGAGTGCTGTTGGATTACCATTTCATGGGTTAATTGGAATCGGGGATTTCCCGGGTGCACGCCATGTTTGAGTTATGGCGTCATAGATATATAGACTAGACGGCATCTGGGTGCCTCCGCCATACGTCACCTGCTTTGAGGTTCACATCAGCAGGAGTAGAGGCGGATGCACTATTAGTTGAAAGAAAGAGAACACCGAAGGCAGCGGCACTTGGGCGAGCTTCCCAGGCAGAACCAGTGTAACGCACGATAATTTGACCATTAGCTGGTGTCGGTACTACGGCATTTTTCCATTAAGTAGTTGTTGAGTCAAAAGTTAGAACTTGACTGTTTGCTGGGCTGCTTAAGGCAACGTCACTTGAACCTGATATACTGCCACTTCCACCACCGCTACCGCCAAAATCCATAGTTAAACCCTCCAGTTATTCTATTTATACTTAAAAACATAATACAAGCCTGATCATGATACGGCAACCTTAGAGGACTTTAATAGGTTAAAGTGTTAAACCTTGGTATAATAGAGGTAATATGCGAATTAAAATGAACACAAGTTGGGCAGGGCAATGTGGCTAAAGGTTCACTCTCGGAAATACTAGGCGTTTTACGCCAATTTGAAGTTGCCGGTGAACTGACCGAACGCAAGTCCATTACCCATATTCGCGAACTTAGCTTACGGCCTGGTGGACGAGTTGTTTCTTTTAACTTTGAAAGAACACCTTATTACATTACGTACAATGCCGTAGCGGCTGATGATACCGAGTATCTGCTCGATGAATTACGCCTTGATAAGCCAGGCATAAAAGGTCACTTTGTTCGTAACCCGCACGATGAAAACTCGACCTATGGACTGCGCTTCAAATTCAAAGAAATTTACCTCTTTGAAGTGCGTTCTGATAAAGTTCGGCTTGATATTGAATTAACCCGTCGCTACCCAGCGTTTACTCGTAGTACCATTCAGAAATATATAAAAGCTGGTTACGTACAAGTGAATAATGTCGTCATTGAGAAGACAAAATTTGATGTCACCGAGTACGACGAAATTGCTATTGCGCCACCAGCTAAAACTGACTTTTCAGAATTAGAGCTACCAATTGTATACATGGATGACAACGTTATCGTCGTCAATAAGCCAGCCGGAGTATTAAGCCATAGTAAGGGCGCTTTGAATGATGAATTTACTGTTGCGGATTTCTTCCGACGCTACACAACCAGTGGTCTTGATACCACCCGACCTGGTATTGTTCACCGCCTAGACCGCGATACAAGTGGAATTATCATTGGTGCTCGCAACGACGAGACGGCACTGCTACTAAAAAAACAGTTCGCCGATAGGTCCACTAAAAAACATTATATTGCCATTGTTGATGGTGTGCCTAAACTTGAAGAAGCTATGGTTGATTTGCCAATTGGTCGAAACCCATCGTCTCCAAGCATGTTCCGGGTTGACCCATCCGGTAAAAATGCGCTTACGAAATACGAAGTAATCGAAAGTAATGGTACCCAAACATTAGTTGCCTTGCACCCTAAAACCGGCCGTACTCACCAACTTCGTGTACATATGGCGTATATAAATACCCCTATAGCCGGTGACCGCATTTACGGTAACGTTAAAACAGCACCGCGCCTTATGCTACATGCTAGTACTTTGGAATTAACTATTCCAACTTCTTCAAGAAAAGTCTTTGAAGCGCCACTACCTGCCGCCTTTGGTGACATCTTCCCAGGGGCAGTTCGTGACTAAACCGGTGTTTAACCCGGCAACGCAGTATCAGCTTGAGCAGTACTCATTACACTTGCCAGGTTCGCTGCTGATTACAGGTGCAGAAGGAATCGGCTTAACATCAGCGGCCGAAAAGCTCGCACTTGGCTCAAAAGCGGTGGTCTACACCGTCCTGCCTGAAAAAGAAGAGAAGGTAGAGGTAGAAAAAGGCACAATTACCATCGATAGTATCCGGCGGTTGTACTCGCTTACAAAAACCATCGAACCTAAAGGTCGTATAATTATTATTGATTATGCTGAGCGAATGGCTAAGCCGGCACAAAATGCTTTCTTGAAATTACTTGAAGAACCAGGTGAGGGTACTCATTTTATTTTGCTGACACACCAACCTAGCTCATTGCTGCCGACGATACTTTCGCGGGTGCAGCGGCTTGATATGCGGTTGATTACTAAGCAGCAATCCGAAGAACTACTCGACGCCTTAAAAGTTCGCGACGAGCGTCGAAAAGCTCAATTGTTGTTTATAGCTGGCGGCTTACCAGCAGAATTAACCCGTTTAAGTAGCGATGCAAACTATTTCGAACACCGTTCAGGAATTATTAAAGATGCACGCGAGTATGTAGTCGGTAATTCCTATAGTCGTTTAATGATTGCCAAAAAATATAAAGACAGTCGACCGCAAGCTTTGATATTATTAGCCGATGCCATGCGCTTATTACAGAATACCTTGGTTAATGGAGGTGATTCGGCTAGTATCGCCACAATAACTCAATTGGAAAAGATATATGGCCGTATTCAAGGCAATGGCAATATACGCCTTCAGTTGGCTTCAATTTAAGTATGTTGCTACCGTGAACTCTCAGTTCGCTGTGTTATAATTAAACAAATGCTAGGACTGCTCGTTATTGTAATTCTCGGAACCTGGGCGCTGTATCAAAAACAGACCGTTGGTGAAGTGTCTAGCGACCTCACCTCGAAGCTCTCCGATAAATTAGACCAACTCTGGTCTATTGCTCAAACCTCATTACAGGAACGTAAATACCTTCGAGCTGAAAAAGCTCTACTTACTATTTTGCGAGTTGATGAGCGCAATGCCAGCGCTTACAACCGTTTAGGTATTCTTTATTCGAAACAACAACAATTTAAAGAAGCGATTGAATGTTTTGAAATCGCCCAAAGCCTTGAGCCAAGTGCTAGTAGCCTTCATAACGTAGGTTTAATTTACTATGAAACTCAAAGCTATGAAAAAGCCGGCTTAGCCTTTGAGCAAGCCCTTGCAATGGATAGTGATTTACCAGCTCGTCACATTGCCTACGCTAAGGTACAGGAAAAACTTGGGAATAATAAAAAGATGATAGATTCATTGGAAAAGGCAGTCGAACTCGATCCGATTCCGCAAACACTGACAATTCTTGCCGATGCTTATGAACGAGTCGGCGAGACGCAGTTAGCGACTGACCTACGTGAACGGGCAGCTAAAATGATTATTCCTCAAGCTCAAAACAAACTGCGTCAACCTCGACGCGTTGTAATGTAATCAAAGTATAGGCCTTATTATGGATATCGATAAAGTTTACGAGACAGTACAAGAAACAAAAGAACCGGCTATTCAGCGCCAGCTTATTATTAACTACATTCTTTCGTATGTTAAAACACTAGAAGATGACCCAGAGGCTCGCCAGGACATCGCCTTTAATATTGCCACATTAGAATCAACCGATTACGCTCAAGCTTTGGATGAAGAAGACACACTTGCCATTACGCTTGCCTTTGCTAGTGAACTTGAAGACGCTGAACAAGATCATGAAGACTGGGCGCTGTTAATTGATATTATTAAATCACTCGAATAAAAAACCCCACTTAACGTGAGGTAGTTTACTTGGTGCTGGAAGTAGGACTCGAACCTACGGAGCCTTACGGCGGGAGATTTACAGTCTCCTGTGATTGCCACTACACGATTCCAGCATTCTGGATATAACAACGATGTATCATTATTATATCTTGGAGCCGCCTTACGGATTCGAACCGTAGACCTGCTGTTTACAAAACAGCTGCTCTAACCAGCTGAGCTAAGGCGGCACTTGAACTATTTTATCATATTTTTTACCCGTGACCAGGGTTTTCACGCTATAATAGATTGAATGACAATGAGACAACTCCCTATAGTGCCTGCGAAGTTCGATAAAATAGTAGGCGGCGGCCAAGCTTTGGCTACTCTTGAAGATGGTAAAAAGCTATTTGCCTGGGGCGCGCTGCCCGATGAAGAGGCGAATGTACAGCTTACCAAGAAGAAATCACGCCTCGTGGAAGGCTACGTAACAGAGGTTCTGAAACCTAGTAAGGACCGCGTAGAGCCACGTGACCTTGATAGTTACTTATCTACCAGCCCATGGCAAATCATGACCATGGAGGCCGAGCAACACTACAAAGCAGCTTTGATTGTTGAGGCTTTCGAGCTTCACTCGGTGGTTCTGCCAAACCCCGTAGAGGTTTATACTAATGGCCGTGAATACGAATACCGTAATAAAATCGAATTCAGCTTTTGGTTTGAAACCGATACTCAACAGCTCTCTTTAGCTTTTTTCCGTCGTGGCACACACGGTAAAATAGCAGTTAAAGGCACCAGCCTGGCTTCACCAGTTATTAATACCAAGGCTCAAGAAGTATTAGCTGTACTGAATGAAATGAAGGTGATTGGGCGAGATTTAAAGACATTACTTATTCGGTCTAATGCGAACGGTGAGGTGTCTTGGCAACTGTACGTTAAAGACCCGGAATTTGCACACGACGAATTTATTGCCCATTTTGAAGCCGGTGAAAGGGGTCAAGTCATTTTTTCTAACCCGCTTAGCCCGGCCAGTGTTATTACGGAATACCTTACACCGCACACACTACGCCTGACGGATACAATTCTTGGCGTGTCATTCAACTATGCAACCGAGGGTTTCTTCCAAATAAATATACCGGTATATGAACAAGCATTGCTTGATATGAAGACATTTATTCTAGAAGGCAAACCAGTTCTCGACCTTTATAGCGGTGTTGGTACGATCGGCCTTACTATTGGCGGTGATGACTTGACGCTTGTTGAGATGAACAAAGAAGCTGTGCGCGAAATGAAGAATAACATCGTTGAACTCGGCAAGAAGGCAACCGCTGTACTAGCTGCCAGTGAAGATGTGACTGAGTATATCACCGAAGACAAAGTCATTATCCTTGACCCTCCACGCGCTGGGCTTCACCTGGACGTTGTTGACCGTTTACTTGAAGTCACACCGGAACGAATTGTCTACTTGTCATGTAACCCAGTTACCCAAGCCCGAGACGTCGCGTTGCTAGCAGAAAAGTACAACGTCACCTCGCATAAGGGGTACAATTTCTTTCCACGAACACCGCACATTGAAAACCTAGTTATCCTCGACTTACGTAAATAATATCTAAATAATTAAAACCTTTTTCATAGTTACTACATATACTTAATATATGGATGAGAATTTGTTGAAAGATATGTATGTACATAAAGCTATGTCGATGCAAGAAATAGCTAAGCAGCTTGGATTCTCTGTTCATAAAATTAATTTTTGGTTAACGAAGTATTCTATCTCCAAACGTACACACAGCGAGGCGTCGTACGTTAAATACAATGGCCTCGTAGACCCATTCGAAATTAAATCATTTTTATCACCCCAAGAAGAAAGGTTATTCGGAATGGGTGTAGGAATCTATTGGGGCGAAGGTAATAAGAAAAATATAAATACAGTTCGGGTCGGCAACACCGATGCGAAATTAATAAAAGTGTTTATCGATTTCTTGATTATCATCTGTGGTGTTAAGCCAAATAAAATACGGTATGGTTTACAGGTTTTTACTGATGTAGAAGAGAACGTAGCACTTCACTATTGGTTAAATGAACTAAATATCACTAGAAATCAAATTATGCCTACCATTAGTCGGATAAATAGTGGTAAAATAGGCACGTACAAGATTAAAAACCAGTTCGGAGTAATGACAGTGTATGTCTTCAATAGGAAGCTACGAGACTGGTTAGTCGATCAATTATTTGTGCCGCGATAGCTCAGTTGGTAGAGCGCATCCATGGTAGATCGCATGATCCTGCCCATCTTTTGAGAAATTGATTGATGAATCCCGAATAACGGTTAAAGCCCACGCAGGGTAAGACCGTGGCGGTACACTTCATTGTGTTTCGCCCGAACGACTGACAAGGGAAGCTACGTCACTTGGTGATATGTTTAAGATACAGTCTAGCCCTTATCATGCGAATAATAAGATAAGGTGTAAGCGAAGGATGAGGTCCAGGGTTCAACTCCCTGTCGTGGCTCCATAAAGTATTAAATCAGGCGTTTCGACGCCTGTTTTGTTATACTGTACCTATGGCAACATTTAGTTACGATATTATTTCCGAATATGACAAGGCAGAAATGAACAATGTTTTTGCGCTTGTTCAAAAAGACATCTCAAACCGTTACGACTTTAAAAATACTCCAGCAGAAATTGACTGGATGTCTGATAAGGTTGGCTATAAGATTATCGGTGCAAATGAGTGGCAAATTGAAAGCATCATAGATATCGTACGTAAAAAACTTACATCTCGTAACCAAAGCAGTAAAGTCCTCGACTTATCAAAGCCAATCGTGACTAGTAATTTAAAAGCTACCCAAGAAATTCCATTTATTGCTGGGCTAACCCAAGATAAAGCCAAGCAAATTACTAAAATCCTTCGTGATGAAGTACCAAAAGTTAAAGCTTTAATTCAAGGTGAAGAAGTACGTGTAACGAGCGGGAGTAAAGATGATTTACAGGCAGCAATGCGCGTACTTGAAGCTCAAGACTTTGATTTTCCTTTAGCTTTTACAAACTTTCGCTAAGTAACATTGTTTAATGTATAACCATAAGCTATCCTTAGGTAAAAGGAAGTAAAAGAGTATGGAATTTTTCTGGTTTATTTTGGCGGTAGTATTTCTTCTACTTTACATGTCCGCTAACTCATCGCTAAAAAAGATACATAAAGATACGTACGACAAGGCATATCTTCAAGGTAAAAAAGACTTGGCGGATGAGATTCACGTCGAACTCGCTAAAGACACTCCAACACATTCCGGCATTAGAAAGGCCATAACAACAATTCGTAAAAATTATGCTGACGAGGAAAGGGCTTTATCTTTTGAAATAGATACCATTACAGGGGTTGATTATTCCCAGGCTCCGACGGTTTCTACAGAGGCTACTAACCCACAAATATATATAACTGAGCCGCAAGTACCTGCACGCACTAAAAAACAGGACAACGAGCGTAATTTGAATGTACTGCTCTATACCGCAAGCTTTTTAATCGTAGCTGCCGCTGCTGCATTTATCGCCTCCAATTTACCGCCGCTAGCTAGGTTGGCTGGGCTATGGCTCATTATTAGTATTTTCTATATTGCCGGGCTCGTACTGCATCATAAGATCCTGTATTTACGACCAGCGGCTACAGCTTTCATCGGTACTGGCTTAGCGTTAATACCATTTGCAGGTATCGCCTTATCGCAATTAGGTGGAGTACCCGGTGGCGTATCGTGGTTTATTACATCCATCATAGGAATAGTCAGTTACTCAATAGCTGCACTGCGCCTAAAGAGCGAGGTTGTAACCTACCTAACAATTGCATTCGTTTTATCTCTATCCGTGTCGAGTGTCGCAACATTCAGTGGACCAATTGTGTTTTACTTCGTAGCACTTATTATCGCTTCACTAATATTCCACCTATTAGCACATTACGATGCGAAATGGATTCCTGATTTGTTTAAGCTGCCTATTACCCAGACGAGCCAATTACTAACACCTGTAACGCTGATAGGTAGTTTGTTGGCGTATGACTCGATGACGCTGGCTTCGTATCAAATTGTTTTTTGGGTAGCCACCTTATATTATGGCGTTCTTTGGCTTACCGAGAGGGGATTAGTTTACGAGACTATAGTAAGGGCTCTGGCTTCAATTTCATTATTTGTTTCAGTATTAGCTATATCCGACTATAGCGTCACTGCCTTATTAGTATATAGCCTTGTTATATCGGCGCTACAATCCGCTTACAGCGTTATTAGGGTTAATCTTAGCAATCAAAGAAGTCGCAGCTTTGAATTAACCTGGTTATCAATAATTACCGCCATGCTTTTTTTGAGTACCTTGTGGTGGTTCGCTACAGAAGTAGCTCAAGTTGGGATGCTGATGCAGGTTGTCCTCATCGCCACAATCAGCCTTGCCGCCGCGTTTAGGTTTAAAAATGTGTATTTTATGGTTCCAGCCTTAATTGCTTCGATATTATTACCATTCATTATTGGCCGTTGGCCTGAAAACGCATTTTGGAGTATACAGATTGTTACTTGGATATTTATCGTAGCATCTGTTGTTTCGCTTGGTCTATCTTATTCATTAAGGCAGCGTTCAGCGGCTGTCCGCGGGTTTATCCAAGCATCATTCTGGGTATACAGTGCAGTCGCATTCTTTACAGGACTTTTACAGTTATCGACACCGGCGTACATCGCTTCCACGATTGGGTTTACAGTCACATTCATGGCGGCATCGTATGTATATCGTCAGTTATTGATTGAAATAGTTTCATTTATCTTTATTATTACCGCCATTACACTTATATTTGCCCAAGCAGCTTTTCCAAGTGAGTGGATGAATGTATTGGTTATTGGCTTTACGGCAATTGTTTACTCGTCAATACTGATGACTCATCATTTCTTCGGCCAAATAGCCAGAAGAAACCTAACTTTGATAGCAATTATGGTTATCGGTGGCGGTTTATTATTAAGCCTCGGTAAATCTGATTCCGTAAGGCAAGTAGTGTATTTTGTCGCACTATTTTATATAGCATTC
Source organism: Candidatus Saccharimonadota bacterium (assembly GCA_028289065.1). Taxonomy (GTDB): domain Bacteria; phylum Patescibacteriota; class Saccharimonadia; order Saccharimonadales; family Saccharimonadaceae; genus Microsaccharimonas. The sequence continues at coordinate 110,059 of JAQGHA010000010.1, forward strand.
AGTTTAATTTTTAGGCTTCGGATTAAGTCGGCGTTTATGCAAAGCTTATTTACAATTACTTACATCGTTTATCCATTTTTATTATTGATTTTTGCTTTTAGCCTTGGATCAGGTTGGGTATCTGCGGCTTTTGCAGTCAGTGCTATAACTTATTGGATATCGTCATATATTGAAAAAGGCCCTGTATTAATGATTTTCGGCAATATTGCTTTCGTTGCGACGATTGCTGCCTTGTGGTCGTGGCTTGGTTTTAGTAATGATTGGCTAATGGTCGGCGTGGCATGGATAGCCGGCACTGTACTGTACATTGCAGCTTTAATACACACTATTTACGATACTGACCCTAAACGTCGCTATATACACTTAGTATCGGTCTGGGTACTACTAGGCTTAATCGTGCTTTTCTACATCGCTGCCGATGGCTCGTTTGGGTATGCGGCTGCAGGTGCACTATTGGCAATTGCTTTCACTATGGCTGTAGAAGGAATCCTAACTAACCGAAAGGCAGTAATTGAGACTGCAGTTTATACTGGAACATTTGCATTGCAACGTATGGTCGGCTTAAGCGACATAGAAGCGAATATAGTTCTGTATGGGCATTGGTGGGCGATTATAATCTTTGTAGTGGCAGTATGGGTGAAAGGTAAGTCGTTCCAAACTCGCCTTGTGCTGGCAACGCTATTTGTGACTGTAAGTAGTGGAGTGATGGCGCTACTGGAAGGTGGCCCGTATCAGATCTTGTTCTTATTTGAGCACGTCGCACTCCTCGTAGCCGGTGCATTATTGCGAACACAATGGGCGTTATGGTGGGGGCTTGTCGCTACCGCCTTAGCGGTGCTTTACTTCCTGCGATCATCACTGTTTTTGTCGCTACTTTTCCTTGGCCTAACGCTATTAGCTATCGTTATTTGGCGGCTTGTAAAAGCCAATAAGAATAATAATTAACGAAGCAAACTAGGTACGCCTTACTAAGGTTGTAATCTATTGGTTTATTTGTTATAATTGACCTCTGAAAGCCTCGATAGGCAAAACATTATTTAAATAACCACATGGGAACCTTATGGCAAAGAAGAATACGAAGCGCAAATTGGTTGGACTCGTCAGTGAACTCACTGGCCACCGTACCTATTACACTACCAAGAACACTCAAAACACGACTGAAAAAATCAGCCTTCGCAAGTACGACCCAATTGCACGTACTCACGCTTTATATGTAGAAACCAAGAAGAACCTTGGTCGTAACGAAGTTAAAGCCCGAAAAGGTTAATCTTCAACTAATTCATCAAGCATTTCGGCTAACCATAGCCCAGATGCAAGTGAAGTCTCCAACACCGTCTTTGTAAGGCGGTGTTGTGTTATATAGATATATAACTTACCATTGTTGAACTCAACGCCATGTGGCCAGAACCGTGAAGAAATACCGGCAATAATAGGTGAAGTGAGTAGGCGTTCAACTTCATGTGTATGAGTGGTACGGGCTAAAATTTGGTAACGGCCATGTAGTTCGGTGCTATGGTTTTGCATTAACATTGTATTAAGTGGCTGTAAGTAGGGTTGAACTGTAAAAAGCTTATCGTATTCACCGGCTTCTCGGCCGGTAGGTGTGAGGAAAACGTGTGGCAGGTCATTGTTCTGCAACTCTATCTCCATAATGCACCATAGCTGCTCGTGAGAGTGCGAGCCGTGCTTGTAGCTATCGAAACGGTCAACGAACCTAAAGTTATAGCCTTCAAATGTACCAACTATATAATCTGAATCAATATGCGATAGCGAGGCGGTAAAGCCACGAATCGTTTCATAATCGTCGTCATGTTGATCAACTAAGCCAAAGTGAACGAAGCCCATACGCTCAGCGAAGGTTTTAAGCACCTTAGCCCGGCTCCGAAGCTGCGGCGAAAAGCGCCGCACCATGTGTCGGAAAGTGGCCACCCGAACTGCCATTACTTACCTTTTCCGGCGTAATCTATAAGAGTCGAGACGTATTCGGCGTGTGACCAGGTAAGTGGTGCAGGTGAGATAAAGGCGCCATCGACTGGGTCGATTTGCTCGCTTAACATACCTGTTGGCATAGCATGGGTTTTAATCCAGTTAAGGATTTTTAAGGCATCTTCATTATTATCTTTTTCAATTAAATACTGAGCGTGCCAAAGGGTAGTAATGTACCAGTAGTTACCAGCAATACCTTGCTTGGTACGTCGGTAATCATCATCTTCCGACCGTGGCAAGCCAGGGTTGTCGGGTGTCGTGTTAAATGTCGTTTGAATGGTATTAATTGAAGCTTGAATTTCAGGGCTTTCAGAGTCGAAGAGCCCGAATAAGAAGGCAGCGTAGGTTGATGAAACATCAAGTACGGCGTCATACTGAATTTCACCCTTCACTACATTAATACCACGGTAAAATACTTGTCGTTCTTTATTAAAAAGGTGTTTATGAGCAGCGACTTTAATATCGTCAGCGGCGGTGCGCCATTTAACAGCGTTGGCTTCTTCACCAGCGACAACCGCTAGTTCAGAGGCAGCTAGTAGTGCAGCGTAGGTAACTGCCGTAGTGTAGGTACTGGTTGAGAAGGTCTGTTCCCAAAGGTCGTAACTTGGTTTAGGAAGCCCACTGGTTTCATCGACAAATTCTGACATCCAGTCGGCCATCGGGCGAATCATAGAGTGGTAGAATTCCTTAATAAGTGAACTATCTTTAGATAATTGGTAAAACTGTACGAATACAAACAGCACTAAGGCGGTTTCATCTTCTTGAATAGGTGGTGAAACAATGCCACCGGCATGGACGTAAGGATGCCAGCTACTTCCAAGTGCACCGTCAGCGCGGTATTTATGCATTAAGTAACCCTGTGGGTGCAAGCCGCGTTGGCAGAATTCGAAGAAGCGGTAGGCTTCTTGGTAATAACCAAGCCGAATCAGTGGCCAGATTGTATTTGCGCCGTCTCGAGGCCATGAATAGGCGTAGGCGTCACGGGAATAGTTCAACATAGTTGTGTCGGTACTAGCAATCACGGCTCCGCGTTTATCAATTTGTGATTTGATAATCATCATACTTTCAATAAACATGTCTTGATGGTCTTTAGGTAAAGTATGGGCAAAGTCGATACTTGGCTCCAGCCATTCTTGCCACCATTCAGCCGTTTTGCCAATTCGGGCATCAATGCCTTGGTCTTGGACTTGTTTATGAATGTACAGCGCTTCACGGTTGCTCATACCAGCACTAATCCAGTAGTGAACCCGCGCTGATGAACGAGCATCAATATGAAGTGAGAAACGAAGGATAGAATCCACTCGGCCATGTTCTACGACATTGCCACCAAGTTCACCATCTTCTGCATCACGGTATGAACCTTCGTGGTTTTCGATACCAAATAAACCAATGGAGTGTTGATCAAATGGTTTACCGTCGTTTGTAGTACCGGAAATAATAAAAGCCCGGCGACCACGGTAATGCAAAATAGCGTTACTATCAGGTAGGTACTGAGCAGTGTCAGTGTTACTACGCGAATCACCAATTGCGAAGGCTTGATACATAAACAGGCGAATATCACGGGCAGTGTCAGCGGTGTTGATAATGTGAATATTACGCATAAAAACGCTCATTTCAGCATCAACAGTGTCATCGAATTCAAGAACAATGCCAAGGTTTTCGTTTTTAGCCATAGTAAAGCCAATTAAACCGGTGTGCGGGTAATTATGGCTAAACGTCCAGCTCTCGTCATCAGTCCAACTTAATACGCCATCAATCCAGACGCCAACTTTATGCCGTAAAGACGGGCCAGCGACATGGTTTTCGAAGCCAACATAGGGGTAGTAGAAATCGTGCACCACCCCGTATTTGTTTAAGCCAACATGCAGTTCGCCATTACTCAATACGATTGATCTAGCCACTTAAGCCTCCTGTTCTGTGCGTTTCATGTAAGCGCCACCTGACGTCGCGAACAGCGTTAATGTAATAGAGGAAAGCATCGTACGGAGAGTCGTACGGGCTAAAGTAGGCGTGGACATCGCCATCGGTAAACCATTTAGTACACATATAATATGCGTGGTCAGAGGTTTGTAGTTTACGCCAATCAGCAATCAGTGCTTCGTCTTTGGTGCGAATGATGTCATCTTCAAGAGAATAGATGTGTTTCATAGCTTCATGTTGCATGCTGTTACCTACCCAAGCGGTAAGGTCGCGTTCGCTGTCAGCCCAAGTGACGGTTTGCGGCATGCTAATTGTTCCAGCCGGTTCGTTGGCAGCAATTGCTTCAGAGGCAGTGTAAAAAGTATTGTTAGAATCTTCTAACCAGCGACCAACAAACTCTTCGAAGAAATCGAAGATGCCAGTGTCTTCCCATTGGTGTTCGCCGAAGGTTTCGTAGTCCATAAACAAGTTAATGAGCGGTTGGTCTTGAATGGAAGCTTCCAGCCATTGATTATATTTATCAACGGTTAATGGCCACTCTTGCCATGAACGGTTGCTAAAACGGAAAGCGAGGTCGTCGCTGAGGCGATAATTCTTCAAAAGTAATGCAATATTTTCGGTGCCTTCAGGCTTGTATACAAAGTTAGGGCTGCGCCAGTCTAAAATTGGATCCCAACCTTCAGCTAGGATGCCTTTAAAGCCGTAATCATCGGCCCATTTTGCTAGGTCATTATTGTACGCTAGCTCTGTATTTCGAAAGACACTGGTTTCAACACCAAATAACTCACGGATTTTTGCTTTATGGGCTTCAACTTGGCGTTCGAATTCGGTACGGCTGTAAAAGAATGCTAGTGAGTGATAGTAAGTTTCGGCGACAATTTCAACTTGGCCGGTAGCCACCAAGCGTTTGAAGCTATCAAGAACATCTGGTGCCCATTGTTCAGCTTGTTCGATGAATGTACCGGTAATACTAAGTGATACCTTAAACTCTGGGTGCTTGTTTAAAAGCTTTTCAAGTAAAGCATTCATTGGGCGGTATGATTTATCGGCGACTTTATTTAAGATTTTTTCGTTACTACGGTTGCTTTGATTATCTGGGTCAACGAAGTAGTTGTGGTCGCTGGAGGTATCAAAGACACTATATTCGCGCACACGAAACGGCTGATGGACGTGCATGTATAGAGTTATGCCGCGTTTGCTCATGCAAATACCGCTTTCAATGGTGCCGCTTTAACATATTGACTCATGCACTTATTAGCAACATCATTCCATGATAGCTTGGCGTATTCACGAGTGACGTTAATACGCAGAGAATCTTTTAAGGCAGGCGAGGTAGCAATGCCGACCAGTTGGTCAGCTAAACGCTCGGTATCCCAGAAATCGTAGCGGAAAATGCTATTTAAGACTTCGCCAACACCAGATTGGTTGGTAACGATTAAAGCATTGTCGTGATGAGCCGCTTCTAAGGCGGTTAAACCGAACGGTTCGCTAATAGAGCTAAGGACGAATACGTCAGATACGCTGTAGGCATCGCGCCATTGTTTACCTCGTACGAAACCAGTGAAGAAAATTTTATCGGAAATACCTAAATCAGCAGCTAAGCGAATAAGTTCATCCCGTTGTTCGCCATCACCAGCTAATAGCAGCGCAAAACGATCGTACTTTTCAGAGGCTTTCGCAACAGCCCGTACAAGGTTAGCGAGGCCTTTTTGGATAGTGAAGCGGGTAATTGCGCTAATAATAGTGTATCCTTCGTCTTTTAGCCCTTCAAGGTAACGGTAGGTGCGATTATCGTATTCATATCCATCGTTGAGGCTATCGACGTCAATGGCGTTATGTACTACTTCAATTTTATCAGCCGGAATACCGTATTTTTCAACGATAATATCTTTGGTAATGGCGCTAACGGCAAGGATACGGTCAGCCATCATTAAGCCCTGGTATTCGATTTCATGCACAATTGGATTACCGCGGTTACCACCCGCTCGGTCAAATTCAGTTGCATGAACGTGAACAATAAGCGGTGCTTTGGTTAATTCTTTAGCCCGCATACCAGCTTCCATGGTTAACCAATCGTGGGCGTGAATGGCATCGAATTGTTTACCGTCGACTAGCTCTTCAACGAAGTTATTGTAACGGTATTGCACGTCACGGATGGTTTTTAGTTCACCAAGTTCGTCGTGACCAGTTTCTTCAAGCAAGAAGTTAGAGTCGTAGGCGCCCATACCAAATTTATGAAGCGGCGAAAGCTGCGTAGCGCTATGCACTTTCATGAATTCAATATCATCGTGCTTAGCAGAATAGGGAACGACAAAGTCGATATCCGCGCCATTTAAAGCTAGGGCTTTGGAGAGATAATAGCACGCAACACCCAACCCACCACTATTGTGTGGAGGTAACTCCCAACCCAACATTAATATTTTCATACCCCTATTTACGATCGCTGTGAGCGATACGCATAGCTCCTTTTATTTTTGGCCATGTTTTCTGCCCGTATTATAGTTCTAAGCGTAGGCTTTTACAACAGTTCTTACGCTTTAAATAAAACATTGTTGTTTATTCTTCCACAGCTGCTAATTCGTGGGCTCGCCATACGGGTACAGCCTGGCGAAATGGTAACAACTGACAGTAGCCATAGAGTTCCATTAAGCGCCGTGCATACGTGCCCGTGCGACCTGAAACGTAGACTCCAAACCACTCAGCGTATCCCCAGTGTGAGCCAACTGGAATACCGACCGGTGCAGATGTGGGTGCAAAACGCCGTTGTGGACGCTTTGTAGCCAGCCGAGTAATGTTATTGGCGACGTGTGTGGCTTGTTTTAACGTAGGCCAGGCCGTTCCGCTGTATTTAACGGTATTATTATCACCAATCACATACACATCGGCCAGGGCCTCTAAATATGGGTTAACGTTCACTCGTCCATCCTGGGCGAGGTGGAAGTTCTCGGCATTATGCTTGAAGAAGGGGTTATTGGTAACGCCTGATGTCCAGATAGCGGTGGTGGTAGCATATGGTTTGCCATCTATGATAATCTTATCGTCCTCTAAGGCACCAACTTTATGGTTAGTCAGTACTTTCACGCCCTGCTTTTTAAGTTGCTGGCTGATTTTAGTTGAAGCGGTTTTTGAGAGGTGAGGCAAGATAGTCGGTGCAGCCTCGACTAATGTTACTTTAGAAGCAGTTTGCTTTAACCTATAGATCGCTTTGAGTTGCTTAAGGTAATCGTTTAATGCAGCTGCCATCTCAACGCCGCTTGAACCGGCGCCAATAATGAAATAGTCCTTATCAAGTTGCTGGTGAACCAGCTCGTCATGAATATGTTCGTGGAAGTTTTTAATTTGATCCAAGCTTTTCATACCATACGAGTGTTCTTTCATACCTTCAATGCCGAAGTAGGTAGTGACTGAACCTAAAGCGAGGATTAACTTATCGTAGTGATAGTCTTTTTTACCAGCAATCAGGTGACGCTTAGGGTCAAAGCTGGTAATTTTATCTTGCACAATTTCCACATTTGGATGTTCAGCAAAGATTATTTTAAGAGGGATGACCGATTCGGCAAAACTTTTACCTGTTGCTGTAGCGTATAAAGTAGCATGGTGCAAGAAATATGATTCATCGGAAATTAAGGTAATTTTACCTATCTGCTTTTTGCTAAGTTCAAGAGCCGCCTTCACGCCACCAAAACCCCCACCAACAACTACCACATGCATGAATGCTCTCCCTTTTTCTTATGTTAATCGTATCAGGGTAAGGCTTAAGCGTAAAGACCGGCGAGAACGATGGTACAATACTTTTATGATAGATACAGAGGACACTGCAATAATTGTACGTATCAGCGGAATAGCTTTATCAATTTTGTCCGCAGTTATTATGTTTATTAAACCTTTTGAATATGTTACTAATACGCTAACGGTATATTTTCTTCTGATTGCTGCGTCGGTTTTAGTGATAGTCGGACAAGTTATGACAATTGTGGTCAATAAACCGGCTGATTTTAAAAGCAGCACTCAGCGCCACGAAGCAATATACGACGCTATTTCTATTGGAATAGTTATAGTATTGTTTTGTATTTTTTTTGTAATTCCTTTTATTTTAAAGCATACTTCTTGGCTGTCTTAACAGTAGTAATTATTGTATAACAGGTGTATACTTTTGATAATCGCCTTAAAAGACGATCTTGCCCTTCGACAGAATAGAGACATGATGAAAATGAAAGAGACGGCGTTTGCTGCAATTGTAGCCAGCGCCTTGGTGTTGTCGGGATGTACGGCATCTTCCTTGCCCGACCACAAACCGAGTGAGACTAGCACGAGCTCGCCCAGTTCAACAGACAGTGAAAGCAAGCCGGCTGCTCTGAATGTAGCCGAAGATGCATCGCTTCTACCAAAGTTCGCTACTGAAGCCGGAAGCGGCGCAAACGCCGGCCCAACGGCGCCCGGGGCGACAACTTCGACTGGTATCTACGATTCGAGCCAAGCCGCGCATGATAATTTCTATGCGTGGTGGCGCTATGAAGCCGTCGCTGCGCAAGACGGAAGGCTTTCGTTCGAAAAAATTGTATATCCCATGGGTGCAATTGCCTGTGGTCGTATCGCCGCTGGTAGCTCGCCCGAAATGACAGCTACTCACCTCGACAAGAACTATGCAGTAACTGGTTCGGGTGCCCAAGGCGTGGTAGTTGGAGCACTCAATGCGCTGTGCCCCCGGTATAACACCGGGTATCAGTCGTTTTTCGACCAAAATGCACAAGCCTACGTTGAAGCGGTTGCTGAACGGTATACCCTCAATCCGCCCCATGCCGTATTTGATTACGGATGGTTCATGAAAGAAACTTGTGCCTACCTGGCAACAAGTACCCGAGCCGGTGCTACTTTGTACAATCACATGGTGCACCTCAGCACACTCGGTGGCTTTTTCGCCGATGTTGCTCGAGCTGACATTGGCCCGGATGTACCACGGGTAATGATCAAACTCGCTGTTTACAGCGGGTGCTTCGGATACTCACACATGCTTCCACCTGTCATCGCCAACTCCTGACCCTGCAATCCATGTAGTAGCTTAAAGGCTCCGTGTGATACGCGGGGCCTTTTTGTTTTCTTTGGCATCTGTTAATATGGAGAAGCTTAGGGGTATAGTACAGCGGTTAGTGCGTAGGTCTCCAAAACCTGAAACCGTGGTTCGATTCCACGTACCCCTGCCAAGAGGAATTATCATTACAAAGAGCCATCATTTCGTATGGTTCTTTTAATTTTAACAGTAGTTTTCTGCCCGAAAGTTCCGAGTTCGAAAGTACTTTTTTGAGTATTTTTCTTTTACCGAGATAATCGGCAGATGTAAAGATATTATGAGCATTTTTAGCAACTTCTAACAGATGAGAAACTGTTTCAAGTCTAGTATTGTCAGATAGTTCGAAAGTAGTTAGTTGGGTTTGTAGATTTGCTATAGAAGTTTGGTATTCTTTTGTTTTACGTTCGTATAAACTATCGTCAATTTTGTTATCTAAATGGTCTTCGTATATTCTATCTATTCGATTCTCATATTTAGCTATTTCAGACTTAATAGCATTAGTTTTAGATTCTACGTTTTTTCTAGCCTCAAGTTTATCAGCGTTGATGAGTTCAAGGATTGTTTTAATAACGTCATCAGGTACGATTAGTTTCTTTAAGGTTTTTTCGTAGTGATAAGTGAATTCTTTTTCTCGTATGTATTGAGCGTCATGTTTATATTTAAATTGATTACAGTGGCCGTAAGTGTACTTTTGCTTTTTAGTTTCAAAAGTTACTAAACATCCACATTCGGAACATCGAATCAAACCTTTATATGTGAACGGTAAACCGCCAACTGATTTAGGTTTGCTTCTATAGCCTCTACGGTTATCTTCACAAGCGTCAAATAATTCTTTAGTAATTATCTTTTCGTAATGATGTTCGTATAAATTGCCATTAACTTGCATGAAACCATAATAAAAAGGGTTCTTAAGTACTCGTTCGATATGACTGACGGCACAAGTTATATTAAACTTTTCAAACCATAGTGCCTTAATCTGCCTAAGTGTTAACGAACCAGTAGAATAGCCTTCAAATGCTTCCTTTACGGCCTGAGCTTCTAGGGGATTGATATCAACCCATTTCTTGCCGTCTTTAACAGCGTTTAAGTAACCTCTTGGTGCTTTTCCAGCTAACAATCCATCTCTACGCATTTGTGCCTGACGGCGCTTTACGTTATCGCTAATAGTATTTGAGTAAAGTTGTGATGTGGAAGTATTTAATGAGAGCATAAACCACTGATTAGCTGAGGAGTATTGAGTCAATACTAGGTAATCAGAAATAAAGTGAAGTTCAATCTTTCCAGCCTTACAGAGGCTGTTCAGAATCCTCACTTCTGACGAACTTGGGTCACGTGAATAACGGTCTACTTTATCGAAAACAAGGGCAATAGGTTCGGTTATATTTGAAAGCCTCGAAATGACTTTGTTAAATTCAACACGGTCGCCTTTATATGCACTCTCTTTAATTTCGACTAATTCAAAGTCAAACTCGTTTTTGAGTGCATAATCTTGCAATTTATAAACCTGAGCAGGTAAAGCCTCGGCTTGGTCATCAGTTGATACCCTGGCAATTAGAATTGCTTTCATTGATTCTCCCTCGATCTGTCATCATTATACTTTAAATTATTCTTTTCAACCTCAAGAAGAATCTCAATATATTCTTTGAGTTCTATAATATCTTCTTGAGTTAGAATCATGGTTGGTGAGCGTCTATGTACGCATCTATTTCGGGGCTTTGACCTCTTACGAATTCAAACATTTCCCCGTGGTCATTAATATGACTATAAATAGGCTTAACGCCGTTATAGAAAAAATCGGGGTTATCTTCCTTTATAGGTTTCTTCAAACCTTTGGAAGCCCAGTATCTATTTTTTCCAAAAGTTGCAGTTAAGTCTTTACCTACGTATTTTTGAAGATATCGAGCAGTATTGGTTTTACTACCCTTATCGAGTATCAATTTAACAGTAGTGAAGCCGTGTGTATACTCTTCAAAGTTATAAACCGGTAGGTTATTGCTATCGAGCACCGGTTGACCGTTGTTTGGATTTAAGGCATTCGCTAATTTACCGTTATAGCCTCCAAATAACGCATGGAAGTGCAATGCGCCATTCTTGTGTCTCTCGGTTACGAATATGTATCTAAATTTTCCATTTCTATCTCTTTGGTTCTTGACCCAGTTTTTTAGACGTTTGATAGAGTTTTCATCATCATATCGTTCAGTGCCCATTGTGAAAGTACAGAATAGGTCGAAATCGTTACAGAGAATGTAGTCCTTAATAGATTTTCTGCTTCTCCTGATTGCTCTTTCCTGATTAGTCTCATAGATATATTCGTTATCTTCGTCTGATCTAAAGAACTTGGTTCGGCTTCCTCTTGGTGCTATTGTTATACCTTTCCTCATGGGCACATTTGCCCTATAAATACGAACAGAGTCAGGGTACGTTGTGGCTTGTACGCTAACTGCAATATTCTCATTCATGATGTTATTTTTGTCCCACATATCAAGTAGGGTGGGACGTTGCTCTGGATATTTTTTGATATCGAAAAGAAACCTATATATAGGTACATTAGATTAAAGCTCCCGCTAAAAGTTGGTAATGGCTACCAGTTTATTTGCAGTTTAAATATACCGATTATTAGGGTATAAAAAATACACGCAAAAAAGATGATAGAGCCTGCTTTCTTATCTTCTTATTGCGTGTATTAATGCTTAGTACGGAATTATGAACGTTTGTAGATTTCCACGTCTGAGGGCACCGCTGCGTTTTTACCCCAACCATTTAAGGTCTATTCAGGTCTTATGGGGTCATTATAACATTATGAAGTCACTGGCGAAAGATTCGGCACAGTGTTTCAATGGCAAGCTCGATTCTAGCACATGACTTCGTCAGGTGCGTATCGGCTTTTAAGCCGTTGAAACTTTTCCAATATAGTCATTTCTAACAGCCTACTATCATTACCTACCTCTGTAATTAACGTAATAGTACTATTATATTGACGCATATGCTAAAAGATGTAAATAATACAGCTAAAAAAGCGATACAAGTTGATTTTAATAAGTTATATTACTTTTAGGCCAGAAGGCCAATAACAGGGGGAAAGGGGAAATGATGTATGTACTTTGTAATTAGAAAGAATCCAACTTGGAATCAGCAGTACTATTACTTGGTAAAAGCTAGCGGAAACCACGCTACGCTAGCAACCTCAGAAATGTACGTATCGAAACAGGCAGCAAAAGATTCACTAAATATCATATTTCGTGAGTCTAAAGACGCTACTTATACAGATGAAACCGGTGAGCAATAGCTAGTTCAACATCTTAATATCTTACACCCATGTAGTTAGCGCTATATGGGTGTTTGATTCAACAAATATTATAGTAACAAACAATATTGAAAAAAACAGCATTAAATATGAAATCATTATATATCGCTCTTTCGTATATCAATAGACTAGCAACTTCTTAAGTGATACAATTCCATTAATTATGGATGAGATACAGCTTTTACTTGATGACCTATTTGATGGGCTAGATGAAACAAAACTTATAAGGGAAGGGGAAGACCTTAACTTTACCGATGTAAAGCAGGAGGTTCTTGTTACGCTAAAGTATCTGAGGTTACTTTCAGAAAATAAAAAATGGTATTATGAACTATCTAATCCGAAACAGCAAGCTGTATTGCAAGTTTCGCTTCAAACTATTGGCTATCTTTTAGATATGAAAAACTTTACTATCAATCAGGCACGAGATTTTCAGCAAGAATGGAGGCAAATAATTGCCCAAGTAAGGGATTCGTATGATACATTCTACGTAAATATAGTAAATGGTTTAATGTCATTTGTAGCATTAGAGGTTGCATCTACTAAAAATATTGATAGTGATTTGAAGAAGATAAAGAGCGGCCTGAAAGAAATACATTCTGCTGCAAAAGAAATCGAAGCAATTCGGCAGAATGTAGAAGTTGCAGCAGGAAAGACAAGCATAACTTCCTTTCAAACTTCTTTTGTAGAGCAAGCTAAAAAGCACGCCGATTCTGCTCAAAACTGGTTCAAAGGCTTAATAGTTAGTGGCTTAGTTGTTGCCTTACTCGGAGTAGTCTTTGTTATATTAAGCTTTAACCAGGATTTTTTAAATACTGACCCTCGAGTGATCATCATTACTCTTACAATTAAACTTGTTGTTCTTTCGTCTGCAATATATTTTACCCGTATTTGTTCAAAAAATTATAATGCTCAAAAACATTTACAAACGATAAATGAACATCGGGTAAATGTTCTAGGTTCCTTACCTTCATTTATTGATTCGGTTAATGGAGATAATAAAGACTTAATGATTACAATTGGAGCAAAAACTGCATTTGAAGCTGGAGAAACAGGCCTTATTAGTACGAAGGAGGGTGCTGGTACGAGTAATGATGAGTTAACCCGTATCCTTGCTGATTTTATGAAGAGATAGTTCTAAACTCGTCCACTAGGGGCTGCCAAGCATGAGCAGTATAAAAAGTCTCTGTTTTGGAGGCTTTTTGTTTGACTTAATATTACAAAAATGTTATTATAATATCGATCATCTCGATCAAGTTGTATCCACTGAATTCTTAAAAAGGAGCTTTTGTGAAAAAGCACATCATTGCCATGATCATCATGGCAGCAGGATCTGTGATTGGACTGCTTGCGGGTCTGATCGTTCTTCTGTCGACCGACTACAATTGGATCGCTGCCGTAATCACGACCGTTGTCATCGTCGTGGTCATGGGATTCATCGGCTTCGTGATCGCCGCCATCAACATGATCCACATCGCAAAAAACCCTTCGAGGATGCTCAGTTAGGTCTTCATAGTAACACACCCCGCCTCGAGCGTTGAGCCCCGTTGCTCCGTTGGAGTGGCGGGGTTCTCGTTTTTCTGGATAATGTTCATATTTATGAGTTCCGAAATTTTGTTATAATTCAGCAATGAAACAAGGTCAATACCCGGAGTCATTTTATAGAGTATCAGTAAAAGCAGTTATTCAGAATGATAGCGGCGAAGTATTAGCTGTTCATGAAGGCGAGGACTGGACACTTCCAGGAGGCGGTGTAGATCATGGAGAAGATCCGTTGACGGCACTCAAGCGCGAATTATATGAAGAGGCATTTATAACTTCAAAATTTGAAGCAGAATTCATAGGCACGGAATCATTTTACGTTGATAGTAAAGACGCTATGGCATTCTGGCTCATCTACAAAGTAAACATGACCGAACATAACTTTTCATTTAAACCAGGCGAAGATGCTGATGAAGTAGCATTTAGAAATCCTGCAGATTTCATAAAAAGCGATTCGTTATTTGCACGTCTTATATTCAAATATAGTTCGGAGCTCGTCCACTAGGGGCTGCCAAGCATATACATATTGACATGTAGCTGTATTTATGATAAAATGTTAACACACCGTGAAGCGCATGCTCCGATGTACATTTACAATTGTCTGTTGCTCCTAGTGAGTGGAAGTAAGGTTATTTAATTTTACAGCTTTACTCCCACTCACTATAGCTGCTCATTGATTCATCCACGCACCATCCAACCAAAGGAGCAAAAAATGGCCGTACAGGAATCAGAAACCGAAGTTCCGCTTTACGCCACACAAGGTGGAGGAATCGCCGCCTACAAAAACGGCAAGTTTGTCTGGCACTCAGAGATTCCTGGCTTCATGATTGCAGAAGGCGCTAAGGTCGGCGATGTGATCCCTGATGAATGGGGTGTTGTCGGAATCAACCCGGCTGCCCATCGTGAGATGGAGCAGGATCAGACGGACTCTTCTGACGACTATTGGGACTACAATCCCATGCCGTAATTCCAAAGCAACAGAGAATAGTATCCAGGAGGGATGAGTAATATAAGCGTATACCTGCGTTTCAATTTACTCATCCCTCCTGCAGTTCCCCAAATGTATTTATTGAAATATATTTAGTGAACTGATAATTATAGAGATATAGTTCTAAACTCTTCCACGAGGGGCTGCCAAGCATAAGCATGATAGAAAAATCTCCGATTTGGAGGCTTTTTGTTATGATGAAGCAATGGATATTAATAACCCATTTGAAACATTTTCAAAGACTGCATTTCGCTTAGAAGCATTGCCCGAGTATATAGTGGACAGTGAAAAAGCAGCTTTTAAAGAATATTTATCGTCAGGAAAGATTCATGACAAGTCTGCTTCGAGTTGGGCTAAAACGGTTAATGAAAATATCCAGGCAGGCAAGTCGCTGAAACGGCTTAGACTTATTTCTGACGAACTTACATCATATGAACAGTATGAACTTTTAGCCTATCCAGGGATAAAATTTGGAGAGGAAATAAGACTCAATGCGCGTACAGTTTACCAAGATGACTATCAATATGATTTTTGGTTTTTTGATAAAAAATATATTTCTCAAATGAAATATGAGGTTGACGGCACCTATCTAAGCTCTGAAACACGAATAGCGAATAAAGAAGAAAGAGAGATGCTGGACTATTGGATGAGTGTTTTTGAAGAATCAGAAATAATCAAATGATTTCGATGTTCGTCCATTAGGGGCTGCCAAGCATAAGCATGATATAAAAGTCTCCGTTTTGGAGGCTTTTTGCTATGATTGTAGCAATGACTAATGAATACAAAGAAGCAATTCAAGCAGACAAGAATGATACACTCACCGAATGGCTGATTGATTATTTAAGTGACATTGAGCGAGGTCGTAATATTGCCCTTGCTGGTGGATTGGCCGAAGACGGTCAGTTCCATACTAATTTGATTAATTATCCTATCGAGAAATTTAAGATACTTCTAGGTCCAGACACCTCATTTCTATATTTTGAAGAACCGAATAAATTCAACACACGGGTAGAAGCGATGGTTGAAAGCTTAAAGAATGGCTGGAAACCTGTACCTTTTATCGCATCAGATTTATGGAACGAAGGACTTGAACTTAATGACGGAGCTCACCGAGCCGAAGCATTGAGAAGGTGTGGAGTAAAAACATACTCAACCGTCTTCTATTTTAGAAATCAAAAAGCGCTCGATAGTTTTGTTGAATCTCTTGAATAAGTTCGAAGCTCGTCCACTAGGGGCTGCCAAAGAGCTTATGTTTTAATAGATCACAGTAATGTGGTCAATTTGATTCCCCATACATTTGACTTTTCATATGTCATATGCTATAATATAACTGTACTTGTGAGAAATACTCCAAGTTCAGGATTTGGAATTTCACATCTATTTCTATCGATTGGAGTATCATGGGCCTCGGCTCGCACCCCGGACTATCCGTCCTGCATCGTCTTCGTAATGGAGAAACGGTTGAAATCGAGAACACCGGTATCTTCGTCAAGCAAATCCCTGGTGAACTTCAGCCTGACGATGATTATGTCGGCGCTCGTAATACGGTCAACCTGTTAAGCGTTGACCGTATTGAGCAAGGCTGGGTTGTTCCTCGTGAGGCTGGTTACAGCTTCGACCTCGGCGAGTGTGTTAAGGTCGAGATTGTCGACTGCTAAATCCTATCCTTCGCCCGAGAGCCCAAAAAACTCTCGGGCAACACCCAGAGTTATTTATTGTGAATAAATAGTTGTGATTGTTGAACGAAAGTTAGAAGCTCGTCCACTAGGGGCTGCCATAGAGCGTATGCTTAAATAGAATATATTGTAATGGTCTATTTTTGTTATTATGTAGACATGGAAAAGCCTATAAATTTGTACCATGCATCGCCTCAAAAAGATGTTTCTGAATTTGAACCACGGAATGAGTCTCCACGTTACACAGGCGAAGAGAATCTTGTATTCGCAACGCCACACAAGGAGGTGGCTGCCATGTTTCTAGTACCGAAAGATATTCCAACGGAAATAGGTAAGTACGGAGATGATCATGTAGTATTTGTAAATGGTACTGCAGAGGAGTTTAAGGCGCATGATATAGGCGGTGCGATTTATACCCTGCCTAATGATACGTTTGTAACCGATAGAGGAATTGGTATGGGTGATGTCGAGTGGGTAAGTAACCAGTCGGTTAAGCCTATTTCCAAGACATTATACGAAACATCCATTGATGCACTACATGATAACCACGTAAGTGTGTACTTCTTAAATAAGGATGTCTTTTCTAGAATTCAAGCCAACCCGAGCAATGGGCTTGAAATTGTCAAAAGTTCGAAGCTCGTCCACTAGGGGCTGCCAAGCATAAGCATGATGATAAAAGTCTCCGAAATGGAGGCTTTTTGTTATGATGAAAGTAATGAAAAACTTAGTTATTGCCGTAAGTCCTGATTCTTCCCTTAAACTTCTTGGAGAATATGCAGACATCATAGTACTTGATAAAGAATCTGTTCCGGTCACTATGCCATTTTATGAAACAGTTTATATTAGAAGCCACTTCGGTCGACCAGAAACCTTACCACAGGTTTATCGCACAGAAACTGAAGATATTATTAATCGAGCAAAACAGATAAATCCAAATATTAACTTCGTCGATGGCACCGACTCAGTAGACCTAATATTAGACACTGAAGACAAGTGGCGACAGTACGAGATTTACAGTAGCTTTATGCCGAATACAAAATTACTAAATGATAATTTAGACGTATCAGGTTTTGAGCGTCCAATCTTTAAAAATCGGTTATCATCACATGGCAATGGGGTTACTTGGAATATAAATGAAACGACAATTCCCAGAGAAGATTGGCTCATTCAAGAATCACTAGATATCACAGAAGAGTTACGCGTATACGTGATTAAGGGCAAAGTCTACCCAGTCGGTGCAATCCGTCAAAGCAAAACAATTGATCAAGGCACACAAGCAATTGACTCACGATATCTAACACCAGATGAAGTAGACTTCTGTCTAAAGATAGGGCTTCAAGCTCCCAGTTTAGATATAATTGGCCTAGATATTGCGCGTACTTCAAATGGCAAACTTTATCTGATTGAAGTGAATAGGTCACCCGGATTCGGTAAGTTTGCTGAATTAACAGGCGTTAATCTTGCAGATTTTCTGTATGATGAAAAGTTATAACTTCGTGTACAGTGCCCTGCCAAGCATAAGTATTATAGAAAAGTCTCCGTTATGGAGGCTTTTTGTTATGATAAATATTATGAATACCGACTATGCAATCATAAGGCCACGACTGCACGCTGATTTTGAATTACCAACAAGACAAGAACTTTTGAAGTTGAAGCCTGGTGACAGTGTAAAGCTCATGTTTGAAGTTGGGAATGAAAATATCGAAAGAATGTGGTAACCCTTGCAGATACTTCGCGTGATGATACCTGGATAGGAACTATAGATAACGATGCTACCCAGCCACTCACCGCAAATATATTGCCTGCAGATAAAGCCATAAGCTTTCATCCTTTAGATATTATCGCTACTTATTAAAGTTCGAAGCTCGTCCACTAGGGGCTGCCAAGCATAAGCAGTATTAAATTAGTCTCCGTTTAGGAGGCTTTTTGTTATACTCATGATATGAATTTAGAATTTCCATATCAGTTAACGACATTCTTGGATGACGAACCAACAATAGGTGAGCCAGTATATTATGGTGAGAACGGATGGTATCCACAAGTTGCGCTAAAGCGTAGGTTCAAAGCAGTCGGTATTACGGAGAATGAACTTCTTTTAAAAATGACAGAATACTTCAACTCAAAAAGAAGTTTTGAAATAAGAACTGGTGAACTTACACAACCTGAACGAATGCCAGTCAAAATACTTGAAATAGCTCCAAATCCTGAGCTTATAAATTTTCACAATGATTTGATATCGTTTTTAGGAAATGCTATTTTGTCTAGATATCCTGAACGGGATGGTGCGAACTATTTACCACATGTAACAGCAGAATTTGACGGAAAAATGGTGATTAATGATAAAAAATACATTAATCAAACTTTTGATATTAAACGTATATATTTGCTAAAAGATATTAGCGACGAGAATTCTGTTGCGTATAAAAGTTTTGATCTTTAGTTCGTTGAAAAGTTCGAAGCTCGTCCACTAAGGGCTGCCATAGAGCTTATGTTTAAATAGACTACTGTGAAGTAATCTATTTTTGCTATTATTGAAAGATGATAATTAACGATGTGCCATTCATTTCAAATACGCCCGACGATACACATTGTTTGCAGGCTGCGTATATGAGCATTGCAAAGTATTTCGACCCAAAGTTCGATTTCTCGATGGACGACTGGGCTATTCTTACTGGTTATGAAGAGGGCTTGGGTACTTGGGCCAACGCTGGGCTAGTTTGGTTTACTGAGAATGGTTACGAAGTAAAACACTATGAAACATTCGATTTTAAAGAGTTTATCAAAAGCCCTAAAGAATATATGATACAAATTCATGGTATAGAAGCTGGAAACTGGGGCTATGAACACACTAATGTTCCTAAAGAAATACAACGAATGAAAGAACTATTAGCTGCAGACATTGTCGAGAACAAAGAGCCGAGCATTGAGGACATTAAAAACGGTCTGAACGAGGGATATTTACCTCGAGTAACTATTAATGCTTATGTACTTGACGAAGAAGTTGGATATGAAGGTCATGCGGTCGTCATTACAGGATATGATGATAAGTTTATAGTTCTTCATGATCCAGGCTTGCCTGCATTAGCTAATCGAAAAATTCCTGTCGATGTATTTATGAATGCTTGGTCTGCTCAAGAAAAAGAACTTGATTTAATTCGTCTAATTCGTAAGTAAAAGTTCGAAGCTCGTCTACTAGGCGCTGCCAAGTACAAGCATTATAGAGATGTCTCCATTTCGGAGACTTCTTGTTATTATGTAGATATGACAAATAGCTACCAAAGTCTTATAAAAAATAAGTTAGTAACCTTTACTCACGAATGTAACTTGAATGAGCCAGTATTTGATGACGTAACGAGTGTAGCGGCAATTCCTTCTTATGTGTAAACCCGGCCCATCAAGGAAAAGGAGTAGGTGAAGCAATAATGCATCAGTTATTCAAAGCAGTATATGGACTAAATGTTGCATACGTATATGCAAAATTATCTAAGACGAACCCATTTAAAGAAAAAATGAAGCACTCAGGTTTTAAAGAAACTGGAAACAGCTTATTTATGGATGTCTATAACTAAAGTCTAAGCTAGTCCATTTACAGCTGCCCAGCATATGTAATATAGAAAAGTCTCTAATGTAGAGGCTTTTTGTCTGACTGCTCATGTTTGCATTTGGTTCGTAAAAATGAGTAAATACAAATGCTACTCACAACCTACCTTGCAAAGAAGGAGTAAGAAATGAGAGTACCTGTAGTAGTCACGGTTACACGAGCCGAAGATTCGACTCAAGTGATCGATTCACTGCATCAGAACGACGTCGTCTACTTTCCACGAATGTCGGAGGATTCCCCCTAAACCGTGGTTTCGGTTGGTGGATGTCGCTATTACGGTTCGAAGGATATCATCGATAACATCGGTGATATCGCGTACCGTGCCAGTCGTGGGTGAATAGTCCACAATCAACAGCCCGCTCTACGATAATGGAATTGCCCAACCTTTGGTTGATGAGCTGCTTATCTACTAAAAGAGCGGGCTTTTTCATACAAATAGTTCGAAACACATCCACTAGGCCGCCCAACATAAGCTATTTACAAATACCTTATTTTGTGGTATTTTGTTTTTATGAACGAAATGGACAATGTGCCTCAAAATTCTTATAGTGAACTCAGTAATGAGTATATTAGGGATTATGTGAAGCAGTCCGATGCGAACTGGTGTTTAAGGCATCTCGCTCTTGTAGCCAGTAGACGGATAGAAGGTGATGCCGACGATGCTGTTCAACGAATATATGAAAGCTCAGGTGGGATAACGATTTTATTGCATAGCGAAACGCTGCTTAACAGATTGACTAAGGTTTATAAATGTAGTATAATTACTCTATCTCAATTGGCGTAAACCGAACGAGCGTGCGCCATCCATTCGAGCTCCAGCTCATGGCTGGACAACAATTAAGGGGTTTCTATGTCCATCACCTCACTGACCGTTTCACCGAATATCGATGCCATCAAGAAGCTGCGTGAGGCAACGTCAAGAAGTCGACGGGCGTTCGCAAGGCTCGTCGTAGTCTTCCTCTTCCTCGACCTCGCGGCGTCGATGTACTTCACCAGCCTGGTGGTGTCGCGGCGCGAACTGTACTACAGCTACGTCTACGGCCCGACAACCAAGGTTCCCTACGACTTCTGGTCGGACGGATTGGTAGTCTTGGTTACGACAGCCGTCGTCATCGCAATCATCGGCTTCGTGCTGTACTTCATGGCGAAGCAAGTCATCGAGCGACTCACCGAGCAGGACACGCTGGACGACGAGTACCGCAGCATCGAGCGGTAGAAACTCTCAACCGAGATCCACCAACGCAACCAGAAGTTGCCCGAGGTGTAGATCTCGGGCAACTCCCAAAGGTATTTATTTTTAAATGGTTTTGATTGTTGAAGTGAGTGTAGGTAATCTCAAGAATCATAAAGCACTCTCATACGCTCACATAGATGACATATTTGCAAATTCTGCTAATTTGTTGTAAAAATAAACTATGTCCTTTTGAGTATGAACCGTAGTTCACTTATCAGGCTCACGATCCTTTTATCCCACATCTGACAGAATAGAGCATACCATGGAAGACAATTCGCATCTCTATGACGATCAGGAAGCTAAGAAAGGTCCAGATCCCGCTGTAGAAGAAGAAACGAGCAGTAAACCCAAAAAAGTACCCAAGAAAGATCCCGTGTCTAGGACGATCATGGATCTTTCTCCGGAAGAGTACGCTCGCCTGCAGCTAGAAGTGCTGCGCGCGGCTCAAAGTGAAGTCGACTCTGTAGAAGAAAAACGGCGCAAAGCAGCCGCAGAAGCCGAAAAAAAGCGCCAGCAGGTAGAGGAAGCGGCACGTCTTGCAAAGATTCGCGCAAATACGCTGTTGCCGTATGATTTCGAATTCGGGTACATGAGCATGTTCACACGCCGTCGTTTTACGGGTTCACTCATCCTCGCAGCATTCATTGCCTGGTGTGTATATGTGCTTTGGCAAGGATTTTTGGGCAACAATGTAATCGACCCGTCGACTGCACTGCCAGAGGCGGTGGTTCTGCTTTACGGCTTGATGCTGGTCATGTTGACAATCGTTGCGGTGTTCAATCTGTTGGTCATTGTGATGCACTTCAAGCGTGATCGACTGAAGGTTAAGGATGGAGTGTTGACCTATGTGCCAGCAAGAGTCCTCTGGCTGTTCATGTTTGGTGGCGAGAAAAGCACTAAATCCATCGTGCTGAGCCAGGCAGGTACCCCTGACTTTCATCAGAATCCCATTGAAAACGTCTTCAACATGGATAGCACGTCACTGGTCTTAGATACGGCCGCTGACGAGAACGATGTCTTCAAAAAGCTTCGAGGCGTCAAACACAGCACTCTGCTGAAAGCCCACATCGCGAAGGCCCAGATACGATAGGAGATAAAAGACTCGTGATTGAGCCCGTGTTGCACACATTGCAACACGGGCTCGCTTTACTTACATAATAGTATTTATAATTTGCTAAAACAGCATATTTGTAGTATTATACAAATAAATACATACAGTTTAAGAACAGGGAGGGTGTCGAGCTTTTTTTGTTCGATTTCAAGCTTGGTGTTTCGTACGCATGAAAAGTATATGCGCAGTAGGCAACAGCAAATTTGTAACCGGATAAAAATCCGGTTTTTTGTGTCTTGTCGTAGTATATTTTAATACTCCAAACGCAGATTAGAACACCTTAACAATCTGTCGAAATGAAAAAATACATGTGAATTTATGCCTCTTTGGGCAGTGGCGATGCGTTGATAAATATACTTGTCAACACCTCGCCGCTGCCCTAAATGGGGACTCAGTAGCGTTGTAGCGGACAATTCGTCCATTCCAATATAATTGATTCCCTAAGGAGGGAGCATAATGGCTGTTAACCGTCGTGCTTTAAGGGGTATAGGGAAACCTAACCTCGAAATTGACGTCGATGAACCCATCTATGAAGGAGACCTCGACACACCCGTTGAGGATGTTCATCAACCGATCATTCCCGTTCCGACGCCAACGTTTGAAAAGATGCTGGCCGACGAATATCCGTGGCTGATCGAAGGCAAGCCAAACGACTCCAAGCTGCTTTTCGCAGTGTGGTGGTTGTATACCCGGCTTCGCCTTTACAAGTTCAAGCAGATCCCCCTTCCCAGGGAGGTTTGGTCGTACGCCAAGGCCGCGGAAGAGCGGAAAGAGGCCTCTAACAAGATCACGGTCCAAGAAGATGCAACCGGTCAAGTAAAACCAGTTTCTTACAAAGGCGGGGTTGGCAAAACCAACGTCGCCGCTGTTCTGAGTGCTGCTGCAAGTATCGCCACCGGAGAAGACATCGTGTTAATCGATGTCAACCTCGATGGTGCGACCGTTCTGAGCCGTTTTCCGATTGATCCCGAGCTCATGGGGAGAGGTATGACCACTCCCGAGCTCGTCGCGCTCTATGAAACGGCAATCGCGGAAAGCAAGATGTGGCAACCTGTCGAGGAGGATGACCCTGAAGAGGGTATATTCGTCGACCAGGACAGGCTCGAAAATGGGCCATTCTCGCCGGCGATTGCTGCACCAACGATTCGAGATCTGTTGAAGATGCCTAACCGGCCTTACAAGGATCCCGTCTCGAAGGTAATCCTCATCGCAGACGATTTCTCCAAGATTCGTCTGACCGAAGAACAGTTCGAGCATGCACTGGAATACGCAATGCAACTCGGTTACCTCGCGGTAGCCGACACGCCTCCAGGCTCGAACCAGATCGCCAATAACGGAATCGACCGCAAGGTATCGCTTCCGCTTCGCATCGGCCGCTACGACCAAGAAATCTCACTGCAGCGAGTTAGCTCGATGCGGGGGGACAACGAGGTCGAAGTAGTCGAGATGCACACGGATGTTTCCAAGCGGTCAAGCAGCTCAAAGCTGCGTAGCCGCTGGAACACTCCACTAGTTGTGTTGAATGCGACGCCCAAGCGGCACTGCAACCGGCGAACCCAGTACGAGTTTGCCGAGCGCTTCGGTACGGTGCCGGATCACGTGATGCTCATTCCGTTCATCGAAAACCTCGACAAGAATCACATCGACATCGAGGGCTACGACGCTCGGACGCGGTACCACATCTATGACCTGGTATACCGTACCTTCCAGAAGCTCGCCGAGATCAACGAACACATCGCGGCAACCGCCGCGGTGACCAGTCAACCCGAAATCTAGCGGCGAAAGCTGCCTGAACAAAGGAAAAGCAATGGAAACCATCAATGCCATCCTCGAGGTGGTCAACAACTTGCCGGTGCACTTGCTGGCACTGCCCGTGGAACCGATTCACGAGCCGCCCGCCGATTGCGGCGTCATCAGCGGGCTTCTGAACAATGAAATCGTTCAGAAGTTCTGGGGATGGACAAAGGCTATCCCGGTTCTCGGGAAGTACATCCTAGTCCCGATTTTGGCTGTTGTCCTCGCCATGTACTGGTTCGGCATGAAGCATGCCGGAAACAAGATACTCAAGGTGATCATGTCGGCGGTCGTGTTGACCATTGTCATACTCATCTTGCCGGGTCTCACCGAAGGAACGAACATGTTCGGATCCTGCGGTTAGTCGCACCGGGTAGCCCGCCACGGATTTGTCTGTGGCGGGCTACCCCCCCCGTTTTTTCATCACAAGTTTTGAAAGGCGGTGACAACCGTGCTCTTTGGTTTTGACCCCATCAGCTGGCTTCTCGGGTTCTACGTGAAGGCGCTCGTCGTAACGATGAACTCCATCATGCAGCTCGTAGAGGTTGCTCTGCTACATCGTCCAACCATGACTGATTTTCCGATGTTTGACGACCTCGGAGGTCAGGCTGTGGGCAGTGCAATACCCATCTCGCGATTGGTGTTGTATTTCGTTCTGGCGTTTGCCATCTTCCTGCCAAAGGCTCGCGGTCGAATTATCCCGGCGATTGTTTTTGCCGTGATCATCTCGATCGCCACGCCCTACTGGTACAGGATTATCGGTGGAATGCTGGAATGGAGTAAGGATTTGACGAAAATGATGCTGTCTATCTTCGGAGATTCAGCAGTGGGTTCGAGTGAACAAATCCTGAATGGTGCAGGCCAAATATTCAAGTTCAACTTTGCACCGCTGGCCGCGGTCGATCTGATTCTGGGCTCAGTGACGCTCATGAACGCCGTGGCTTCCGGGATGGTCGTACTCGCAATATCATTTGGGTACGCCGTCCTGACACAGATTCTGGCATTCGTCGGCTTATTCGTCGCAGCCCTTCTTGGGTTTGGCGGACGAGTTGATAAGTTGTTCCAGGCAATCGTATCAATTAGCTTGGTCGCTATTCTCTTCGGAGTTCCGGTGATGACGCTGATTATCGAAGTCGGGAAGGCGTTTTCGCAAAGTGAAGGGTGGGGTGTTGCAACCGGTGGCTCGGCGTTCGCGCAGGGTTTCGTGTTGAATGCCGCACTCTTCATAGCAGCACTTTCACAAGTGGTGCTGACATTCCTGTTTTACAAGGCAACCCAAACCGTCATGGGAAAGCTGAACACGTTTATTAGTGGAGGGAATATTTCTGCCCGCATGATGGGAAGAGATTTGAACCCGAACATGACGCAACAGCAATCCGTCAATCGTGCAATGACCGAGCCCGAAAGAGGGCTTCAGAGGGAGAGACCTGGATTACTCGGTGAGGGAAAGAACATCGCCCGTGGCGTAGCAAGAGACAAGGTAAGGCAAGGGCTAACTAAACCACGCCCTTCGCCTCAGGCTATTTCCGGTCCAGTCAGCACAAGCACCGCTCCAGGTGTCCCATCAGGAGCGGCGTCTTCATCAACATCGCCCCTGGCGGCCGGTACGGCTGCAGGATCTGAAACGACGAGAATCCTTGTCGGTGAAGGTGCTGCAAGTGCCGGGACAACAGGCGCTAGCGCTATTGGTGCTGCAGAGACCGGAGTGGCCGTAAGTACTGCTGGTGCTGCCGTTGGTGGCGCCGCAGCATCTGGAGCAGCCGCAGGAACAACTGCTGCTGCAACTACCGCCACAACTGCTGCAACCGTAGGAACCGCAGCTGCAGCTGGCGCCCCAACAGGGGGCGTCGGTGCTGCTGTGGTCCTCGGAACTGTTGCTGCAAAGCACGGTATCGATACGGCCAAAGAAGTTAAACGCAGTGCGGATGCCGAGCGTCCTACAAGTAAAGGGAGTTGACCCATGGCTGATAAAGTAAAACCAGAGGACCTAACTCTGCACCCAAGAGGGCGAAGTCCTCGCTATGGATCACTGGGAGGTTTGGACTTTCCGTTCATCCTTATCGTCGGGTCTGGTTTCTATATAGGATCAGACCTGGCTGCCGGGCCGATGCGTAGCTGGGTAACCATCCTAGGTGCGGTCGGTCTGCTGTTTTCGTTGATACGGTTAGGGAGATACAACAGGCGTCTTTACATGATGCCGAGCTTCCTTACCGCGAATTACTGGCTACGTCGTATCCGACACAATCGGCTCTGGACGCAACAGCCAACAACGACACAGACGGTCGAAATCGCGAAGAAGGACGTTAGTTCGGCGCAGTCAATCCTGCCCATCCGAACCGTTCGATTTGGCGACCTGGGGCTCGTAGTGAACGAGAAATACAAGATGGTCTCGTTCGCTGTCAAAATTTCAGGTACCAACATCACGACGAAGACCATCTCTGAGCAGCAGGCCTTCAATGTCAAGCTGAGCAAAGCGCTGACATTCGCCTTCGCAACGGTTCGTCGATCTAACCCATGGATCGGCATGATCTACCGTTCTCGCCCGGACAACCCGTACGAGTACGAAAAAATCCTCCTCGATATCGTCGATGACCGAACACTGGTCCCGCAAGGAGAAACAAAACCGCTCGCAGAATGGGATGAAAACGACTACATAAATGCATTCGTGCATCAGGTCGTCGTTCAAGAGGGTCTCGAGACAATCGAGACACTCGTCGAGCCAGAAATGGTGTTCATGTTCACTGTCAAGTACAGTAAACACTTCGGGAATGTTCTTGCAGAAGCCCAAAAAGCAAAAAGCAAGACGGAGGTGAAGTTTAGCTACAGAGACCTCCAAAAAGAGCCCTTCCACCGTCTTCAACAAGCGATTGTCCCGCTGTTGAGCGACGTCATGACGGGTGAACTTTCCGTAATGAACTTCGATGAAATGGTCATGTACCTGCGTAAGGCGCACGACCTGGACATCTCCCGGTACTACCTGGAAGCCTACCTTGCCGAACAAAGAGGCGAGTCGTTGTCCAGCACTAGCTGGATGCCGGTCGGCTACATCGACGAGTACAAAGACAAGGTCGACGTAAACGGGAGCTGGTCTGCCACCATCTACCCGACGTCCTTTCCTGATGAGTTCGCGTTCCCTTTCACAGGGCGCGCGTTCTACACTCCCAGAACGCTGCACTACACTGCAGCGACAATTGGGAAGATAACAAAGGGAGACCACCGCTATCGGTTCATTCAAGGCAAGAGTGACATGTCCGCCGGTGCGAAGGACTTCTTTGGGATCACCAGTAGTGGACCCAGGGCGCACCAGGCAGAGCGAGATGCCTACAACACAATGGCTCAGCTGGATAAATCAGGGTGGGCGGTTACATACCAGCCCATGTTGACCGTCAGCAAGCCGACTGAACGAGAGTTGGAAGAAACTCTCAACGAAGTCACCGCACAACTTGATGGTTTGTTTTTTGAACCTCAGCGCGTGCTTGGTGAAAGCGTTCAGTGGGAGGAGTTTTTCACGGCCTCCACAGGTATTCCGCTTCACTTCTAAGCAAGGCGAAGTGATCATTTCGACAGTTAAGGTGTTCCCTGGGGGCTGTAAGGCGTAAGCTTTGCAGTCCCCAGGTTAACATCCCAGTTTTATATCTATAAATGGATAGATGCAAAACTGAGGTGTCAACCGACTCCTCATGAATCACTTTACAACTAGGAAAGCAGGTGTACGTCATGGACGGACCAGCATTTGAAGCAGGCCTCAAGGCATTCGTGCTTTGGCAGTCTGTGATTACCAACGCGCCACTCCAAAAGCGCGGCCTTTTGTTTGGGTACGAGCTTGAGACGTTGCGACGTCTCTACTTCAACCCCTTCACTCTTCAAGTCGACACTACGACGTGCTTGATGGAAGGTTCGCGCAACATGGGCAAGAGCGCCACCCTCAAAATCTTGTTCACCTTGTTGATGTCACTCGAAATCAACGAACTTGATAGCGAGGGTAACCTCGAGTACTTCCGTGCTCGGTCATTCAGTCGCAAATCATCAAAGGCGACGACTGAGGATGGGAGTGTGTACCACCCCGAATTCGAGCTTCTGGCCGAGGCTATGAAGCAAAAAATGTTTGTCCTAGGTCAGGGAACTGGCCTCAACTTGTTGAGTATCTTCAACAAAGAAACGGACATCATCGAATTCGTACTGGCGGCAATTGAGATGGAGCTGGAGCGCACACCGGGCCCAGACGTCACAAACGTCATCATGGTCGGTGTCAACAAGATGGTGCAGGAAGTCCAACCGACGCAAGTTTCGTTGGGCGTCTTGAACAACAAGCTCAGCGAACTTTCGTTCGCAGACCAGGAGACGTACCACGTCAACTACCGCGCCCAGGTCGCTGAAACCTTCGAGCTGGACAATGCAGACCTGAAGAAAGAAGTGAAGGTCGTTAAAGCGACAGAAGTGCAGCAGGTGCGGCCTGAGCACATCCGAGCATCGAGCGAAGCTCGGTTCTACCAGGCCATCGACCTCGCCATGACGTGCATACACCAGATTCTCGAAGGAGATTACGGTGGAGCGTTTAATGGATATGTCGACGTGTACGACGTGCTTGCGCGCCGTGTTGGTCACATTGACCTAGAGGCACTTCCGCCAAAGGGTCAAGCGCTTTTCGAGATGGCATTGCTGCGAGCGCAGTCGAATGCCATCATTGCCTCAAAGCAGGATATTGGCGGTGGCCGTAACCTTCTGAAAACGATTCCGCACTACAACGCGGGCGACGAAGAAGGCATTGCCATCAAGAGCCCAGCGCACCTTCGGTCGCTGGCGCTTTGGATGATCCGGCAACGGTCATTCCCAACAGCAGACTTCCGTACTATCCAGTTCGGAAGCCAACTGCTCCAAGCAGGAGACGCTGGTTCAGCTATGCGCGGGCTTGCACTTGAGATCGAGCAGGGCTTTGGCTACCGGATGATCTTCGGACAGCCCAGGCAGAAGAAAACCCTTGATCGCTACCGCGAGCTCAACCTGGCCGAGCCATATGTCCAATTGATTCCGGATTTGAAACCGGGTCAAATGATTCTGTTGCCGAAGGACAACGAACCAGTGGTGTCACGAATCATCGTGCCGCCATCGTTGCGTTCGGTCATCAAGACGGACGCTGCACGACACATCACCGACAAGGTGGACCGTGGCAAAGAGGCGGCTGAGATGCGCGAGCGTTTCGCAACGCTGCGTCCCCACGGAACACTCCTGAAGAAGAAAGCGTGATAGAACATGCGAAAATCTTGGGTGGCGATTGTCATACTGCTGTTGGCAGTCGCCATCTTCGGTCCCATCGTTCTTCTGAGCGGTGTGATTGTAGGTGGTGGTGCTATCATTGCGGCGGCTGGCTGCCAAGCACCATTGCTTCAAGTAGCAGTTGCGCAGACAGCAGAAAGTACTACAACACTGCCAAAAGCAACTACGGAGTATCTCGAAAAAAGGAACGTCAAATCACTTGCTGAGCAAAACATGGAACGTTATCTCGCAGCCCAAACAGCTGAGGGAGTTCCATGGCAAGTGATAGCAGCGTTGCACTATCGTGAGGCCGGCATGGATCCAACCAAGTCGATCTCCAACGGCGCAACACTTGGAAGTGGTGTCAATGTCGACGGCGTTAACGTCGTCGAAGATGCCAACCAAGATGCTATCAACATGGCAAAGCATTTCAAGCGAATGGCAAAGTCTGTCTACGGCATCGATGTTGAAAAAGATGCTATGACAGCCGAGCTGTGGGGACAGGCCTTCTTGGCCTATAACCGCGGTTCGCTGTACAAGAGACAAGGAAGCACCTACGATCAGTCACCATACGTGATGAACGGGCTCGATGAGAGTCATATGAATATGCGTTGGGTTGCTGCCGATACCGTTAACGGCGTCGATGGCAACAAGGCTGGTGCATTAACTGTGCTTCAGTACCTCGGAGCTGGATCATCCAATGCAAGCAGCGGGCTTAGCTGTGAAGCAACGTCGGTTACGGCCGACTTGGCCAATCCGCTTGACGGAAAAATGGTCGTATCGAGCATCTTTGGCGAGCGATTC
Organism: Candidatus Saccharimonadota bacterium; assembly: GCA_028289065.1. GTDB lineage: Bacteria > Patescibacteriota > Saccharimonadia > Saccharimonadales > Saccharimonadaceae > Microsaccharimonas. Next base: position 140,337 of record JAQGHA010000010.1, read on the forward strand.
CACCCTATCTATCATCGCTGGATTCTGCATGATGGCTTGGATATTGTCGGAAGTAGCGGCATCCAAGCAATTTCTGCAGGAAAAGTGGTGTGGTCGGGTCCTAACGGTACGTTAGGCAATTATGTGAAGATCGATCATGGCAACGGACTAATGTCCGGGTACGGCCACATGTCAAGCATCGATAGCGCCGTCAAGGTTGGCGCGACGGTTCAGGCAGGTCAGCACCTTGGTGTAATGGGAAAGACGGGCGCCGTAACTGGGGTGCACGTTCATCTGAAGATATGGGTACCCGATAGTACCGGGAAATCTGTGTCGACAGACCCTGAAGAGTTTTTGGCTACGCACGGTATCATCATCCCGCGCCAGTCTGGACTCCCCAAAAGTCCCTACGTAAAATGAATTCGTTCATTGGGACAGGCATATTCACGGCCGACAATACTGGATAGCGTTATGATCGACGCTTCATTCGATCGTCCTACAGGGTTTGATTATCCTGTAGTTGCCGCGGCAGCGGGCAGCCTCTTTCGGGAGGACTGCCCGCTGTCGCGGACAAACAATACGCACCATAATGGGTGCTTTTTTTATGCTATTTTGTTGAAACTGTAAAAGAAATAAAAAGCCTTCGTTTAGAAGGCTTTTTATAATTTATGACGGTATTTATTTTACCTCAGCTTTTAGTAACCCGTCTGTATAAGCATATGTATAATTTGCATTATCGAACTGACCTATTGGATATTCATGAGCTGTATCCCAGCTATCTGGAGCCGCATTACAACCAGCTTCACCAACAATAATCATACCTTTAACCCTGTCGAACCCAAGAACAACACCAGTATGACCACAAATTCCGCCACCCGGGCAAGACTGTGATCCAAAACGAGTACTAAATATTGCATTCACACGAGGTGTATGACCAATTTCTACTTGTGGGTTCCTTGCAGAAAGGTTCCGTATAACCGTCCCACCGTTTCCAGGTTGCGTACCAGCACCCATACCGCCAATGGTAGTAAACTTATTAATGAAGTATGCCGAGAAAGAAACGCAGTTGGAAAGCGGGCCGCCTCTACAATCTTGAGCAGCGCCACCAATATACTGCATACTATCGGCCTTGTTATCGAGATATCTCTTAACAAATCCTTTTGCTTCTTCGATGGTCATTCCATCTTGAAGCTTTCTTAGACGTTCAGCTTCGACACGAGCCGCCGCTGCAGCTGCTGCTTCACCTTTTATCGCTTCCATTTGTCCATTTACTTGGTCAAAAATCTGTTGTGCTTCAATAACGCGTTTATCACCATGAGAAACTTTTTCATTAGGACGTTCAAAGTTCCATCGCCAATACGCAGCAGCTGCTGCTGGGTCGGTTATTCCAACAAAGCCTTCCCATTCATTTGCCTCCGGATTATCACGCTGGGTTCTGCCCTTCGACTCATCGATAGTGAAATTCACTTGGTAGGTAGGGTCTAGTACAGATACACCTTTTTCTTTGGCGGTGTTTTCCAAAGCTATTCGTCGTCCAAATGTATGTTGGAATAAACCTAAGCCTTTATCCTTTCGGGAAGTTTCCTCTTCTATTCCAGGCTTGTAATACTTAGACTCAACGGATGAATTTCCAGCTGCTCCAGCGGCTGCTGCGAGCGACGCGCCAGCTGCGACCATCTGCCTTACAATAATTGTCTTTGCCTCTGGCCAACCAAAAGCGGCCGCTGCACGGTCAATTCCACCTTGCAACAAACGGTTAGGGTCAGCAGCAATAGCTTCAATTTCACTAAGTGCCGAGTTGCCTTGTGCGGCGGCGTCAGCGGCTGCTTTCGCTTCTGCGGCAGCCTTTGCTTCAGCATCTTTAAATCCTTGAATCTCCGCTGCCTGATCGGTGTCCGAAACGCTTGCAAGTAAAATGTAGGCATACATCGTCTCAACTGGTAATAAATGCGGCTCTTCGATATTAGCTTGAAGAGCGCCACCATTAGCAGCTAATGCATCTTTTGCTATTCCAACGTACTTTTCGAATAATTTCGCTTGATATGCGTCTGCCGGTGCTTTTATATCAGTGAGTAATGATTGAACATCAGGGGAATCCAGTACACTTTTATCATTAGCAGCAGCATCAAGTACGCTGAGGGCGGTGAGGGCAGTATTAATATAATGTACATCGGTGTGAAAACCTTTTACTGAATTTAAGTCTTTGAATGTTACTTGCATTAAGCGAGATTGTTTTACAAGTTCTGCATTGGTAGTTTCATATACCGGCACACCTTCTTGGTAAGTGGTTGAGACTACATCTTTATTATGGAATTTCAAACGTATAAACGAAGCAGCAGAAGAAACATCGCCTTTATTAATAAGGTCTTTAATTTTTTGTATAACTAGCTGTTCGGGTGTCGCAGTTTTTTCATCTAGTTCAGGGACATCGCTTACTACATCAGGTACAGCCGATATTGGTTGAGACTCAATAAGCTTGCCATCTTCATCAATGGCCGTGTCGGGTAAACCGATATTATCAGGGTTAATATTTGTATCAAGTTTTGCTTTCAGATTTTCTTCGGGCGATGATGGAAAAATAGAGGTGTTGGGTTTTTCTGATTCTTTTAGTTCGACATTTACAGCGACATGAGTTTCAGAAATCGTTCTGGCGGCAGGAACTTCCGGCGCTGGAAAAACAGATGTAGATTCTTTTTCTTTGACAGTATTTATATCATTTCCTACGCCCACTTCAATTTGACTAGAACTGGCAACAGGGGCTTCTGGTGTACCGAAAACGCTAGCTGAAGGCTTCGCTATAACTTGATTGGTTGGCAATCCAACTTCGATAGCTGTTTCACCATTTTGAGTACTCACATTCGATGAGGCTTTGGTTGTTTGTATAGGACTTGCAAATGCCACGGTGTTTGCGGTGAGAACAGATGTTGCAACCATGGCAACAGTACCGGTACTTCTAATAATTTTTGCATGTTTTTTTGTAAAATTCGCAATATCTTCAACATACGAGGGTATTGTTTCGAATTCTATAGCAACGTTCAAATCATCAAGTATTTTATCTGCCAAATTCAATGCCGACAGCTCAGAAGCGGTAACTGACTTTTTCTGAGAGGAAGCATGGAGTTTTTTGTGACTTTTTTGTACATACTCTCTTTTTAAATTTCTAATCTTATCATCACCGATAGCTAATCCTATGGCAACAAAAGCATCATTCATGTGATCTTCGAGAGTTATTTCAGGATTAAGTGCAATATCGATATATACCTTAGCCATATCCAATAGCGTCGATTCAGGAAAGTCTAAGTCACAAGTCTTTTTTATTGCCTCGCTGAATTTGGTTTCGGCATCGCGAATTTTATTTGCCTTACCTCTCGTTTGAGGCCTGATTTTGTGAACATCATCATTGTATGAACTAAGTGTGCTCCAAAATGCATCAATCGCTAATTCATGACATATTTCATGCTCGGAGGTGACTATATTCTTTGGTAAATCGTCATATATCCGCTTAATACCGTCTAAACCTGGTTTTCGGCCAAGCGATAAACTACGAGAATTAGTATTTTTAGTTTCAACTTCTAGTTCTTTTTCTCGGCGTATTTTAAGCGGTCCCATGTACTAATCTTCCTTCGGTGTTTCACTTTTTTTATCAGAATATACTACTACTTGTGCCTTACGTAAAATGTTTTTACCCAATTTTCCTACAAGCGTTTCCCAGATTGTATCAATTTTTTCTCTCATTACTTCATCGAGCTTTTGGGTATTTTTAGGTATAGAGACGACATCGCTAACGTTTAGTATTCCTACTTCAGGTATTTGCAATAGGGGAGGTAGAGGCTTATCGATGAAAGCTTTTATGTAATCGTCATCAGCGTCATCATTCGCGTCATAACTTTGATCAAGTTCTCTTTGCATTGCCCTCGTCGCTACATATAAAGGTTTGAGAATATCAAATACATCAGCTGGTTTTACAAGTCTTGGACTTTGAATGATTTTATCATATTGCTGCATCATATCTGAGGTTATACCACTATGTACAGAAATAGTTGGAGCAACTTCATTGAATTCAAAATTCAAAACTTTCTGCTGATCATCAATTGTTTTTAGTATTTCATCAAATTTTTTTCTAGTACGGTCTATAACAAGCTCAACTTCTTCAATGACGTCAATAACTGCATTCTTTTCGATTTCATTATCACTCAGCGCTTCGTCAATTAATGAAATATTTTTTAGAATAGCAATAAGTTCTTTTGAAGTCGCATTTTCTTTAGCTTTTTTAATAAATTCTTCGATTTGGTCCATGCTAACATCTACGATTTCATCTTCGTCATCTTCGGAAAAATCAATCGTATCTATCGTTTCTGAATCATGAATTATCTCAGCTGGCTCAAAAATCCCACTTTCATCGTCTTTTCTTGCCAATTCCGCTTCGGCCAGTTTTATTCTTTTTTCTTCTTCTGCGGCGATAATTGGCCCGGCAAGTGCTTCACGCTCATTGAGCTCGTCGGTTACAGCAAGAAGTCTAACTTTGAAAAGCTTAGTTCGATCCTCTTCTAGTGTTTCTAACCGGGTATCCAAAACAACGATTTTTTCTTCCGCATCTGCAAGAATTTTTTCATGTTCTTCATATTCTGCTCGGTGAACGTTTATAGAATCAATTGCAGCGTCTCGTCGTTTTTCATGTTCTTCTTGGCTTTTTTCACCTGATTTTATGTAGAACGTTATATCTTCTATAGCCTTGCTACTAGCCTTCAAGAGGTCGTCAGCTTTACTTTTACTAGCTGTAGCTTCATTAGTTCTTGAACCCTTTTCATTTAATAAGCCATTCACGAGGTGATCTCGATATGCTGTAAGCGCGTCTATCTGCAATTGGATAGCTTGATCCGTTAAAGCAATCTTTCTTTCATAGGTATCATCCGTATATTGAGTTATTTGATCGGCTGCTTTTGTAATTTTTTCAAAAGTAGCTTGTGCAAATACCTCCATGGTTTGTAGCTTTTCATTTGCGTCATTATATCGTTTATGAATTCGGTCAGCATTAGCCTCAAGTGTACTTTCTGATTTAGGTTCGTTTGCTTCTTCTGGTTCTTCGACTATTTCCCCAATTGAAATAGATTGATCTTGTGGTTCTAAATCATCAGGAGATATACTCGAATGTAGCAACACGTCGGTTGGCACACTATTGTGTTCGGTATTGTTCAGTTGCTCATAGATAGTAGACATAATAAATCCTTTCTTGTACGTTATGGTGCTACGGTTGGCATTGGTTCTGGGGTTGATGTAGGGCTTTTTGTCGGTACTTCAACATCTAACGGCTGTAAAGCTCCGATTGTTATTTTTGCAGATCTGATATTGAACTTATTGTCTGTCGCGAAGCCTACGGGTGGGGTGACAGTAGCTGCGGGCATTTTTGTTGCATCATCTAGAGGCACATCGGGAAGCAATTTATAGCTACCACCCTTAAAAAGAGGGGGTACCTTAGGGTTGCCTACAATCTGTTGAATGATGGCGTTATCAATCGCTTTTTCAACCGTAAGAGCATCTCCTGGTAAATCAATATTGTCTTGACTAGCTAAGACTTCACTCAGTTCTTGAATTGCTTTAATTTTTGCATACTGGTACATAGTCTGTTGTTGAGCAGAGTCGGCGTATGAAGCAACCAACGCTTCTCTGGCTGCATTAAATACCTCATCCTTACCAAGTTTCAGGAATAACCCATACTCCGGGTTGGGGAATGTCATAAATTCACCTTCATGAGGGTCGGCGTCAACGTATGCTCCATCATTCTGATATTGAATCTGCATATCTATATCAAACAGGCTTTTAGGGTCCCTGAAGGTAATTACTAGTTTCGATCGATCGACTGTAACAAAGTCCCCTTGAACTTCGATAGAACCGGTTGGATCACAAATATTAACTCCAAAAGGAATATTATTTAACGTAACTTCAGGGAAACCGCTATTTGTCACAAACTTTCTAAGGTCAATACCGTTTCCAAGGACCGCTTGACCTTCTGCTTGCTTATTAATATTTTCTTCAGTTAAATAAGGCTTCTGCTTTATAGGCGTAGCACTATTTGCGTCTGCAAGCAGTATTTCTTCAGCTATTTCACCACTAAGGCTGACCGCCAAAATAGTTTTTTCAGGTTTATCACAAGTATCAGGGTCAAAAGGAGAAACACCTAAGGTTTCAAGCGGAGAAACCTCGGTTATGTCTTCGTTGTTGAAGTTAAATTTTAAATTATCTAATGCAGATGTTGCGTTATCTCGAACCCCGCCGAGGTTAAATCCATAAGCACCACCCGCGACAACGGCAATTGCTAGGGCGGCTATAGATGATTTTTTTACTATTTTTCTTAAATGCTCGTTCTTTTTACCAGGCGTAACGTTATTCTCAGCGGCTCTTGGTGCTGGTGTATCATTTTTTGGTCGAGTCTCGGGGGCAGGCTGTACGACGGGTCGAGGCTGAGGCTGCTGTCGTTGTTGTGGCTGCTGTTGCCTTTGTCTGGCTTGTTCGGTTGTTCTACTTGAAAGCCATTTACTTAGATCATTAATATCTACACCAGTGTGATGGTCGTCGTATTTCTCTTGTTCGGATTTGTTTAAAAATTCACCCATTATTTTGCCGCCATAGTGTCATTACTAATAAATGGTAGATAGCTTAGTAACTTTTCACTATATTCATTCGTGTAGCACGATAGGTTAAATAGATAAGGCGCATGTCCACATGCTTCAGCCGCTTGATCTCCGTAATTCATAACTGCGGCCGCTGGAATACCGAGAACGCTAGTTGTCGCTACAAAAGCCATGCTAAACATCAATCCTGAGGAAAGCGGTTTACGAAGTGGCGGACGCTCATATTTAACATTTGAACCAGGGTCTGGATCAGAGTCTGAATTAGAACCTTGATCATCATCAGGAACTTGAGGAAGGACAACAGTTTCTTGCGTAGCAAAACTATCTGGTTCTGATGAACTAATCATGGTACTACCTGAAATATCTTCAATCTCTTCATCGTCTGACCAAGACCCCTGAGAAGTATTGTAATTCTCCGTTTGCGGTTGGCTACCTGCAGAATTCAGAGTTGAAGCCAGACTGGCAATTCCTAGTATCGCAGGGTGTACTTCACCGCTTGAAGAACTGGTTTTGATTTTTAAACTCATTTCGAACTTATTAGTCCCAGTTCCAGGACTGAGGAATTTTTGTTCAGGCTGGGCCTGAAGTTCGTTTATCCGTGGTACATGCTCCACAATTTTTCCTTTTTCATCAACGGAAAATACTACGCCTTCATGCCGATATTTTTTTCCAGGCACTGGTATAAATTCAGAGTTTGTCATTACTTGGCATCCTTATTGGTTTTCGTTGAAGTAGACTTGTCTTCTAACGCCGGCAGAGCGCTTTCTACCACACCACACGTCATAGGTTTACTTGCTTCTTCTTTCTTTGAAGAAAATATCCCTACCTCTGTATAATCATTTAGCTCGTCAATATTCCCTTGATCAGGTTTAATATTGTTCGTTTGTTTGATAACAATCTTAGCATTTCTTACAAGTTTTGCTGTTTTTTCCAATGTCATCTTTGATAGTGCGATAGACACTTCATTTCTATAGTTATCTACATCAAGAATCTTGCCTTTTACTGCCTCACGAAGGTTATTTTTCAATTTTTCATCATATCCTTCAACGGCTTTTGAAATAAGGGGAGTACATTCTTTGTCAACTTGCGTAAGTATAATAAAATCGGCGTATCTTTCGAGCGTCTGTTCAATGTTCAACTTTTTTGTTTTCATCTCTTGGACTATATCAAGATCTGCCATCTTGATATCTTTAATATTTAGATCCTCTAAACGGTTATCTATCGAGTCAGCAACAAGTGTCCAAAAATCAAGCTGTTCTTTTATTTCACTTGGAGCACTGTCGTACGTCTTAGCCGATCCATCTTTTATATGAACATCTGCAGTAAGAGCAGCTTTGGATGCCGTTATGGTTAATTGTTCTGTATTAGGATCTAAGGTTACGGCAACTTGTTTAGTATCGAGCATAACATCGGTTTCAATGATAGCTTTGCGAGTGACATAGTCGGAATTAAAATCTTTTCCAGCAAAAGATTGATCCATAGCAATGGTCACTCCCTCTACCGCCGTCTCTGCATGAGCAAGAGACACTGTATCCATGTCATCCATGTATGCATGAAGAATTTTAGCATGCCCATTGCTCGTGACTCCACCTTCGCTGACAACTTTTGGCGACGTAGCATTCGCTACCGAGACTATGTACCCAACACCACTAACAGCCCCTACCAGAATACCGGCAACTGCCACTCCACCCATGATGCTAACAAGATTACCACCAGAGAAATAACGCCTGGTCTTTCTTTCCGGTATATTTTGAGTTAATTCGTCGCGTTGTTGTGTTGACTCGCTATTAGAAATACCGCCCATTGCAAGAAGTTCTTCAACCTGTCGTTGGTTGTATGTTGGTGTCTTTGGTTTTCTCATTATCACACTCCCAGGTGTATATAATTTAGAGCTGCCACTCCAGCCGACTAACTTATGTATATATATAAACTTAATTTGCTTTAATGTCAACTGTTGCTATTAAAATTAAAATATCTCACTACAAGTGAGATTACTATTCCTTTATTTATTCGACAGAAACAAAAATGAGAAGTTATTGTGAGGAGGTAGTGTGGGGCAAAATGAGCCAACCACACTACCTTCCACGACACCACGATGTGCTACTGGTTGTTGACGATGAACTCTTTCAGCCGCTTGTCGCGCCGAGCGGCACGGGAGGACGTTAATGCCAGCCTCGGGAGCTTCGGTCGTGTGAACGACTCGATCGGAATGTTCACCTTTAGCTTATTCCACAGGAGACCGATGGTCAGAAGGAGGAATAAGATCAGGTAGACTATGCTCGATCGTCCAGCCCAGCCATCCACCGCCAGAAGGTTTCCCTCGGGAAGGAATGACAAGAACGAATTCGCTCGCAGTACAGCTCCACCGCCAGTATCCATGACAAACACGGTTACACAGAAGGGTGCAATGATCGACACCACGGCTTGAACAACTGTTTGCATAGGTACATCAGCACCACTGCGAACTCGGTTAGCCGAACGTAGCGTCACCGCCATCACGACGAATAGGCCGACAAGTACGAAGACAGAAACGAGCATGGAGATGATGCTTTTCAGGATCAACAGCACCCCTCCGGCCGAAATCAAATCAACGCTGTGCAAGATTATCCCGAATGCCGCAAGGGCAAGCAAGACCGTTCGATATTGCAACATGTCTTTCTTCTTTCTACTGGGTCAGGGTCGTATGCTCCTATGACATAGGGGCACATGCAAAATGATAGCATTCATTTTCTTTTATGCAAATAATGTTTTAAGAAACTTATTTTACTAACTGTAAATAATATTGACATAAATTCATTTACAGGTACACTGTAAATGTCGTATAGCGTAACTGAAAAATTCATGATTCACAAACGAGAGCAGGTGATTAGTATGTCCTTCTTCATAAACGTAAGGCCTCCGAAAGTAGGTTGGATAGAGTCCGGCAAGCGGTTCTTCTACAACGATGAGGAGAGGAGCCGGTTTCCATTTGTAGCCAGGGCCTTGGCTACAGTCCTAAGGACAGTGTTCTTCGTGGGTGGACCAATAACATTACTGGACGACATCGGTAACGCCGTGCCGGGTCTCAACATTTTTACCATGGGAAATGATGTTGTGGCTGCGTTCACTCTGTTCGCACTCATCCGGATCTGCGTGATTCATCACCAGGCCAATAGTCTAATCGAGATGAAAGTCTTGGCTGCCGACTATCGAATGCTCAGGAACTCTCTGTAACCGTGCGACGCCCCAGGGCACCGAAAGAGACTTCGTTCTCGATCGGTGCCCTCGGGCACAACAACTCGACTTACGTTCCTTACCACCAATTTAGGTGGTTTTTTGTTATCATAGGCACGTAAAAACACCGCCTTTGAAGACGGTGTTTTTTAGTAGTGTGCCTTAGAGTTTAATAACCCAAATCAACACAGCGGCGGCTACTGCGGCCAGGACAAAGAACAGTCCTAAACCTACAGGTGAACCCCAGCTAAACCATGAACCCCAAGCTCGCCAGTGACTCCAGTGGGCTTTGGAAAGTTCCTGCCACTCGGCGTACTGTTGCTTAGCTTCTTGGTCTCGCTTTAGCTTTTTTTCTTCGCGATCAACCATAGTGATCTCCTTGTTAAATTATCGACCTGCCGTTGTTCGATAGAATACCGCAAATCTGTGAATGTCGTTGGCAGGCGACCAGACCGCTAGGCGGATTTATTTCAAAGCTATAATAGCATATTCATTTAAGGCTGTTAATGAGCTTCGGAAACAGCAAGCTTTTTACGGAACCGGTTTGATAAACCTTTAGCTATAACCGTGACAATAAGTACCCAGGCAATACTCACACTCCAGCCCGCCAGCACATCGGTAGGGTAGTGAACGCCCATGTAGAGCCTTGAAAGCCCAATAAGGATAATGGTACTAGCGCCAGCAATAATCGCTGTTAATCGCCATTTTGTATTCCACAATATCACTATTAGACATAACACTAAGGCGCAGCTCACCATGGCATGGCCACTTGGAAAAGAGTAGCCCGTTTCAGTAATAGCAGACTGCCAGAAGGCCGGGCGATCGCGATGGAAGATAAGCTTCAACAGGAAGTTTGCTAAGGCCGCACCACCAACCCCGAACAGAACAATCAAAGCGTTCAATCGTTGTTTACGATATATAATATAAGCCAATATCAGTATTGTTATCGGCAATATACTTTCGACGTTTCCAATAGTAGTAATAAACAAGAAAAATCCATCTAAAAACGGTGTCGATAAAGAATGGATGTAATTTAATAAGACTATTTCGATATGGATTGGTTCGTTTTCCAGCACTTCGTCGGCCAGCTTAACGAAGACTATGATTGGAGTCCAAAAGAGTACAAAAGCTAACCCAAGCCGAATTGCCTTGCGGCCTTTAAATATATTGAGAAAACGTTTCATGTTGTTATTCATTAATACTCAGTATACGCTGTGAGATACCTCACAGCTGCATTGTTTTTTAATTGTTATTATTTTTAAGTAATTAATGAACAAGGAGAAATATATGGAATCTAACACATCCAAAGCTGGCATTATTGTCGCTGCTATTGTAGCGCTCGCAATCGGTGCTTTTGGTGGTTACATGATCGGCAATAATATGAACGACATGAACACCAACGAATCATCATCAAATCAACAGTCAGTCAAACAAGCTGACTTACGCGTAGCATTAAATAACGCTCTGCGTGAGCACGTGACTTCTAGCCTGGTTGTAGCGCGTAATATCGTAGATAATGCACCTACAGCAAAAATAGAAGGCGCCAAGGCCGCTCAAACCGCTAATGCCGTTGCCATCGCAACTGCCGTGGGTGATATTTACGGTGAAGATGCTCAAACGGCTATTACTACACCATTCGTAGAACACATTGCTCAATCAAATAACTACGCTCAAGCTGTCGCAAATGGTGACACTATGGCACAAGCGACTTCACTTTCAGCCCTTCGCGCCGAACTGCGTAAAGTAGCGACTGTCTTCAACAGTGTTATCCCTAGCGTACCAACTGACACACTTTATGACGCATTAAGCGCTCACGAAGACTTGCTTAACCAAGCAGCAGTTGAATATAAGGCAGGTAACTTTGAAAAAGCCTACAACTTAGAGAATGAAGCCCTTGTGCAAATCTCTGGCGGTGCTGAAGCACTTACAACCGGTATCGTTAAGTCAAAACCTGACATGTTCTAATAGAACAAATTCTAATAAATATACCCATCGTTTGGTGGGTATATTTTATTTGATGAAAATTAAGCTGAGGAAGTACTTAGGAAGTAGGTTTTAACCACAACCTCTACACCTTGTATAAGGGGTGAATAATTGGTAAAATAAAGGCAATACATTGGGGGTATATGATCGGAAATAATTTACGAGGAAACGTAGTTTCCCGGGCTATGCGAGTGCCCTTAGTAAAATGGGTGAAGGAACATAAAGGTAACAGTATCGCTATAAGCGGTATTATCTTGCTAATTATCATTGGGATAGTTGTACTATTTGCTGTAACCCATGAAAAAACCGCTGAAGTAAAACTTACGCAAGTTGGGCTAGACTACCAACAAAAGCTACCTGAACTGAAAAAATCCGTCGATAAGACACCTAACGATGCTACTGCCCGTAAAAACTATGGCGTTGCTTTATATGCTACTGGCGACTTGGAAGGTGCCAAGAAACAATACGGACAAGCTGCCAAGCTTAATAATAAAGACGCTGTTATTCTTAATAACCTCGGTAATATTTATCGTGACTTAGGTAATGTCGATAAAGCGATTGATACATACAATAAATCGATTCAGCTTAATCCCAAATCGCTCAATACATATGCCAATTTAGCTAACATACAGATGTATAGCGAAAATAAACCTCAAGATGCTATTGACACTTATAATCGCGGGCTCTCCGAATTACCTAATAATACGCAACTTGAGTTGTTATTAGCCATTGCCTATGAACACGCGGGCGATGTATCGAATGCTAAGAAAACTTACAATGCCATATTGTCACATGATGCGAACAATAGTGCATCGAAGTTAGCGCTTGAACGATTACGCTAGCTGGCGACGACTCAGATAAGCATTCAATAAACACAACTATAAGATAGGTAAAGGGTGATAGAAAATATAAAATACGGATATACGAAGAGGGTAAAGAACGCAGTTGTTTCTGTATTTTTATTCGTACTTAGCGTACTGGCCGTAACTGTATTTATTGACCCAGTACAAGCACTGGCTGCACCAGTTGTAACAAGTGTTGCACCGTCATCAGTGAGTCCAAATGGTGGTGACAGTATTACCATCACTGGAAGTGATTTCGTTGATGGCGCCTTGGTGTACTTTGATAATATCCCAGCATCGTCCGTTACTTTCATCAGTCCCGAAACGCTGACTGCGGTAACTCCGGCGAATAATACGGGAGTTAAAGATGTAACTGTTATAAATCCGGACACATCAGAAAATACATTAGTTAATAGCCTTACGTACACTGAATCAACCATGACAGTTACTAGCATTGCGCCTACATCGGGTACGGTATTAGGAGATGACGATGTACTCATTTCCGGATCGAATTTTAGCCCTGGCGTCGCCGAAATTACCAAAGTTAGCACCGGTGGAGCATTTTCTTGTGGAATTTATAACAATGAGGCGTACTGCTGGGGTGATAACAGTTTCGGTCAACTAGGTAATAATTCGAAGACCCAATCCAGAGTACCAACACCCGTAGATACCTCTGGCGTGCTTGCCGGCAAAACAATCACTTCAATAAGCGCCGGTGATTACCGCGCTTGTTTGGTGACGTCCGATAACCTTGCCTATTGTTGGGGATACGGTGATAACGGTGAATTAGGCAATGGGGGATACACTGCATCTCTTGTACCTGTCAAAGTACTATTGACCGGTGCCCTTGAGGGCAAAACAGTAAAATCAATCTCAACTGGCCTCTTTCATACCTGTGTTGTTGCCTCTGATGACAAAGCCTATTGCTGGGGGAGTAATAGCAGTGGCCAATTAGGTAACAATTCGACAGTCACGGCCCGCGTGCCGGTAGCAGTCAGTACAGCCGGTGTGTTAGCTAATAAAAATATTGCATCAATTGAAGCCGGTGGTCTTATTACCTGTGCCGTCACTACCGATGGTCAGGCGTCTTGTTGGGGTGCAAACTATTACGGCCAACTAGGTAACGGTGGAGTAAACCAATCAAACACTCCAAAAGCAATTTATATGTTCGGTGTTTTATCGAATAAAACTATTACATCAATAAGCAGTACGAACGATCATACATGTTTAATTGCATCTGATGCGCAGGTATATTGTTGGGGTGGACCAAATGACTATGGACAATATGGAACCGGCGCCACTGGAACACAATCTGAAATTCCAGTAGCGACATATACTGGCGGGGAGATAGCGGGAAAAACCATAGTCGCTATTAGTACTGGTGCATACCATACATGTGCGCTTGATTCTGACAGTAAAGCATATTGTTGGGGTCGAAACGAGTCAGGTCAACTTGGCATTGGGTCAAATTCAACTGCAACCCGTCCTGCAGCTGTTATTGCATCGGGCGCCTTGGCTCATAGAAAGATAACATCCATCAGTACTGGTACGGTACAAACATGCGTAAGTACCAACGATGGAGCGGCTATTTGTTGGGGTGTTAATATTCAAGGTCAGCTAGGTAATGGCTCAACAACCGCTTCCAACACGCCAGTTCAAGTAGCCAACGCGGCTATAAAAAATATAGATGTGACATTTGGCGGAATTGCTGCAACCAACGTGCAAATAGTATCTTCAACTTCATTAAGCGCCAAGACACCTGCTCAATCTGCCGGCGCAAAAGATGTTGCGGTATCTCGTTATGATAGCGAAGTTGTCACGCTTCCGAATGCGTATACCTACATTGCAAACTCTTCTATAACGTCGGTCTCTCCAGCCAATGCGCCGAAAACAGGTGGCGACACAATTACAATTACCGGTACGGGCTTTGATGCAAATACAAAAGTGAAATTGGCTGGAAATTATATCGATACCGTAACGTATATTGATGAAACCACGTTAACATTTATTACACCTGCAGCCGCTTCAGCTGGGCCGGTTGATGTATCGATTGAGGATACATCTGGGGCAACATCTACACTTACCGATGCATTTACGTACACCATACCGGATCCTGTGCTTGTATCAGTTTCACCGGCAGTGGGGCCTATGAATGGCGGCACTTCGATTACTATTAATGGTACTGGTTTTGATGCAAACCCAGATGGAGCCACATGGTATCAGGTACATATTGGCGACATTTTAGCTACAGATGTAACATACGTAAACGATACGACACTGACTGCATCCACGCCGGCGGGCACCATTGGAATGAACGATGTTTCGGTCTCAAGCATATATACGAATACCGTAACGCTGGCAGAAAGCTATACATATATAGCTCAGTCATATGCGTTTACGAATACCGCCTTAAACTTATCAAAGGATGAAATAGGTACGTTAGTTATTACCGCCCGTAATGGAAGCAATGCGCCCGTGACATCAACCGTACCTACCACAGTGACACTGGCGACAACGTCGGCTGGAGGTGCTTTTGCGCGCAACCTCAGCGAAGATATTACTAGTCGCTGGAGTTATACAACGGTTATTATTCCTGCCGGGCAATCGTCGGTGAATGTGTATTACAAAGATACAGCCATAGGCACCCCAACAATTACGGGTACAGTCGAAGGTGTTGCATCGTTTACTCAACTTGCAACCATTAGCTCGCCATTTAGGTTTGTCGTTAATGGTGTCAGTGACCCAATTAAAGCCGGTGTGCCGAGCTCAGTTACTATTCGAGTTACCGATAAAAATGGCGTCCAACGTAATGATTACACCGGCACTATTGTGTTTAGTTCAGATGATCCACTCGCAACCTTACCGCTCAGTTATACGATGAAGCCAACTGATTATGGTATAAAGACGTTCACTAATGGTGTAACGATGGGAAGCGTTGGCGAATTCTGCGTTACAGCAGCCGATTCAGTTGATAGTGCGCTTGTAACGGGCCAACAGTGTAGCATTACTGTTCAATCGGCTACCGTTGGTACTATTTCAAAATTAGCTATTATCACCCCAGAACAACATATTACCGCTGGGAATTACAGTTCACCAATCACCATCCAAACTCAAAATGACTCAGGTGTAAGCGTTCCAGTCGCCAGCCAACAACACATCTATCTTTATTCGCCCTCAACCAGCGCCGAATTTAGCAATGACGGTGTAACTTGGTCGGGTACAATGCCTTTTGATACAACTATTGAAACCGGCACCTCGTCAACAAATGTATATTTCCGGGATTCAGTTGCCCATACAACAACTATTAAGGCGAGCGATAATTCATCTGAAGCAACTGGAGCTGACTTTGGTTGGTTGAATGCTAACCAATCAATAACAACCGGTTTATCGCCACCAACCAAACTACGCGTTACTGGATTACAAGCCATGCTAAGCGGTCAAAAATCCTCCTATATGGTTGAATTAATAGACGACGCAGGCAATCTTGTTAGTACAGACTCCGATATTACCATTCGCGTAGATGGAGACACCCTGACCTCTCGCTTTTATAACCCAGCCACCAACCCAACCAGGACAGCCGGACCAACAGAATTTATTATCCCAACCGGCTTAAGTGGTGTAACTATTGGCTTTAGTGATACAACCCTAAGCTCCGGTACTGACTTCACTCGTCTTACATTTATTGATGGTCGTCCTCAAACCGATGCCATCCGATTACAAGACGCCACAAAAGACGTACAGATTGTAGCGGCTCTACCAACCCAAATTAGTCTTAATGCCGAACTTACGACCATGGAAGCCGGCAACTCAACTGCAGTAGATATTCAATTACTTGACGATGACGACCAAATTGCTCCTGCCGTTGAAACGACCGTTATCAACTTAGGTAGTTCTACCGGAAGCGGTCGTTACTCGCTGACCCAAACACCATTGACACCCATATCATCGATCACTTTAGAGCAAGGTCAAACTACAAAACGCATATATTTCCAAGATACTGTTGCTGGAACGAGTACGTTAAGTGCCAGTCGAGCCAACATGACGTCACAATCGGATAGTATTGAAATTACTACTTCCAATACCACGCGATTTGGTATTACTCCATTCAGTTCAACGACAACGGTTAACAATAGCTCTGAAGCCTTCACTATTACGAGTTATGACGTTTTTGGCAATATCGTCGTTCAAGATGCAGCACTGAACGTATACCTATACAGTGACCAGCCATCAACCGGCTTTTCAAACTCGCCAGCCGGCCCATGGAATGTAAGCTCGACTACAATCCCTGCTGGGCAATCATCGGTACAATTTTATGCAAAAGATTCGTCATTTTATGACAACCCATTACAATTAACCGTCAGCGATAAATCTAGTTTAGATACCCCAGATACCGATATTGCCAATGCAACTGCCTCGCTATCAATAACCAGCCAACCCATTTCCAGTATTGCCATCACATCAACTCCACAAACCGTTATTGCGGGTACTGTAGCTAATAAAATTGATGTCGAATTACGCGAAAGCAACGGCACACCAGCCTTACAAGACGGTACTGCGCGTGTAAATATCTCCATTTCTAATGGTAAATTTATAGCCACCAATGACGCTTCAGCCGTCACGATTAACAGTGTAGCCATACCACGCGGTACGGCCACAGCATCGTTTTATTATTACAGCGAAAAGGCGGGGACATACACTATTAACGCCACAGTTACCGGAACCGCTACGACAACTACGCAGGCTATAACGGTTGATGCTGCCGCACCATCAAAGGTCATATACGAATTAGGGACACCACCAACCACTCCGAATGTAGCAACCAATGCGATTAAAGCCGTTATTCGTGACCCGTTTAATAACAATGCTCATTTCAATAACGATAAAACCCTCACCTTAGCATCAACATGTACAACTGGATCATTCTCGTTAAGCAATACTAATTGGCAAGGCATATCATCAATAAATATTACCGCCGGTGTCAGCGATGCGACCTATTACTATAAAGACAGTAACCCGGGTACGTGTACGCTCACTTCATCAATTAGTGGTATTACAACCGCCAGCCAGCAGGTGACAATAAATAGTTTTGCGGTGCAAAGTTTAGTCTTTTCAACGACCGCTCAAACTATAAAAGCTGGTGAGAAGACAGGTGTTATTACCGTTGAACTTCGTAAAGCCGATGGATCACCGGCATATCAAAATGGTTCAACCCAATTACAACTACAAGCAGACAGCGGCCAGTTCTTCGCTAACTCAGGTGATACGCAAACCGTCAGTACGATTACTATTGCTGCTGACCAAGCATCAGCCTCATTCTACTATTCTGGCACCTTATCCGGCACACGGACTATTACCGCTAGTATAGCGGGTGCGCCTAACTCGGTATCGCAACAAGTTACTATTACACCAGAACAAGCGTCTCAACTTAGCTTTACCACCCAACCGCAAACTGTTCCCGAAGGGTCGCCATCGGCTATAGTGCACGTAGCAATTCAGGACATGTATGGTAATAGTACACAAATTACCTCTAATAAGGTATTGAACCTTACTTCAACTTGTATCAGCGGTACTTTCTCGGAAGACGATGTTGATTGGCAACCAGTCGCGAGTATTGCATTACCAAGTGGCAGCACTGACGCGAGTTTCTTTTACCGTTCGATGATTCAGGGAAGCTGTAGTTTAACGGTGAGTGCGAATGGGCTGCAATCTGCTAGTCAAAATATGACAATTTCTGATAGCAATTTCCCGGTGAGAATTGGTTTAAGTGTGCCGAGTGAAGAAGTAATAAAAGGTGAGACGCGCAATATTCTCATTTCATTATTAGATCAAAATGGTGATATATCAGCAGCGAAGGTACGCACAACCGTATATGTTTCGACATCGTCGGACGGAGTATTTAATAACGCCAGCGTCGTCATTAATCCGGGAAGTTCAACGGCAACAGTTACGTATAAAAATAACATCTCTGACCAGGTGACTATTTATGCTCGCGACCAAGTGGGAGCTACAGACAGTGTAGGAAGCTTAGCAGATACCAGCGCTACCCTGACATACATTGAAGGCGCACCGTCGTCGGTTAAAATTCAAGCTCCTTCAACCGCCCCAGTAGGTGCGTCGACTGCTATAACAACATCATTATTAAATACATACGGTTTACCCGTTTCGGCTGCTAGTAACACAATCGTTACATTTAGTTCGACCGATCAAACTGGGTTATTTTATGATGCCAATGGAAACACTACTACTCAAATTACTGTTCTTGCCGGTCAGTCGCAAGCTACTATAAAATATCGTCAAACTACCGTTAACGTTGCTACCATCCGAGCGCAATCAACCAACCTAACCCAAGCAACTTTGGATATTTCGACTATATCGCAAAACAATATTTCTGAAATTAGGTTCATTACCGGCCCGCAAACACTGGAAGTAGGTGTCGAAGGGACATTCCGAGTAGGATTATACGATGAATACGGTAACGTAGCCGTATCAAGCGGTGACATTACCTTGTATGCACAGTCAAATAGTACAAGTGTGTTATCGAACAATGGGCAGTTTACTATACCAGCCGGGCAATCAAATGCGACCTTTACCTATAAACAAAATACGGTTGGCCCGTTCACTATTACGGTGAGTGATTCACTGACGGGTACTTCTGGTGCAATAACTACGATTACTCAAAATGGCGAAGCGATTGTGGGTAACCCGAAATCATTCCGTATTACACCAACTAATACCCAACTCGAACGCGGCGGGGTCACAAATGCCATTACTGTCGAACTTCTGAATACTAATAATCAGGCGACACCGGCTACTAATGGAGGCCAGGTCGTCAACCTCGGCGACGTAAATAGTATTGGAAAATATTCATCAACACCTAACGGTAACTTTACCAGCCAGTTAGCGCTCACAGTACTTAATGGACAGACTTCGGCAACCTTTTATTACCGCAATGATACCAGTGCAGCCGGCACCTATTCAGTAGCAGCGAGTAGTACATTTGGTCAAACGCTTATTACTAAAAATGCGTCTGTCACTTTGGTTTACGGCGAACCAACTCAGCTGAAATACATTACTCAACCAATTACAGTCGAGGCAAATAGCCCATCGCGTGTGCTAACTATTCAACTGCAAAACCAATATGGTAAGGGGGTGCCTGCGAATGGTGACAAAACAGTGTATCTATCAAGTGACTCAAACACTGGCCAATTTGCCAGTTCAAAAGTTGATTGGGGAGTCGATAGTATTATTATTCAAAATGGCGCTTCAACGGCTGACTTTTACTACAAGGATACCGAAACGGGCGGACGGACAATTACCGCCAGTGATACATTACCGTTATCTCCCGATGTCCTGCTTGCTAACGGGGTACAGCCACTCAGTGTCATCCCATCAACGAATACGCAACGAATTGTTAACAATTTCTTGGTTACTAATATTTCCGACCCTCAATCACAAGGTACGAATAGCTCGCTGGTTTTAATCGCTCGTGATGTTGATGGCTACATTGTTGAAAATTATAGTGGAACCGTGACATTTACCAGCAACGACCCACAAGCCGAATTACCGGATGATTATACATTTATTCCAAGTGTCGATAAGGGTGTAAGAGTATTTACCAATCACGTGTCATTTAGTACTGAGGGCGAAATGGTAGTCACAGCCACCGATACCAATGGCATTAACGGTGAACAGGCCGATATTACCGTCGGCGAGGCAAATACTAACCCAATTACTGCCCTGGCAATTACTCAGCCATCGTCACCGGTTACGATTGCGCCAAATACTACATCGCCAAACATCACTATTGAACTGCGCGATGCACTTGGTCATTCGACCAATGCGGCAACGGGCGGTATGGCAATTCGCTTAACAAGCTCGTCGGCTACAGGCCAATTCGCCACCAGCACTGGCGGCCCATGGCAATCTAGCCTTGTTTTGAATATTGCTGAAGGTCAAAGTTATACAAACGTTTATTACCGCGATTCAGCGGTTGGCGATGCAACTATTACTGCCCGTGATTGGAATAATGCGGCAGATAATTCAGCTATTAGCAATGCTACTCTCGATGTTCTTGTTCATCGTACGTACGTTGCAGGTCAACAAACCATTCAAACACTTAACGCTTTAGGCCAGTACGAAACAAGTGCACAGCTATTCGCACATACTAACGATGGGTCAGTAACAGGTAGAGTTAATAATGTCTTCAATTCACGTAACTTAGTAGATAACCAACCGGTAGCAGTGGAATGGCGAGTTCAATGGCGACAAGGTGTTAACCTTATCATGTCGGACAGCGCAAGTAATGAAACCGCTTTCACGTTTAATGTTGACCCAATTAATACAACGGCTGGGGCTAATAACTTCTATGCGGTCGCCGAAACCACCGAAACCACATTCCAAGATAGTTACAGTGTCGTTAGTAAACAGCTTCAAGCTACTGTGTCGCCATGGAAAACAAGTATCGCCACTCAAAGCTACGCGCTTAACAGTAAACCGGTGGCTGCGACGGTAAAATTCCAAAATAATAATGCAGCCGCAAACCCGGTGATCGTAAACATCTTCTTACTTCCAGCCGATGCTACAAATACAGTAAATGCAGTCAATGTCACTGGATATGCATCGCCCGGCAGCACGCTCGAATATAGTATTCCTGCCGGTATTGCATCCTTAGGCGGAACATACAAGCTACTTGCCGTGACCTATGATGCCGATGGCAATACAACCTCACAGGTAGTTTCTAGCAGCTTTACAGTAATGGAAACTGCACCAATTGTTCCAACCACGCCGGTATCGCCAACTGACCCAACCAGCAATGACCCATCAACGCCTTCAGACACATCAACAACTATTCCCGTTACTGAACCCGAAATACCAGTTAAGCCGGTGTCGCCTGAAGCGCCGTCGGCTGGTTCAGGAACAACCCCGACACCAATCGTTGCAGGTGCTGCCAATGACGCCTTAACAACCGCCGCAATTTTTGCTACCTACGGTACAACGCTGTTTGTTGGAATATTCTTATTCCGTGAATCATATAAAGAATGGGCGCGAATCCACCGCATACGTACAGTGCTAAAACGTGAGCAGCAACTAGCGAACGACAAGAACACGTTCCTTTCACTGGCCTCGCATTACCTACGAACCCCAATTACCATCTTAGATGCAACCGTAGGTATGATTCCAAACAGCGCCGTACTCAAATCGGTAGTCACTTCGTTACGCTTAAAAGCCGATGCCTTACTTGAAAATGGAGTGGCAACCACCCTAGCTGATATTAATAGCCCAGATATACAAAAAATTACCCGTACTGCGTTTGCATCGATATATTTCTGGCTTCCAATTGTCGTTTCAATCGCCTTAACCCTAGCTGTGACGCTACTGCTCAATACCGCCGCATCAGGCGTGACGCTCAATGATACGTTGGTTTATACGGCAATTATAGTATCGGCACTTGTATTAATAGTTGGCTTTGGAGCCCGAACGCTATATATAAACAAAGAAGTGTCGGCTGCTAAACAGATCATGGAACAGCATAGGTCACAGCTATTTAGTGCCAAAACCAGCTTTATAACCGCCCTACAAACAGAACTTTCAAATGAGATTCTACAGCTTCGTGAAGCACTTTCGACTAACACTACAATCCCGCTCAATGTTAAACCGCTGATTGAAGATGGTACGCAGCGTCTGCAAGGCCTTGTATCGAAACTGTCTGTGATTGCTAATATTAATGGTGTTTCTATGCAGGCAGATGATTTCACACCGCAGGAATTGGTGCAATCTAGCATTCAAATGCATCAAACTGAAATTGAACAAAAAAACCTAGTGGTAGAACAGAATTACACCGAAAATGCGAAAGTGACACAAGACCAACGGATGCTTCGTTATGTTACCGGCACGGTATTGAATAATGCTGTTATGTTCTCACAGCCAAATAGCCATATCGAGATTAACTCTACTAAGAAGGGACGAAACACCCAAGTATCGATCACTAATGAAGATAGTTCATTTGGAAGCGCTGAAACAATCAGCGCAATGTTCGAACCATTCAACCATGCTACTCATGAGAATGACTTAACCGTTGATGGCATCGGTTTAAGCCTGTACCTAGATAAATTGATTATGGAACATTTAGGTGGTTCAATTTCAGCTAGTAACTCCGCCTTGCGACACAGTGCGACCATCAATATATTATTCCCTTCCGCTAAGTCATTATAGTAAGCTATATAAAATAAAATGACGCCAGTCGTATAAGTGTACTGGCGTCATTGTTTTTAGTTATTGCTAAATTATTGAACAGCTATTAGTTCAATATCAAATACTAAATCACTATTCGGTGGGATAGCTGATGAAGCCCGGCGGCCACCATAGGCCATTTCTGAAGGAATTACTAAGCGCCGAGTGCCGCCAACTTTCATACCAGGTACACCAATAGTCCAGCCGTCAATTACTTGATGAAGCCCGAAAGTTGCTGGACGACCGGAGTCGTGGCTGCTTTCAAAAATTGAACCGTCGGTACAGAGCGCGCCGGTGTAGTGAGCAGTAATGGTAGCGCCAACTGGAACTTCTTCGCCGGTTCCAACAACCAAATCAATAGTTTGGAGTTCTGCGACTTTAGTTTTCTTTCCTAGCGGAATATAGTCTTGTAACGTAGTGCCTTTAAGCTTGTGTGGATTAGTCATATAACTATTATACCAAGCTCGTAGACAGTCGTAAGTATTGCTATATATTGTATTTTAGTATATTGTATTTTTATCTCAGAACACTAGAGAGCCCTTTTTCCATTTTTTAGCGAAAGCTAAAAACCAACCATCGGAGTGTCATGACTACTGACGTATCGACCAAACCGCTTTCCCGAGGCCAGCTTCGCATCCGATCCAGCGATGCCCACGAAGCCAGCCAGTATTTTTTGGTGTGCTTCGTACCCGGCGTGTCCGCCTTTTTGCTTGCATTGAAGGCAGCTATGGACAAATCCTGGGAGGATACAGCTGACATAGCTGTCATCTTGCTGGTGAGCTTCATCCTCGCAGTCGTCACCAGTCTCTGGCTGGCAACGATCAGGTTGAGCCGCTACTACACCAACAAGGCCGACCAGTACGACCACAAGCTCCGATAATCACTCCCCGAGAGTGATACCCTTGAGCGAGTGTTGCCAGGGTAAATCTCGGGCAACAATCAAAGTTATTTATGCTAAATGGTTTTGATTGTTGCTACCAAAGTAAAGCTAGATACCATGTTTGTTTGCTATGATGAGAGCAATGAAATCACATCAAAACCGAATTCTTCTCATCGCTATTCTTGCATCCTTTGTTGCCTTTCTTGACGGGTCGGTAGTGGGGGTAGCGCTGCCTCAAATAAGCGAGCAGCTCGGCGGTGGTTTGCTCACGCAACAATGGGTGAACGATGCCTACTTAATTACACTCGGTACCTTAATTCTTGCCGCCGGCTCATTGTCAGACATTTTCGGCCGTAAAAAAATTATTACTATCGGTCTAATCGGCTTCTTAGTTACGTCGTTACTTTGTGCGGTCGCACCCACCGCTGAATTCTTGATTATATCGCGTAGCTTACAGGGTATTGCCGGAGCGTTACTCGTACCAAGCTCATTGGCAATTATTATTAGTGCCTTTACGGGCAGCGAACAAGCCAAAGCCATCGGGAGATGGACAGCCTGGACGGGGATTGCCTTTATTATTGGCCCACTAGTGGGTGGTTTATTAGTCGACTTTTCTTCATGGCGTTTAATCTTCGCTATTAATATCATCCCGATCGTCATAGCACTGATACTACTAAAGCGGCTTAATTTCGAAGAGGAAATGAAAACCCGCGCTAAGGTAGATGTCACTGGCATTATTTTGGGGGCAGTTGGGTTAGGCGGTATCGTCTATGCCCTTATTGAGCAGGGGAATTATGGCTGGAGCAGTTCCCTTATATGGGGTACGTTCGTTGCTGGCCTTATATCACTCATCGTGTTTATATATCACGAGCGAGTTACCAAACAACCAATGCTTCCACTTCATTTATTTACGGTGCAAAATTTTAGCGTCGGTAACATTGCGACGTTCTTCATTTATGCCGCTTTAGCACTGCAAGGTTTTTTATTAGTTATCTTCCTTCAACAAGTTGCTGGTTATTCAGCGACTATGGCAGGGTTAGTATCACTTCCAATAACATTCATTATGTTTTTCTTATCGTCTAAATTCGGAGCATTATCTGGGAAATACGGCCCACGATTATTTATGGCGATAGGTCCAATCGTTGCTGGGCTGGGTACGTTATATATGCTAACCGTCTCATTGCCGACCGATTATTGGACACAATTACTACCAGCAATTATATTATTCGGCTTAGGCTTATCTATAACCGTCGCTCCATTAACATCGGCAATTTTAGGCTCAATTAAACCAGCCCAAGCCGGCATAGGCTCGGCCATTAACAATGCCGTTTCCCGAATCGCCGGACTGCTATCGGTAGCAGTTATTGGGCTATTTATGGGCACAAATGTGACCCTTGAAGGCTTTCACCAAGGCATGATACTTTGTACTGTTCTACTATTCGTAGGTGGGGTAGTCTCGGCTATTGGTATCAAAAATAGTTAATTGAGTTCGTTGTTTTATTACTAAATTTGTGTTATAAAAAGCATCGTCAGTCTACGAGAGGAAATTATGGATGCAGTTCTCGAGCTACCCGTGATCTCAAGCGAGATCGAAGAGGAAGCCGTCTGTTCATGTTCGTGCAGAGCCTGCGAAAGCAACGACCACTGTCACAGAGCTGAAACATCGTGCTTCTGGTACAAACGACTCAAACCCCGTTACCACTCGCAAGGGTGGTAACGGGGTGCTTTCATTTATAACTCAGGAGTTTAGGCTCTATATATTGCAAACTTAAGCATTATGTGATATAATACATATAATGAATCGGCTTACTCCTGAAACTATTTCGCCAACACCTCTATCTTTGGCAGAACAAGCGTTCCTTGATCGCCAAAACTTCGACGGTACTCAACGTGTACGTACAGAGCAAGTCGGCCGTAAGTTGCTTGCCTTGCTTTCTCCTACTGTTAGCGAGCAATATTCATGGCTTAAAACAACCAACCCCACTGATCACACAAATTACGCACAAGGTTTAGTGGAAATTAAACAGTTACAGCAAGCTATTCTTCTAGAAAAAGGAGAATACCCTGACGGGCCCGGTACCTATAGAAATTTGCAGTACGCCCATCGGATGGAAGCGGTTGGAACAGCCGTGTTAGTATCAGAAGCTTTGATGGGTGGCGATGTCTTAAATGGCACAGTGCCAATTATGGATGAAATATTAAATAATAATTAAATTCAAACATGTAAGATATTTTACAGTCTGAAAGCAAGCTTAGTTATATAGTAGCTCCAGAGCATATAGCTCAAATACAGGTATAAATGAAGGGATAAGATGGACGTATCAACAGCAATTACACTGCTTACAATCAATGTCATAGTCCTCTCAATTGTTATTATATTTATAATAGTTGTAGCGATTATTCTCATTGTGAAGCTGAACAAGGTAGCCAAAAATGTCCAGCAAACGACAGCGAATTTTGCTCACTTGAGCGAGTGGTTGTCACCAGCTAAACTGTTTGGCACATTAGCGAAAACTATTAGTACATTTAAGAAACGATAATTAAAGGAGATAATATGGGAAAAATTGAAAGCGTAATTTTAGTAGCAGTTGGTAGTTTTATTGCTGGTGTGCTTTTAGCACCAAAAAGTGGTAAAGAAACCCGTCAAGACATTATGGATAAAACAAATGACTTGAAGGGAAAAGCCAGCGATGGCATGCGTGAAATGAAAAAAGGCGCAGCATCAGTAAAAGACGAGATTACTGATGGTTTTGAAAATGTTAAAGACATTGCTAAAGATGCAACCGGTGATGCTAAACGAACAGCTGCCCGCGTTAAGAACGAAGCGACTGCACGAGCTGATGCTGTAAAGCAAAAGACCCAACGCACTGCTGATAACGTCAACGACACCCGTAGTTAATTGTATTTACAAAGCTATATAAATAAGAGGCACGAAAGTGCCTCTTATTTTATTATTCTTCGATAAAGCCACCAGATTGGTGCTTCCACAACTTAGCGTAAGAGCCTTTAGCCTTAACCAGTTCTTCGTGTGAGCCTTGTTCGGCTATTTCGCCGTCTTTAAGTACGACAATCCGATCAAGTTTAGAAATAGTCGAAAGGCGGTGAGCAATAACGATGCTAGTGCGACTTTTCATAAGTTTGGCTAAAGCATCTTGGATTAGCGCTTCGCTTTCACTGTCCAGAGCAGACGTAGCCTCGTCTAGCACTAGGATAGGGGCATCTTTGATAATTGCCCGCGAAATTGCAATGCGCTGCCGTTGACCACCTGAGAGCTTCACGCCGCGTTCACCAACCACCGTATCTAACCCAGCCGGCATCTTTTTAATGAATTCCCAGGCGTGAGCTTGTTTGGCGGCTTTAATAACTTCACGGTCAGTAGCATTTGGTTTTCCATAGGCAATATTTTCACGGATACTTCGGTGAAACAGTAGTGGCTCTTGGGGAACATACGCAACGGAGTGGCGTAGGCTTTGTTGGGTCACTTTAGAGATGTCTTGATTATCGAATAGGATAGCCCCGGATTGGAGATCCGTAAAACGAAGCAGCAGGCGAGTGAGGGTAGTTTTGCCGGAACCAGATGGCCCAACGAAACCTACTTGCTCACCAGCTTTAATATCGAATGATAAGTTTTTAAATAGCATATCATCAGGCAGAGCATCAGCATGTCGAAAGGCAACATTTCGGAATTCGATTTTACCTTTTTTAATTTTAAGCTTTTTGGCATTTGGTATATCAACAACCGAATGGGCTTCTTGTAAAATATTCGTCATTTCATAGGCATCACCGAAAGCACGTGATGTCGCTCGCAGGATATTATTAAAACCCCATAACTGACCGAGTATTTGCGTACTATATGTAATGGCTAATACTAAAGTACCTATCTGAACTCCAAACCATTGTTGGCCACCGATTAATACAATAAACGCCAAGCCACTAAGCGCCACAATGACCACTCCAAAGCCTATGTCGCGTTTGGTTGAGGCGACCATTAAATTATTCGTTGCCTTGCTGGCTTGCACATTCAGCACGTCGTAGCGTGAGCGTTCTACGTCTTCATGGGCACCGCCTTTGACGGCCATTATATTAGTAATACTATCAGCCAACTGGCCGCTCAATTTCGTTTTCGTCTCGGCTTCAGCAATGGTGAGCTTTTGGACATTCTTGAAACTGATAGTCGCAATAATCATAAAGACAGCCGCAAAAACGGCAATGAAGGCCGTAAATAGTGGCAATTGCGGTCCAAGAATAATAAAGGTAAACAGAAACGAGAACATCAGTGGCAGTAAGTTGAACATAACCATATTTGATAAAATTACGAATGATGAAGCAAATTTATTTACCTGCGACACCAGCGAACCACCAAAGCGGGCGTTGTGGAAATCCAACGATTGCGTTGCCAGGGTGTCAAAACTTTTTCGGTTCAGGCCATAGATTACTTTAGTTTCTAGTGTCCAACCCAAAAACAAAACCGCTCGCCACAAAACAAGTTCACCTAAAGCGATAGATATAATGTAGGCAATTATCCAAGGTGAGAAAGTTTGAAATAATGTATCAGGGCTATAAGTGTTAGTGGTAAGTTCATTGATGACATGGGCGATTATCCATCCGGTAGCGTAGGTATTTAAAAAAATCGCTAACGGAATAAATAGTAAGGTTGGTATGAGTAGCTTCTTATTAAGCCGAACTTCATTCCAGTACAACGCCAACGTCTGCTTCATAGAGGTAAAATTATTATTTTTCATTCTTATAATTATATAACATCGCAGCCAGCTTTTTTGTTATGATAGGCCATATGAGTTCTATTTATACCGCATACAAAGATAAAATTATTGTCGTAGCCGGCGGTGCATCTGGCATTGGCGAACATATTGTCAGGCAATTATCCGTGTTTGCTAAAACCGTTATTATTATGGATCGTAACAAAAAAGCTGGCACAACTATTGTTAAAGACCTAGCCGATGAAGTGTTCGTTGAACAAGTGGAGATGAAAGACACTAAAGATGTTCAAAAGGTCTTGAAACGAATTAATAGCAAGTACGGCACAATTGACTATTTCTTTAATACAGCCGGTACTTTTTTAGCCGGAGAGATCCGCGATACTCCAGTTGAAGATTGGCATCTTATTGCCGAACGGAACTTACAACCAATTATTAACGGCACTGCTACCGTCTATGAAATTATGCGCGATAACGGGCATGGTCACATTATCAACGTGGCATCGGCAGCTGGTTTATTTATCGTTCCAGCAATGAGTGTATATGGAGCCACAAAAGCAGCAGTGGTTAGCTTGTCGCTCGGTTTACGCCTTGAAGCTAAAACGCTCAATATCAAAGTCAGCGTTGTTTGCCCTACTGTTGTTGAAACGCCACTCTACGAAACCGCCATGTACGATGGCATAGACAAAGAAAAAGCTTTAGATTATTTGAAAAAATCAAAGGCTCAACAACCTCAAAAAGCTGCTCGCCGTATTATTGAGGCAACTGCTAAGAATAAAGCGATTATCCATACTGCACATAGCACCCTTTTTGCCTGGGCATTATACCGTTTTTCGCCAACACTTTATATTGCTACTGCTCGACGGTTCGTAACATTGTACCGAAAATCACTTCGTTCCCACTATTAGTGAAGTTTTTTACAGTATTCGTCTTACGTTGCTCCTACACTTAATGTATATAAAGGAGAACCTATGGACGACGAAGAAATTGAAACCCCAGATATCTCAAGTGATCCAACCGCCTCAGAACATTTACCAGTGGCTGGTGAAATACCAGAGCCTGATCATCAAGTGTCAGAAGACGATTTAGACATTTAATATGAGTAAAAATACATCTAATCGTTTGGTGCCTATTTCTATTGGCTTAGTTATGTTAGGTTTCGGCGTCCATCAAGTACTTGAATCAAAAAAGTGGAGAAGTTACGTACCAAAAATCGTTAGTGATATAGTGCCGCTTAAACCCGAGGTAATTGTTACCGCCCATGGCTCGGGAAACATAATTTTAGGTTTGATGTACATATTTTTTAATAAATATGCATTTTCTCGTTGGGTAGCCACGGCTTGGTGGTTCAATGTCATGCTACTTTGTGGCCGACATAGTAAAAAAGAAGGGTTACGCGATTTACCAATTTTTATTACCAGTTTTTGGTATGCGCTTAAACGCCGTTAATAGTTACATTCATAAAGTTTATCGATCTATTGGGCATGTTATATTTGTAAGTAACAATTATGAATAAACTAACACTTTCAGACTTTAACTTTCTTCTGTCGGAAACTCCTATAAAACCACGTTTAAAAAACGAACTCAGGTTTGTTACCAGTACTGAAAATATGTCCGACGAAGAGTGGAACGATAGAGAACTACTGAGCATCACAGATAGAAACGGCAATAAGGGTGTTTTACTTATCTCAATTGACGACAATTTATACATATTACCTTACGAATTTAAAGCTGGCATTACCAGCTTGTCAACCGGCCGGTCACAATCAATCATTTGCGACTTCTGCCAAACTTGGCAATACGGGAACAAGGCCGGTAGTATTAGCTTTAGTAAGGATAGAGTCTCAAGCATCAGCTACTTGTGTTGTGGCGATTTAAAATGCAGTATGCATGTACGCAATAAAACCAGCGCAGCCCATACTTCACGTGCACAGCTACGCGAAGACTTATCAATTGAACAAAGAATCGAGCGCTTAAACAGCCGTATGAAAATTATAGTATCTGGTTTACCGTTGGAACCTGTTCACTTATCAATGTAAATTTGCTATACTTGGTATAGTAATATAGAAAGCAAAATTATGACTGATAAAGAAATAGCAAAAATTAAATTTGGACTGGATTCCTTTGGCGATATTCCGGTTGATGAGAATGGGAAACTATTTACCCATGCCGAAGCAATCCGCCAAGTAATTAAAGAGGCGGTGCTTGCAGATAAGCTTGGTATTGATGTCATTGCGCTCGGTGAACATCACCGACCTGATTTTTCTATTTCTAGCCCAGAAACGGTCTTAGCAGCGATAGCTGGTCAAACGAAAAATATAAAATTGGCATCGGGTGTAACGGTTTTGAGTTCGGACGACCCAGTACGGGTATTTGAGCGTTTTTCGACACTTGACGCAGTATCTAATGGCCGAGCGCAAGTTATTTTAGGCCGTGGTTCATTTACTGAATCGTTCCCATTATTTGGCTACGAGCTAACTGATTACGAAACATTATTTGCAGAAAAGATTGAATTGTTTACGCAATTGTTAAAAGAGAAACCAGTAACATGGCAGGGCACAAAACGGGCACCACTTGATAATGCCGATGTGTATCCAAAAACTGAATCAGGTCACTTGGATACTTTAGTGGGCGTTGGTGGTTCACCGCAATCAATGGTGCGGGCTGCTCACTATGGCCTTCCAGTTGTCTTAGCTATCATCGGTGGTTCTCCGGAGCGTTTTGTACCGTACATTGACTTATATAAAAGGGCTGCCAAAGAATTTGGGACTGAAGCGCATCCGGTAGGTATGCATTCACCTGGTTTTATTGCTGATAGCGATAAAGAAGCTCGTGACATTGCTTGGCCGGCCCATAAAAAAAATTTTGACCGCATTGGGAAAACCCGTGGCTGGTCGCCGATTACCCGTGACCACTTTATTAATGAAGTAGAAAATGGCTCATTGTATATTGGCTCTGTTGAAACAGTTGCTCAAAAAATTGCCAAGGCCATTAAGGCGCTTGGCGTTCAACGTTTCGACCTAGTGTATGGTGGTGGCCCGATGCCTGCCAGTGCTCGATTAAAAATGGTACAGTTGTACGGTGAAAAAGTCATTCCACGAGTTCGCGAACTGCTTGCTGAAAAGTCTGAATAAATGAATATCAAAACCATCGGTATTATTGGAGCAGGAAAAGTTGGCATTGTATTAGCTCAGCTGGCTTTAAAAGCTGGCTACCAAGTATTTATAGCCGGGTCAGCGAGTGCTGATAAAATCGCTTTGACGGTTTCAGTTTTAGCTCCAGGTGCGATAGCACTGACAAGTAAAGAAGTTGCTGAGCGGTCTGACGTTATTATTCTCGCTATTCCACTTGGCAAATACCAACAACTTCCAAAAGATGAACTTGACGGAAAGCTGGTTATTGATGCTATGAACTACTGGTGGGAAATTGATGGCGATCGACCCGACTTAACAAACCCAGGCGTATCATCAAGTGAAGTTGTCCAGCAGTACTTATCTCAGTCACGAGTTGTTAAAGCCTTTAACCATATTGGCTATCACGATCTGCATGACGAAAGCCGGCCCGAAGGTGCATCCAACCGAAAAGCCATTGCAATTGCTGGCGATAGTGCAGAAGACATACGTGAAGTTACGCAAATCGTGAATAACCTGGGCTTTGACCCGGTTTTTATTGGCAAATTATCTGAAGGTATCAAACTACAGCCGGGTGGCCAAGTATTTGGTGCACACGTTGACGCACCTCAGCTTCGTCAGATGATTAAAAATTTTGCTATTATTAAGTAAATGATAAATACTTTCACCAGCCCTCATCAAGAACATCATAAATCCCAACGCGCCCCTTGGTTAAGAGCCGCTGTGCTTGGTGTTAATGACGGAATCGTTTCCACGTCTGGATTGATGCTTGGAGTATTAGGAGCATCAGCAAACCATACGGCAATTTTGACCGCGGGTATAGCTGGCTTAGTTGCGGGCGCAATTTCTATGGGAATGGGTGAATACGTTTCAGTAAGCTCTCAAAAAGATTCTGAAAAAGCTGATATAGACATTGAACGACGTTCTATTGCATCAAATCCTACTGAAGAACTTGCCGAATTGGCCTGGATCTACGAACAA
The DNA here is from genome assembly GCA_028289065.1 of Candidatus Saccharimonadota bacterium. GTDB lineage: Bacteria > Patescibacteriota > Saccharimonadia > Saccharimonadales > Saccharimonadaceae > Microsaccharimonas. The sequence goes on from JAQGHA010000010.1 coordinate 172,920, forward strand.
CGAGGCGTAGAAAAAAGCCTAGCTCTTAAAGTGGCAACTCAACTTCACGCCAATGACGCTGTAAATGCTCATGCTCGTGACGAATTAAATATTAATCAAAGAATTTTGGCAAATCCACGACAAGCAGCAGTTGCATCAACCATCGCTTTTTCTGTAGGAGCAGCACTACCAATTATTGCTACGTTACTTGCAAATAATTCTAATGGCGCGCATGTCATTATCGCCTTTTCGATGGTTGGTTTAGCTATATCAGGCAGCATAGGAGCATACATTGGTGGTGGCAATAAATTACGCGCTGCATTACGAGTTTTGATAGGTGGCGCAGCAGCTATGACTATTACGTATGCCATTGGGCTTTCCATCGGTACATTCCTTTAAACACTTACAGCAAGCTGTTTTTTTAACCCTTCTAAAATGGTATAATGTATTAAAGTAATGGATTTTGTACAAGAAATAACTGACTTTTTTGCTGAACCCAACGCCTATCGTTCGGTACTTATTTTGATAGGGTCAATTATCTTGTCATATATCTTAAGTAAATTCTTAGCAGCCGGGATTATCAAAATAGCACAAGCGGTTTCAGTGCGTTCTGACAAAGAATCAAATGAAGAACGGTTCATTCGCTTGCGACAAGTTGAAACCTACCTTAGCGTGACCGTAGCGGTCATTAGGGCGACAGTGGTTGCGGTTGTGGCCTATGTGGTGTGGCGAATGATTAGCCCGTTAACAAGCAGCGGGGCAGCTGCTATTGGTGCAAGTGCCTTTTTTGTAGTGTTCGCCGGCCAAACACTCGGTACAATTTTACGCGACATTACCTCGGGTGCCATTATGATCATCGAGCAATGGTTTAACGTCGGCGACTTCGTAAAAATCGAGCCCTTTGGTAATGTTGCCGGAGTCGTTGAAAGACTGACGCTTCGTTCAACGAAGCTCCGGAGTATTAGTGGTGAAGTTGTGTGGATACATAACCAACAAATTCATGCCGCCCATGTGACACCACGCGGTGTCCGAACTGTCGCCGTTGACGTCTTCGTCCGTGATAAAGACGAAGGCTTAAAAACGCTCAAAGAACTTATTAAAGCCGTGCCTGTTGGCTCAACAATGCTAGCCAGTCCACTGAAAGTTTCGAAACCAGAAGAATGGGGGACATCACTATGGCGTATTACCATTACTGGACAAACCGCTCCCGGCCGAGAATGGCTAATTGAAAACTTCTTTGTAAATGCCATCAAAGAAGTTGACTCAACAGTACGCAATAAAATGAACCGTGTGTTTGTATATGAACCAATTGCTCGTTATGCTGACCCAGTGGCTGACAAAAAATTCAAACGGGCCGTTCGAGCTCGAAAAAATAACTAAGCCTTTTTACTGCTTTTACCGTTGTGCCAATATCCACAAAACTCACATACATATTGTTGAAGAATTCTAGCCGGCGCTGATAATTCTGCCTCAATTTCAGTAGCATATTTTCGCTTCTTTTTAGTACCCACCAAACAGTACTCGGTCGGGTTCGGTACAAGTGGAAAGGCAGGGCTCCGTTTGATGTGTTTCATATACCTAGTATATCTTCTGGACGGCAATTGTAACAAAATAATATAATTGCAACTTACGCACTTTGTTGGTTAAATGTAATACGTACCGAAAAATTTTCGGAAGTTCTTTGCAAATGAAAGCGGTGTGAATCATGGAAGCTTTTTGGCGAATACTTACAGATCTTTTCAACGAAATCGCCTTCCTACTGGGACCCGGCTTTTTCGGTTTCGACACGTTCTACCTAGGGATTGCCCTGTTTTTCGTCGTTGTCACACTCATCTTTGACGCCCATTGGGTAGAAAAGTGGCGCCCCAAAAACTTCTGGATTACCGTGCCGTGTGCAGTCATCGCAGCCTGGACGACGGTGCTGGCGATCCACGGTTCCGAAAACGTCGCTTTCCTGGTTTCACTAATCGTGTTGGCGATATGGCTGGTCAAGCTCCTCGGAGCATTGAAAAAACGCATCATCTGGAAGATTGTCGTCATCCTGGTGACTGTGTTCATCGTCATCGTCATCGTCAACATGACGAAGGATCAGCCTGAAAGCAATTTCGTGGCGACTATGATTAACGAGGGGGTCAATATCCTGGGTAATTTCCTAGAGTCTTTGGCCAATCGTTAGGCTCACCACTACTCGAAATGTTCCGGACCTCCGCTTAGGCGATGAGGGTCCGGAACGTTTCGGGGAACATAACACCCATGTGGTGTTTTTTATTTGCATAAATATAATATTGATGTAAAACTTATATCTAGATTTTGGCGCAAGCCACTATCTCGTACTCTCAATCTCGACTATCGAGGAAGGTGTGACGTGACTGACAATCCGCAAGACAACCCCGACGAAAGCGAACAACCGCCCGACAAACCAGCGATTGGTATGGGCGGCAACCAGTCGACACCCGACGACGTCCCGAACGACGATAGCCCCTCAGACCCGCCGCCCGACGAGGATCCGCGAGAGCGGAGCTTCATGAACATGTTGACGAGATGGTTCATCGAAATCGAACCACTCGTCGAGGACATGATAGTCAGGGCGCACGTCCGGGCTCAGAACGCGATGAAGGACAAGACCGAGCCCAATATTCGTTATGAATCGCGGAAGCATTTTCTGCAGATTTTCTGGGTAATGACGATTTGCTGGTTGCTGTACATTTTTCTGGGAGCTGCGTACATAGCGGGCTCCGGAAATGCACCAGCAGCACTCATGGGAGTAATCGCCATTTACAGCATTGCTTGGGCAATTTGGCGTTTTTCCATCCACCTGCATGTCAACCGAAAGAACGTTTTCAACGAGGCAGCTTTCAAACGGTTTAGAAGACAGAAGGTGCTGGCAGTGTTTGGCTTGACCGCCGTCGGCTCTTTGGTGTTTACCTACATCGCGAACCTTCTCAGTGTGGCACCAGGCTGGACGACAGTGTATCTGGTAGCCTGTATCGTGTTGACCTACATCACCCTGCGGGAGCATTACAAGTGGGCGGAGCTGTATGTAGTCAAAATTGGATGGGACCTGTTTGCGAAACGCCCTGAAAATGGGCTGTTCCTGCTGGCACCGTTCAATCGCCACCTATACTTGCTCAACGTCAACACCATCACCCGGGCCTCTTCGTACCTTGCGCATGCCATCGGGTGCGACCGGTTCCGGCTCTTGCTTGACGGCGGTCCACCCGACGAAGAAAAAGATTCAGAGGGGTATGAAAATGCAATGTTCTGGATGAATTCGAAATACATCAAGGACGGGGAGCTTTTCGATCGCGCAATCAACCAGGCAATCGAAAGCAAGCGAGGCTGAGAGCTACGCCCGCTGTCTAGTTATCCGACTAGGCAGCGGGCGCTTTTTCTTTTTTCTAAAATATTTCATCGGAATTCGACGAGGTGATATACTACTGCCATGAGTATAGAAAACGAAAAATTAACACCACGTCACCCGCATGTAAAAATTGTCCGACACATCGTTCCTGTAGATGTTGAACCGATAACAAAACCTTCTAAAGATTCTTTCCACCGCATCTCGATGATTGTCTCCACTAAATTGGGCTCACCAATAGCGTTTCTTCTAGCCGTATTACTTATCGTTGTATGGATTTTAACCGGCCCACTTTTTCACTTTTCCGATACCTGGCAGTTGGTAATTAATACCACTACAACGATCGTGACTTTCTTAATGGTATTCGCGATTCAAAATACCCAAAACCGCGACGCTCGTGCCATGCAATTGAAGCTTAATGAACTTATTAAAGGTAGCCGGGGCGCTCGCACCGAATTCGTTGATATTGAAGACTTAACCGACACCGAACTTGATGTCATGCAAGCTCAATTTAAAGAGTTACACGATCAAATCCTTGAGAAAAAAGCCAAACTCTAAACTGTTTTGCTAAATAAAACTCCTAAATGCTATACTATAAAAAACGTAAGCACTAAGGAGTTCAGTTTGTGAGTAAAATAAAACAAGCCGGTATCTTCGTGCTCGGACTGGCCCTTAGTTTTGCGCTTATTCCTGTATCGACATACGCCCAAACAGCTATTCAACCGCCCGTTACCGAAGCCCGTTGTACCATTGCAAGAGAAAGAATAACAACGCACATTGCCAATATAACCACCCTTCAAACTGACAGGGCTACGTTGCAAACTTCTATTACCAACCGTATTAACGCCTACATAACCACCGCTACCGATGCTGGTTATCCTGATATCTCAGAACTCACTACTGCTCGAGATTCTGTTACGAAAGCGATAAGTACCTACACTATTCAGGCGGCGGCCTATAAAACAGCCTTAAATAAGGTAGAGAGTACACCTTGTGGAGAGGGAACAGGCGAGTTTGTTATTGCCGTTAACTCCGCTCGTACTGAACTTATTAACTTACGAACTAAAAGTGCAGCCGTAAAGACTGCGGTTAAGCAGGAGGCTGTACCGGCACTATACGATTACGCTGCCTGGCTGAAAACCGCGACTAGCGACACCAAGGAGAA